>NZ_JBQXXG010000009.1:0-152341 GCF_052644995.1 Quadrisphaera sp. KR29
GCCGGCGATCTTGGACACGACGGTGTCGGCGATGGTGGTGGAGCCCTGGGTGGTGCTCAGCGCACCGGAGGTGGCCGGGCTGGCCGGGACGACGGCGGTGGTGGTCTTGGAGGTGGTCTGCGACATGGGGTCTGCGTCCTCTCGTCCGTGCCGGCGCTGGGGGCCGGCCCTGTGGGCTGTGGCGCGCCCGCCGGTCTGGCCGGTGGTGCGCGACACCAGGTAGGAGTCAGGAGGGCCCGGATCCGTCATGCCCCGGCTGGTGTGATCTGGGTCACGTCCGGTCTGGGGTGGTCGGCACCGCTCCTCGTCACTGCGCCGCCCGGGCGACCGCACGGCGGGCCGCCGCGGGGCCCGGCTGTGGCAGCATCCGCGTGTGGTGGCCGCGACCCCGACGGTGTGGGAGCGCTGCGCGCCCGACCCGGCCCTGGTGAGCAAGGCGCTGGCGGGCAGCGAGCAGCGGGTGTTCTGGCTCGAGGAGGCCCCGCCGCCGCCCGCTGCCGAACAGCTCACGGCGAGCACCTCCGCTGACCTCGTGGTGGTCGGCGGCGGCTACCTGGGGCTGTGGACGGCGGTGCTGGCCAAGCGGCGCGACCCGGGCCGCAGCGTCGTCGTCCTGGAGGCCCAGACCGTCGGCTGGGCGGCCTCGGGCCGCAACGGCGGCTTCTGCGAGGCGAGCACCACCCACGGCGAGGAGAACAGCCGCAACCGCTGGCCCGCCGAGCACGAGCAGCTCACCCGCCTGGGCCGGGAGAACCTCCAGGCGCTGGCGCGCGACGTCGAGGAGCTCGGGCTGCACTGCCAGCTCGAGAGGACCGGCAGCCTGTCCGTCGCCGTCGAGCCCCACCAGGTGCCGTGGCTGTCCGAGGGGCTGTCCGAGGGGCTGTCCGAGGGCGCCTCCGGCAGCGGGGCGGCCGACGTGCTGGACGCCGCCGCCACCCGCGCGGAGATCGACTCGCCCACCTTCCTCGCGGGCCGGTGGGACCGCGACGACGTCGCCCTGGTGCAGCCGGCCCGCCTGGTCTTCGAGCTGGCCCGGGCTGCCCGCGAGCTGGGCGTGCGGGTCTTCGAGCACTCGGCGGTCACGAGCCTGGACGGGCCCAGCACCAGGGGCGGCCGGCAGGTGGTCCGCACCGCCCGCGCCGCCGTCACCGCCCGCCAGGTGGTGCTGGCCACCGGCGTCTTCCCCGCCCTGCTGCGCCGCGACCGGCTGATGGTGGTGCCGGTCTACGACTACGTGCTCATGACCGAGCCGCTGACCACCGAGCAGAAGCGCGCCGTGGGCTGGCAGCACCGCCAGGGCCTGACGGACCTGGCCAACCAGTTCCACTACGCCCGCCTGTCCGCCGACGACCGCGTGCTCTTCGGCGGGTACGACGCGATCCACCACCCCGGCGGGCGCGTCGACTCCCGCTACGAGGACCGCCCGGCCACCTTCGAGCGCCTGGCCAGTCACTTCCTCACGATGTTCCCCCAGCTCGAGGACGTCAGGTTCAGCCACCGCTGGGCCGGGGCCATCGACACCTGCACGCGCTTCACCGCCTACTACGGCACCGCCCGCAGGGGGCAGCTCGCCTACGCACGAGGGTTCACCGGCCTGGGCGTGGGCGCGACGCGCTTCGCCGCGGAGGTGCTGCTGGACCTGCTCGCCGGCACCGAGACCGAGCGCACGCAGCTGGAGATGGTGCGCCGGAGGCCGCTGCCCTTCCCGCCGGAGCCCTTCGCCTCGGTCGGGATCGCGCTGACCCGGGCCGCCCTCGACCGCGCCGACCACCGGCAGGGCCGGCGCGGTCCCTTCCTGCGGGCGCTCGACGCCGCCGGACTGGGCTTCGACTCCTGAGCGGTCGGCCCGGCCGCCGGGCGCACCCGCGGGCTCCTCGCGCGAGTGGCGAGGGGTGCGCGCGCGGGTCAGTCTGTGGTCGGCGCCGCAAGGCGCGACCGACCCCCGTGAGGAAGGCCAGACATGACCACCACCCCCGCGAGCTCCGGCACCGCCGCCAGCGCCGCCTCGGCGCGCACGGCCTCGGGCACCTCGGACGTCACCAGCCAGCAGACCACCAGCTTCTCCGACCTCTTCCGGGAGATGTGGAGCTACCTGACCGGCCGCGGCGCCGCGATCAACTACGAGTTCGTGGGCATGGAGGTCGAGGTGCCCCGCGAGACCGGCCCCGACGCCCCGCGCGCCACCTGGCGGCTCAACGGCACCCTGCGCATCACCACCGCCGAGGACGCGAGCCGCGGATGAGCGCACCCTCGCCACGCGCGGCCCTCCTGCCCGCGGGCCTGCGCGTGAGCGCCGACCTGCTGGTGCAGGTGGACGACCTCGACGTGCGCGTCGAGGGTGACGGCGCCGAGCTGCGGGTGACCACCGCGGACGCCAGGGCGCTCGTGGCGGGGGTCCGGCAGGCGGCCGCCGCAGCCGGTGTGCGCGGCGGCCGCTCCAGCGCCGCGGTGCTCGCGCGCGTGGGCGAGGAGCTCGCGGCCGCGGGCCTCGTGGCGCGGGTGATCACCCCGACCGGCCCGGTGCTCGAGGCCGGCGCCGGGGTCGACTCCCGCCTCGGGCGCCTGGCCCTGGGCAGCTCGCGGGTGCGCGTGCACCGCGCCGGGGCGCTGGCCGCCGTCGGCGGTGCCCGCTGGGGCCTGGCCGCGGGCCTGGCGGCACTGGTCGGTGCGGTCGCGGTGGCCGCGGCCAGGTCGGGCCGCCGCAGCTGAGCCCCGGCTCAGTGCGACTCGCGACTGACCTCCGGTCCGCTGGAGCCGACGAGGAAGTCGAGGTCGGCGCCGGTGTCGGCCTGCAGCACGTGGTCGACGTAGAGCCGCTCCCACCCGCGCCGGGGCGCCGCGTACGCACGGGCGCTCTCGGGGCTGGGGGCGCGCTGCGCCAGCTCGTCGTCGTCGACGTCCAGGTGCAGCCGCCGCCCGGGGACGTCCAGCTCCACCCAGTCGCCCGTGCGCACCCGGGCCAGCGGGCCCCCGGCGGCGGCCTCCGGCGCCACGTGCAGCACCACCGTCCCGTACGCCGTGCCGCTCATGCGCCCGTCGCAGATGCGCACCACGTCGCGCACGCCCTGTTCCAGCAGCTTCGTCGGCAGCGGCATGTTGGCCACCTCCGGCATCCCCGGGTAGCCCCTCGGGCCGCAGCCGCGCAGCACCATGACGGAGTCGGCGTCGACGTCGAGGTCCGGGTCGTCCACGCGCGCCCGGAAGTCCTCGACCGAGTCGAACACCACCGCCCTCCCGCGGTGGCGCAGCAGGTGCGGTGACGCGGCGGCGGGCTTGATGATCGCGCCGTCCGGGGCGAGGTTGCCGCGCAGCACCGCGATGCCGCCCTCGGCCAGCAGCGGCGCCGACCGCGGGCGGATGACCTCGCGGTCGTGGACCTCCGCTGCGCGCAGGTGGTCCACCAGGCGGGTGCCCAGCACCGTCAGCGCGGTCGGGTCCAGCAGGTCCTCGACCTCGCGCAGCACGGCGAGGAAGCCGCCGGCGCGGTGCAGGTCCTCCATGAGGAAGCGGCCCGCGGGCTGCAGGTCCACCAGCGCGGGCACCCGCGAGCCGATCGCGTCGACGTCGTCCAGGGTCAGCTCCACCCCGAGCCGCCCCGCGATGGCGAGCAGGTGCACCACGGCGTTGGTCGACCCGCCGATCGCGGCCAGCGCCACGACGGCGTTGTGGAAGGAGGCCCGGGTCAGCAGCGCGCTGGGCCGGCGGTCGGCCGATACCAGCTCCACCGCGAGCAGCCCGGTGGCGTGCGCGGCCTCGAGCAGGCGGCTGTCGGGGGCGGGGGTGCCGGCCACGCCGGGGACGGTCGTGCCGAGCGCCTCGGCGAGCAGCCCCATCGTCGAGGCGGTGCCCATGGTGTTGCAGTGGCCGCGGCTGCGGATCATCGCCGACTCCGACGCCAGGAAGTCGGCGCGGCTCATCGTCCCGGCGCGCACCTCCTCCGACAGGCGCCAGGTGTCCGTGCCGCAGCCCAGCGGCCTGCCGCGGAAGGTGCCGGTGAGCATCGGGCCGCCGGGGACGACGACGGCCGGCAGGTCCACGCTGGCCGCGGCCATGAGCAGCGCGGGGATGGTCTTGTCGCACCCGCCCAGCAGCACCACGCCGTCGACGGGGTTGGCCCGCAGCAGCTCCTCGGTGGCCATCGCGGCCATGTTGCGCCAGAGCATGGCGGTGGGCCGGACGTTGGTCTCTCCCAGGGAGACCACGGGCAGCTCCAGCGGGATGCCGCCGGCCTCGTAGACGCCGTCGCGCACCGACTGCGCCACCTCGGACAGGTGCCGGTTGCACGGCGTGAGGTCGGAGGCGGTGTTGGCGATGGCGATCTGCGGGCGCCCCTCGAACGCCGAGCCCGGCACGCCGCGGCGCATCCACGCGCGGTGGATCGAGGCGTTGCGGTCCGTGCCGGCGTACCACTGCGAGCTCCTGAGCTCCACGTCGAGCCCCTCCCTGTGCTGCTGGGCACGATGCTCTACTGCTCGGTGTGCCGACGTCGAGCAGTGTTGCTCAGGGGGTGGGGCGCGCGTGCGCGCGTTCGTGCTGACAGGGCCCGGTGAGGGCGGCGTCGTCGAGCTCCCCGCCCCGGTGGCGGCGCCCGGCGAGGTGGTGGTCGACGTCGAGCGCGCCGGCGTCTGCGGCACCGACGTCGAGTTCTCCACCGGTGAGATGGCGTACCTGCGCTCCGGGCACAGCAGCTACCCGCTGGTGCTCGGCCACGAGTGGTGCGGCACCGTCGCGGCCGTCGGACGAGGGGTCGACGAGGGCTGGGTGGGGCGCCGCGTCATGGGCGACACGATGCTCGGCTGCGGGACCTGCCGCCGCTGCCGGCGCGGTCACCAGCACGTGTGCGAGCAGCGCCAGGAGGTCGGGATCCGCGGTGGCCGCCAGGGCGCGCTGGCCGAGCAGCTCGCGGTGCCGGCGAGCTCGCTGCACGCCCTGCCCGACAGCGTCGACCCGGTGCTGGGCGCGCTCGTCGAGCCCGGCGGCAACGCCCTGCGGGCGGCGCGGGCCGCCGGCGTCGGGCCCGGTGACCGGGCGCTGGTCATCGGGCCCGGGACCATCGGCTGCCTCGTGGCCCTCTTCCTGCGCGCGGCCGGCGCCGAGGTGCACGTGCTGGGGCTGCCGGGTGCGCCGCTGGAGTTCGCCCGCGGGCTCGGCGCCGGGGACGCGTGGACGCGCGAGGAGCTCCCGCAGCTGCCGTTCGACGCCGTGGTCGACTGCTCCACCGGCGCCGGGGTCCCCGCGCTCGCGCTGTCCCTGGTGGAGCCGGCCGGTCGGCTGGTGCTCATCGGCATCGCGCACGAGCCGACGCCGGTGGACACCCGCGACCTGCTGCTGGCCGACGTCACGGCGGTCGGCGTCCTGTCGGCCTCCCCGGGGCTGGAGGACACCGTCGCCGCGTACGCCTCCGGCGCCGTCGACCCGAGCCCCCTGGTGGCGGCGACCGTGGCCCTGGAGGACGTCCTCGGCGTCCTGGCCGGCCACCGCCCGCCCGGCGCCGGGGCCGGACCCAAGGTGCACGTCGACCCTCGCCTCCGCCCGTGATCATGGGCGGTCGGCCACCGTCCCGGTGACGACCGAGCGCCTGGGCGCTACGCCCCGGTGACGGGTGTGGCGCTCAGGTGCTTGATCGTCGCGAGGGAGGGAGGCCTCCGGCGCGGTGCCGCGCTCCCGGGCCGGCTCAGACGACGACGACCTTCCCTGAAACCTCGCCCGCCGCGGCGCGCGCGTGCAGCGCCGGCAGGCCGGCGAGCTGGATGCGCTCGCCCACGGTGATGCGCAGCTCTCCGGCGTCGACGCGGCGGACCAGCTCGGCCAGCTGACCGGCGTCGCTGCGGACGAACACGTCGACGCCCCGCACGCCGCGCGCCTCGTCGCTGGGCGCGGGCATCCACACGGTGGTGTTCACCAGCCGTCCCCCGTCGCCGACGAGCCCCAGGAGCACCGTCAGCAGCTCGGGCTCGACCGGTGCGAGGTTGAGCGCCAGGTCGACGGGGCCGCCCACCGCTGCCGCCAGCTCCTCGGGCGCGCCGAGCGAGCTCCTGTCGACCACGACGTGGGCCCCGGCCCCGCGCACCCGCTCGGCGCTGCGCGGTCCGGCGACTCCGATGACGTGCGCGCCCGCCGCCACCGCCAGCTGGACGGCGAACAGCCCGACCGCGCCGCCGGCGCCGTTGACGAGCACCCGCTGGCCGGTGCGGAGGCCGCCGCGCTCGAAGAGCGCCTGCCAGGCGGTGAGCCCGGTGAGGGGCAGCGCGGCGGCGTCGGCGAGGTCGACGGTGCTGGGTGCCGCGACCAGTGCCTCGGCGGGGGCGAGCGCGAGCTCGGCCGAGGCGCCCGGCGCGGCCATCGGGAGGAACCCGATGACGGCCTGCCCGGGCCGGAGGTGGCCGCGGGCCCCGCCGTCGTCGTCCTGGTCGGCGTCGGGAGCTAGGGCGTCGACCGTGCGCGAGCACCTGCGGACCGCGCCGCCCCGCTCGGCGGCCCGCCGGCGCAGGTCCGCGGGCTGACGGCCGGCTGCCCTCAGTCCTCGATGACGTCCAGCCCCTGCTCGCGCAGGCGCGCCAGGCCGTCGAGCATCCCCTGCAGCACCTCGGGGGAGTGGCCGGGCCAGTCCTGCACCTCGCCGAGCACGCGCAGCGGGTGCAGCGTCCGGTAGGACCGGGTGGGGTTGCCGGGGAACTTCTTGTCGGTGACGTTGGGGTCGTCCTCGAAGGGGCCCAGCGGCTCGACCACGTACACGTGCCCGCGGCCCTCGCCGCCCAGCTGCTCGGCCTCGCCGCGCAGCGCCGACGCCAGCTCTGCCCCCCACACCGCGGTCTCCAGCACCCCGGTGAAGTAGACGTGCCGCAGCGCCGCCTCGCGGAAGTTCGAGCGGAAGCCGGGCACCAGCTCCTCGCCGACCGCCACCCGCGCCCGGGTCCCGTGGAAGAACGGGCCCGTGACGTGGTCGCAGTGCTCGTAGGTCACCGGGACCCGGTGCTGCGCGGAGCCGTCGGCGCTCACTGGTCGCTGCTCCGCCCGGCGAGCTCGCGCGCGGCGGCCGCCTCCTCGTCGTCCATGCCCTGGTGGTCAGCGCGCGCGTGCTGGCGGACCTGCTCGTCGATCCACCGCTGGTGGCCCTCCCACGCCGACTGCCGGCTGACCCCGAGCGCCTGCCCGATCTGCGCCCAGCTGGCACCCGCGGCACGCGCCGCGCGGATGGTGAGCTGGCGCCCGTAGCCCGCCTTGCGCACCAGCACCTCGCTGAGCGCGAGCAGCTCCAGCGCGCTGGTCGGGTCGCCGAGCGCGGTGTCGACGCCGGCGGAGTCGGCGATCTCCTGGCGGCGCAGCGCGTCGTAGCGGGCGGCAGCGGTGAGCAGGGTGTGCTCGCGCTCCAGGGCGGTCGGTGTCGTCACGGCGGCACGATGGCCGTCAGGTCACCCTGACGTCAAGGACGTGGGGCGTGACACGCACGACCCCGGTCGACGGCGTCGAGGCTGACGGCGTCGCAGGCTCGGAGGATCGGCCCCTTCGCGGTGACGGAGCGGCACGCCCATGAGGCCGGTCCTCCGAGGCGCGTCCGCGTGCTGTCGCGAGGGGCGCCGTCGTCTCCCCGGTCGTCGCCCAGCCGGGCGCCCCAGGGCCGGGCGCCTCAGGACCAGGCGCCTCAGGACCGAGCGCCCAGCTGGGAGTCCATCCAGCGCAGGTGGGGCCAGCCGGCCCGCTCGTCGGCCTCGACGAACAGCCTGAAGTCGTGGCTGAGCGGCTCGCGCTCGTAGGGGAAGTCGACGCCCTGCTCGGCGAAGAGGTCCACGACGGCCTCCACGCGGTCGCCGTTGAGGTCGCCGCCGGTCAGCTGGACCGGAGGCTGCTGGGCCCGCACCCCGGGCAGGAACTCCAGGTACGACTGCGGGTCGCGGGCCATGGCGCCGTCCACCGACCACACCGCCGCGAAGTCGGCCGGGTGCTCCACCGCGAACCGGAACGCGCCGTGCCCGCCCATCGACCAGCCGACCAGCAGCCGCTGGGCGGCCCCCGGCTCCACGCGGTAGGTCTGCTCGACGTGGGGGATGAGGTCGTCGATGAAGTGCGTGTCGTACACGCCCTCCCAGCGGCCGTCGCGGTTGCTGTCGGGGGTGATGATGACGACGTCGCGCAGCGCCCCCGCCTCCACCGCCGCGCGCAGCCGCTCGGCCTCCGGCAGGAAGGTGGCGTTGGACTGGTCCCGCCCGTGCAGCGCGTACAGCACCGGGTAGGTCGTGCAGGCGGTGTAGTAGTCGGCGGGCAGGCTCACGCTGTACGGGACGGCCTGGCCGTCGGCGCCGGTCATCTCCGTGTCGAAGCGCAGGTCACCCTCGGTCTGCCCGTCGCACCCGGCCGAGGACGTCGGTGTCGGCGACGACGACGGCCCGGCCACCGGCGCTCCCGCCTCGCCGCCCTCCTGCCCGCGCTGGCGCAGCTCGCGGACCGCGAGCACCCCTGCCGCGACGAGCACCACCACCGCGGCGGCGGCCAGGACGACGACGAGGCGGCGGCGCCCGCGCGGTCGGCGGTCGGCAGGAGGGGCGGGAGGGGTCACCCCACGAGTCTGCGGCACGGAGATCGCCGCCGGCACCACCCCGACCGCCGATCGAGCGTCGCGCCCCGCGCGCGGCGGTCGCGCCCCGCGCGGAGCTCTCAGGACGCCAGCGGACCGCCGCGCGCGTCGAGCAGGGTGCGCAGCACCGCCAGCTCGCTGGTCTGCGAGCTGACCACGGCCTGCGCCAGCGAGCGCTCGGCGCTGTCGCGCTCGGGCAGCAGGTCCAGCGCGGCCTGCGCCATCACCACGCCCGCCTCGTGGTGGGGGATCATCAGCTGCAGGTAGAGCCGCTCGGCGTCGGTGCCCTGAGCGGCCTCGAGCCGGGCCAGCTGGGCGGCGGAGGCCATGCCGGGCATCGCGGCGACCCCGGTGCCGCCGCTGGCGCCGTCCGCGCCCTGCATGCCCTCCATGCCCTGCGTGCCGCTCATGTCGTGGCCCTGGTGGCCGGCGCCGCCCCCGTCCGGGTGGCTCATCCACGCCATCACCGGCTGCGCCCCCGTCTGCGGCAGGCCCCACAGCTCCAGCCAGCCGTGCATCTGACCGGCCTGCTGCTGCTGGGTGAGCAGGACGTCGGTGGCCAGCTGGCGCACCTCGGCGTCGTCGGTGGCGCCCAGCACGGACAGCGACATCGCCACCGCCTGCCGGTGGTGCGCCTGCATGTCACGGGCGAAGCCCGCTTCCACCGAGTCGTCCGCCGGTGCCACCGCCGCCCCGCCGCCCGTGGCGCTGCCGGGGCCGGCGCGCTGCACGAGCAGCACCCCGAGCACCACCGCGGCCGCCAGCGCGACGGCGGCGAAGACCGCCAGCGCCGCCAGGAGGGCGGAGCCTCCGGACCGGGCGTCGTCGGGGCCCGCGTCCTCGGCCGGGTCGTCGTGCTGGGCGGTGCTCACGCCGGCGTGCCCACCCCGCCCGTGCACGGAGCCCCCGGCTCGGGCGTCTGCGGGCCGTTGACGTACTTGCGCAGGAAGACGGGCAGGCGCGGGTCGTCGGCGTCCGGCAGCTGCAGCTGCACGCCCCAGGCGCTGGCCACCACGGGGCTGGGCACACCGGCGTAGGGGCTGAGCAGGGTGTAGTCGCTGACCGAGACCGCCTCGCGCAGCGCCTCCACCTGCTCCTCGGGCAGCGCGGGGTCGTAGGTGACCCACACCGCGCCGTGCTCGAGCGCGTGGACGCCGTTGCGGTCGGCCACCTGGGCCTGGTCGGTGTAGACCCCGCAGTTCTGCCACACCGCGTCGTGGTCCCCGCCCACCGGCGGCAGCGGGTCGTAGGTCACCTCGGTGGTGACGTGCTGGCGGCCCAGCTCCGCGCCGAGCGCGCCGCCGTGCTCCTGCACGCCCTCGATGGGCCGGGTGGCGGCCTCGGCGAGCTCGCGGTCAGCGGCGACGTCGAGGGAGATGACCGTGGCGACCACCCCCACGACGACGGCGACGGCGCCCGCCGTCAGCCCGATGACCAGCGCGCGGTGCCGCTTCTCGCGGCGCTCGGCCTCCTGGCGGGCCGCTGCGGCGCGCGCGGCGCGCTCGGCGCGGTCGATCTTGCGGGGTTCGGCCACGCCGTCGATCGTCGCACGGCCCTGCGCGCGCAGGGCCGGGTGCGACGAGGGCGCCGCAGCCCGCCGGTGCTTGACACGGCAGTACCTAGCGCCGCAGAGTACTGGTACTCAGCGTCGCTGAGCACTGACGGCGAGGAGGCCCACCTGGACAACCTGACCGAGGTGCTCAAGGGCGTCCTCGAGGGCTGCGTGCTGCAGGTCATCGACCGCGGCGAGACCTACGGCTACGAGATCACCTCGACGCTGCAGGAGCTCGGGCTCACCGGGGTCGTCGAGGGCACCGTCTACGCGGTCCTGCTGCGCCTGGAGAGGAACGGCCTGGTCAGCACCGAGAAGCGGCCCTCGTCCAGCGGGCCGCCGCGCAAGTTGTACGCCCTCAACGACGCCGGCCGGCAGCGCCTGGCCGCCATCTGGAGCACGTGGGACTTCGTCTCCGCCACCATCGACGACCTGCGGGAGGACCGACGTGCGTGACCTGCTCACCAAGCTGATCGGGGAGAAGAAGGAGTGGCGGGCCATGGAGGCCCGCGCCGCCGCCCTCCCCGAGGACTACCGCGTGGTGTACCGCGAGATCAAGAAGTACGTCTTCAACCTCGCCGGCGGGGACGGCCGCTCGATCGTCGCGCTGCTGGACGACCTGCTCGGCCTCTTCGAGACCGGCGCCGCCGACGGCCGCAGGGCGCTGGAGGTCACCGGCGACGACGTCGCCGGCTTCTGCGACGAGCTGCTGCGCGGCGCCCGCACGTACACCCAGGACTGGCGCGAGCGGCTCAACCGCACGGTGCAGCAGGAGCTCGGTGACCCCTCGTGACCGGTGCTGGTGCCTCGCCTCGGAGGACCGGCCCAGGGGAGTGACCGGCTGGTCACCGCGATGGGGCGCGTCCTCCGAGCACCGCCCACCTGGTCCGGGGTCGGCCCGGCCCGCACGGCGTCCCGGCGACCGCTACGGGGCCCCGGCCGGACCCGGTCGGTGGGCCCGCCAGAAGGCCGCGGCGCCAGCGGCGGCGCGCTCCCGGATCCGCGCCGCGGGGGGCGGCGGCTCGCCGAGCATGCCGCGGTCGAGGTCGGCGCCCATGACGAGGAAGGCGAAGTGCTCCGCGGCCAGGTGCGCGTCGTCCACCCGCAGGGTGCCGCTGCCGGACAGGGCCGTGAAGGTGCTGGCCAGCGCCTCAAGCACCGCCTCGGGCGCCCGGCGGCGGTAGTCGGCGAGCAGCTCGGGGAACCGCTCGCCCTCGCGCGCCAGGAGGCGGCGCAGCGGGACGACGGGGCCGGTGAGCACCGTGAGCGCCAGCTCCTCGGCGAGCCGGGCCAGCCCCGCGCGGGCGTCGGCGCTCGCGGCGAGCTCGTGCACGTGGGCCAGCAGCTGCGCCGTGAAGCGCTCGGCGGTGTCCACCGAGCCCTCGAGGGCGGCGCGGAAGAGGGCGGGCTTGTCGGGGTAGAGGTTGAAGACCGTCCGCTTGGCCAGGCCGGCCCGGGCGGCGACCTGCTCGACCGTCGTCGCGTCGTAGCCGCGCTCCAGGAAGCAGGCCGTCGCCGCCGCCAGGACGCGCTGGCGCGAGCGCGCGGCGCGGGGGTCCTCGCGACTGCCGCCGTCGTCGTCCTCGGTCACAGCCGCCACGACGTCCCTCCGGGCGGGGTGCTGGGAACGAGGTCCCGCCGGCGCTACCGTACGACCAGCGCTCTTGCACCCACCGGTGCACCAGAGCGGTGGGCTCGGACGGAGGGCGGTGGTGGCCGTGGCGCAGGGGGAGCTGGACGGGTCGGCGGCGGTGACGCGGAGCCTGCTGGGCTGGGGCGTCGTCGCAGGTCCGTTCTACGTGGTGGTCGGGCTGGTGCTCGCGCTGACGCGGCCCGGCTTCGAGCTGCCGCACCACGCTCTGTCGCTGCTCATGCTCGGTGAGCACGGCTGGCTGCAGCGCACCAACCTCGTGCTCACGGGGCTGATGGTCCTGGCCGCGGCGCTGGGCGCCGCGCGCGCCCTGCGCGACGGCCGCGGGCTGGCGATCGCGGCGACGACGGGCGTGTACGGGCTGTGCCTGCTCGCCAGCGCCGTCGCGCTGCCCGACCCGGTCGCCGGCTTCCCGCCCGGCTCGACCTCCGGCACCGTCAGCACCCACGGGCTGCTGCACATCGTCGTCGGCGCGCTCGGCTTCCTCGCGCTGGCGGTCGGCGCCTTCGCCGAGGCCCGCTGGCGGGCCGGGCTGGGGGAGCGCGGTGCGGCGCGGCGCTCGCGGCTCCTGGGGGCGCTGGTGCTCGCCGGGTTCCTCGCCGGGGCCGCCCTCGCCCAGCAGGTGGCCGGCACGGTGCTGCTGTGGGTGGCGGTGCTGGCCGGCTTCGCGTGGCTGGCGCTGGCCTGCGCGCGCCTCTACGTGCACGTGCCGCACCCGCTCCACGCCCGCCGCACGGCCGGGGTCGGCTGACGCGAGGGCCGGGGCGCGCTGCTCGAGCGGCGCCCGGTCAGGCGGTGGCGGAGCGCGCCTGCCGACCGGGCCTCGCGCCGGACCCGGTGGCGAGCGGCCCCGTGCCCGCGCGCGGCGTCGCGGCCTTCCACGCCGAGAGGGCCTCGGCCAGCGTCGCCCGCGCGGCGACCTCGCCCGCGGTGTCCGCTGCGGCGAGGAGCCGCTCGACGGCCGGGTCCGCCCCGACGACGGCCGCGCGCCCGCCCAGCGCCGTGGTGCGGCGCAGGGTGGCGAGCAGCAGGCCGCCGCCGGCGGCGTCGGCGGTGGGGACGGCGGCGAGGTCGACCACCACGTCGGGCGCCACCGCGGCCGCGGAGGCGCCTGCCGCGGCGTCGTCCTGCGGCCTGCGGGGCGACCACGTCCTCAGCAGGGCCTGCTCGAGGGCCGAGCGCAGGTGCGGACCCGCCGAGGCGTCGAGGTCGCCGGTGAGCGTCATGACCACCAGGGCGCCTGCGCCCGCGGCGCGCTGGTGCACCTCCACGGCCACCCGCAGCGGCGACCGGCCTGGCGGGGCGAGCGCACCGGCCGCCGCTGCGCCGGGTGCTGGGGGTGCTGGGGGTGCTGGGGGACCGGCGGGTGCGGTGGTGCCGGGGCGGAGGACGGTCAGGGCCATCGGGCGCCTCCTCGTCGTGCGCACTGTGCCTGAGGTGTCACTCAAAGTAGCCACATCGGGTGACACCTGGCAAGGGCGCAGCCGTCGGCCGCGGGGCCGCTGCGGCCGGTGGCCGGGTGCCGCCCGACGTCCCCGCGGCTAGCCTCGACGCGTGGACCTCGGGCTGTCAGGTCGTGCGGTGCTGGTGGTCGGAGGCGGTGGCCTCATCGGCCGCGCCGTGGTCGGGCGGCTGCGCGAGGAGGGCGCCACCGCCGTGGTGGCCTCCCGGTCCACCGAGCCCGACGCCACCGGCACCCGGCTGCGGCTGGACGCCCGCGACGACGCCTCGGCCACGGCCGCCGTCGAGGCGGTCCTGGCCCACCACGGCCGCCTGGACGGTCTCGTGGTCACCGCGGCCCCGAGCGCGCAGACCCTCGACGCCACCCGCAACGACGACCCCGCCCAGGTGCTGGAGGCCTTCGACGCCAAGGCCGTCGTCTTCCTGCGCCTGGCCGCTGCGGCGCTGCCGGTGATGCGGGAGGCGGGCTACGGGCGCGTGGTGGGCATCAGCGGCCAGAACGCCTTCCTCACCGGCGGCACCACCGGTGCCGTCCGCAACGCCGCGCTCATCGTCACGGCGAAGAACCTCGCCGACGCCGTCGCCGGCAGCGGCGTCACGGTCAACACCGTCAGCCCCGGCACCGTGACCCCGACCCCGGCCGCCGAGGTGCAGCCGGGCCGCGGCGGGGAGTCCAGCCCCGACCAGGTCGCCGACCTCGTGGCCTTCCTGCTGTCCCCGCGCGCCGCGGCCATCTCGGGGGAGTCCATCGCCACCGGTCACCGCGTGCGCGGCGTCGTCACCTTCTGAGGCCCCTCCTCTCCCACGACGACGCGGACCGGCTCCGCGAGCGCAGGGTGCCCGGTGTTGACGGCGCCGCGTCCAGCAGCCACGCTGGTCCCGATCCACAGCACCGCCTGAACCACCCGAACCACCCGCTCCACAGGTCATGAGCGTCAGCGACAAGCCCTGGCTGGCTGACCGGCAACCCTCGCTCCGCGGCGGGGTGCCCCAGGTGACGACCCGACCGGACCCACCCGTCCGGTAAGCGCGATGCCCCTCCCGGGGCGGAAGAGGTCCCCCGATGTCCACGCTGCACCTCGCCCTCGCCCTCGGCGGCCCTCGACCGGGCCCGTCGACCAGCTGGTCGCACCTCGTGCGCGAGGCCGAGGCCGGCCTGCTCGACCTCGTGACGCTCGAGGGCGCCGGGGCCGGCGCGGACGAGCTCGGGGACGTGGCCCTGGCGACCCGGCTCGCTGCGGGCACGCGCTCCATCGGCCTGCTGCCCACCGTCCACGCCGGGCGCAGCGAGCCGTCGGCCATCGCCCGCGCGGTGGAGGCCCTCGACGCCGCCTCCGGAGGCCGCGCGGGCGTCCACCTGCGGGTGCCGGTGCCCGCTGACGAGCACGGCTGGGTCCAGGCGGTGCGCCGCCACTCCTCGAGCGGTCCCGGTGCTGTCGTGGCGCTGCCCGGACGTCCGGGGCGCGGGCCCCGTGCCCTGCCCGCGGGTGCCGCCGACCTCGCCTTCGTCGCGCCCCGCACCACCGTCGACGCCCAGCAGCTGGTCGCGGCGGCCCGCGCCGCCGGGGCACCCCCGCTCCTGCTCGGAGACCTGGTCGTGGTGGTCGACGAGAGCGCGGAGCGCGCCCGGGCGCGCTGGGAGCGCTCCGCCGGTGAGCTGCCCGGCACCGCGCCCGAGGGCACCCGCGTCTTCTGCGGCACCCCGGCCCAGCTGGCCGACCTGGCCCAGGGGTGGCGCGCCGCCGGGCTGGCGGGCCTGCGGCTGCACCCGGCTGACCCGGCCGTGGACGTCCTCGCCGCCACCCGCGCCCTGGTGCCCGAGCTGCAGCGGCGCGGCGCGTTCCGCCGCGCGTACAGCGGTGCGGGCCTGCGCCAGCGCCTCGGCGAGCGAGCGCCAGCGCACCCCGCGCCGGCGCACCTCGTGCCCGGGGCACGCCCGTCGGACCACTGCGCGGCCGCCTGACGGCTGCCCGCGGCCGGTGCAGGACCAGGAGCGGAGCGCGCTGGAACAGATGCGCCCCCACCCCTGCTGACCCGGACGTGGCCGCTGGACCGGATCCGACCATGAGCTCCTCACCCGTGCCCCTGCACCTGGCCGTGGCGCTGGACGGCGCGGGGTGGCACCCCGCCGCCTGGCGCGAGCCCACCGCCCGGCCCACCGAGCTGTTCACCGCCCGGTACTGGACCGACCTCGTCCGCGAGGCCGAGGCCGGTCTGGTCGACCTCGTGACGCTCGAGGACGCGCTGCGCCTGCAGTCCGACGACCCGCGCCGCCCCGACGACCGCACCGACAGGGTCCGCGGCCGCCTCGACGCCGTGCTCCTCGCGGCCAGGCTCGCGCTGGTCACCGACCGCATCGGCCTCGTGCCGAGCGCGACGGCCACGCACACCGAGCCGTTCCACCTGTCCAAGGCGATCGCCACCCTCGACCACACCACCCGGGGCCGCGCCGGGGTGCGCGTGCAGGTGTCGCTGCGCCCCGACGAGGCCGCGCACTTCGGCCGCCGCCCCGAGCTGCAGGCGCTCACCGCCGGGCAGGTGCCACCCCCGGCGCTGGTCGAGGACGTCGCCGACGAGGCCCGCGACTGGACCGAGGTGCTGCGGCGCCTGTGGGACTCCTGGGAGGACGACGCCGAGGTCCGCGACGTCGCCACCGGCCGGTTCGTCGACACCGCCAAGCTCCACACCGTCGACTTCGCCGGCCCGCACTTCTCCGTGCGCGGCCCCTCGATCACGCAGCGTCCGCCGCAGGGCCAGCCGGTCGTCGCGGCGCTGGCCGGCGGGCCGCCCGGCGACCGGCTCGTGGCGCGCTGCGCGGACCTGGGGTTCCTCACCCCCCACGACGACGCCGAGGTGCGCCGCCTCGTCGCGGCCGTCCGCCGCGAGCGGGAGGACCAGCCCGCCTGGCCGGACGGCCTGGGCGAGGCGCCGCTGCGCCTGCTCGGTGACGTCGTCGTCGTCCTCGACGAGCGTCCGGGGGCCGCCGCGGAGCGGCTGGCCCGCCTCGACGCGGCTGCCGGTGCGCCGCTGGCGGCCACCAGCGACGCGCTGGTCTTCGCCGGGACGCCGGCCGAGCTCGCCGACCTGGCCCTGGCGTGGCAGGAGGCGGGCCTGGACGGGCTGCGGCTGCGCCCCGCCGCCCTGCCCGACGACCTGCTGGCCGTCACCCGCGCGCTCGTGCCCGAGCTGCAGCGCCGCGGGGCCTTCCGCACCGCGTACGCCGAGACCACCCTGCGCGAGCGCCTCGGGCTGCCGCGCCCCGCCAACCGCTACGCCGCTGCCGACAGGGAGCCCACGCCATGACCCGCAAGCGCCAGGTGCACCTCGCGGCGCACTTCCCCGGCGTCAACAACACCACCGTGTGGTCCGACCCCGCCGCGGGCAGCCACATCGACCCCGACTCGTTCGTCCACTTCGCGCAGACCGCCGAGCGCGGCAGGTTCGACTTCATGTTCCTCGCCGAGGGGCTGCGGCTGCGCGAGCACGCCGGGAAGATCTACGACCTCGACGTCGTCGGCCGGCCCGACACCTTCACGATCCTCGCGGCGCTCGCCGGGGTCACGACGCACCTCGGGCTCACCGGGACGATCAACTCGACGTTCAACGAGCCGTACGAGGTGGCCCGGCAGTTCGCCACCCTCGACCACCTGTCCGAGGGCCGCGCGGCGTGGAACGTCGTCACCAGCTGGGACGCGTTCACGGGCGAGAACTTCCGCCGCGGCGGCTTCCTCGCCGCCGACCAGCGCTACTCCCGTGCCCGCTCCTTCCTGGAGACCGCCGTCGAGCTCTTCGACTCCTGGCGCGGCGACGAGGTGGTCGCGGACCAGGCCACCGGCCGGTTCCTGCGCGCCCCCGGCCCTGGCGCGTTCTCCCGCCACGACGCGCACTTCGACATCGCCGGGCACACCACCGTCCCCCGCAGCCCGCAGGGCCGGCCGGTCGTCTTCCAGGCCGGCGACTCCGAAGAGGGCCGCGAGTTCGCCGCCGAGCACGCCGACGCCATCTTCAGCCGCCACGCGACCCTGGAGGCGGGCAGGCCGTTCTACGCCGACGTCAAGGCCAGGCTCGCGCGGTTCGGGCGCCAGCGCGAGGAGCTGCTCGTGCTGCCCGCCGCCACCTTCGCCCTGGCGGACACCGACGCCGAGGCCGAGGAGCTGGCCCGCGAGGTGCGCCGCGCGCAGGTCAGCGGCGCCACGGCCATCGTCCTCCTCGAGCAGGTGTGGAACCGCGACCTGTCCGGCTACGACCCCGACGGGCCCCTGCCCGACGTCGACCCGGTGGTCGGCGAGGAGCTCATCAGCAAGGGCCGCGCCAGCGTGCGGATGCACCGCGACCCGCTGGCCACCGCCAGGGCGTGGCGCGAGCGCGCCGCGGCGGAGGGCCTGTCGATCCGCGAGCTGATGATCGAGCAGACGGCGCGCCAGACGTTCGTGGGCTCGCCCACCACGGTGGCGGACCAGGTCCAGCACCTCGTGGAGGCCGGGGCCGCCGACGGCTTCATCCTCGTCCCGCACCTCACTCCCGGCGGCCTGGACCCCTTCGTCGACCAGGTGGTGCCGGTCCTCCAGGAGCGCGGCGTGCACCGCACCGAGTACTCCGGCACCACCCTGCGCGAGCACCTCGGCCTGCCGCCGCTGCCCGCTCCCGCGACCCCGTCCCTGGACACGACGGCGGGGACCCGCGCGTGAGCACGCCGCTGGCCGTCCTGGACCTCACCCCCGTCCCCTCGGGCAGCACGGTCGCGCAGGCGCTGGCGAACAGCGCCGACCTCGCCGAGGCCGCCGAGCGGTTCGGCTACGCCCGCTACTGGGTGGCCGAGCACCACCTCAACCCGGGCGTGGTGGGCGTCTCGCCCGCCGTCGTCCTGGCCCTCGTGGCCGGGCGCACCCGGAGGATCCGGCTCGGCTCGGCCGCCCTGCAGACCGGGCACCGCACCGTGCTGTCGTGCGTGGAGGACTTCGCCCTGCTCGACGCCGTGCACCCCGGCCGCGTCGACCTCGGCCTCGGGCGGCCCGGCGGCCCGCCCCGCGGGCCCGACGGCTCGCTGCCCGCACCGCCTCCGGCGCCCACCCCGGAACAGCAGGAGGGGACCGTGGTGGACGGTCTGCGCGTGCCGGGGCCGTTCCCGCTGGCGCCGCTGCTCACGTCGCAGCGGTTCGCGGCCATCCCCGAGCTCGTGCCGCCCCCCGGCCCGGCCGCCCCGCCCTTCGCCGACCAGGTCGACACCGTGCTCGCCCTGCTGGCCGGCACCTTCACCTCCTCCGCCGGCGTGCCGCTGCAGGCGCACCCCGGCACCGGCGCCGACCTGCAGGTGTGGCTCTTCGGCAGCACCGGCGGCACCACCGCGGCCGTGGCGGGCCAGCGCGGGCTGCGCTTCGGCGCGAACTACCACGTGGCCCCGCAGGGCGTCCTGGAGGCCGCCCGCGCCTACCGGGCGGCGTTCCGCCCGTCGTCCGGGCCGAGCGGGACGGCGCAGCCGCACCTGGCGGTGTCCGCCGACGTCGTCGTCGCCGAGACCGACGAGGAGGCCGAGCACCTCGCCGCCGGCTACGGCCCGTGGGTGCGCTCCATCCGGACCGCCGCCGGGGCGATCCCCTACCCGAGCCCGGCCGAGGCCGCCGAGCTCACCGCTCCCGGCCGCTGGACCGAGGACGACGACGCACTGGTCCGCGACCGCCTCGCGACGCGCTTCGTGGGGTCCGCCGCGACCGTCGTGGAGGGGCTGCAGCGCCTGCGCGACGCCACCGGCGCCGACGAGCTGCTCATCACCACCGCCACCCACGACCACGCGGCGCGGCTCCGCTCCTACGAGCTGCTGGCCGCGGAGTGGGGGAGGCGGTGACGCAGCTCGCTGCGGAGGAGCTGGCGCAGCTCGACAGGTCGGTGTGGAACGCCCTGCACGGCCCCCACGCGGCGCTCGCAGTGCGCCGCGGCCGCGTGGTGACCTACCCCGACGACGTCACGCGGTTCTCCTCCCTTCCCGAGGACCCGACCCCGGCGGACTGGGACGACGCCGCCGCCCTCGCGGCCGGTGCGACCGGCGACCGGGCGTTCCTGCTGCTCACCGGCGACGTGCCGGAGCCTCCGCCGGGCTGGGGCGTGCTGGTGGACCTGCCGGGGGTGCAGATGGTCGCCACCGACGCCCTGGGCGCGGCGCCCGACGCCGAGGCCGTCGTGCTGGACCTCGACGACCCGACCGACGTCGCCGAGGCGCTCGCGCTGGTGGAGCGCACGCGGCCGGGCCCGTTCTTCGAGCGGACGATGGCGATGGGCACCTACCTCGGCATCCGCCGCGGGGGCCGGCTGGTGGCGATGGCGGGGGAGCGGCTGCACCCGCCGGGGGCCGTGGAGATCAGCGCCGTGTGCACCGACGCCGACCACCGCGGCCAGGGCCTGGGCACGCGGCTCGTGCACGCGGTGGCGCACGGGGTCCGGGAGCGCGGCGAGGTGCCCTTCCTGCACGCGTCGGCCTCGAACACTGGGGCGATCCGCCTGTACGAACAGCTCGGCTTCCGCCTGAGGCGCCCCACGCGCTTCCTGGCGCTGCGCCCGCCGACCGCGGGGGGCGCAGCACCACCGGGGCGCGTGTGACGAGGGACTCAGCCGTGCGCGCCCGGCTGGGCGGGCGGGCGCGCGGGGCCCTGCCTAGCGTCGGAGGTGCCGGTGGTCACCGGCGTCCTTCGAGCAGAGGAGGGTGACGTGCACGCAGTGGACGAGACCGAGCAGGGGCGCCGACCGGTGCCGGGGCTGATGCCGGCCCGGGGGGCCGGGCCGTGGCGCTGACCGCACCGCGCACGACCGGTCGCTCCGCGGCCGCCCGAGGAGACTCCCCGGGGACCGCTGGGGCCGCGCCGGGGACGGTGGCCGTCACCGGTGCGGCCGAGCCCGTGGTCCTCGAGCTGCTGGCCGCGGTCGGCTGCGCGCCGGAGGTCGCGGCCCTCGACCTGCACGCGAAGCTCCGGCTGCTCGCCGCGGCGAGCGAGCCGTGGCGCCACCCCGGCGGCCACCTGCACTCGCGGGTGCCCGAGGTGCTGGCGCAGGCGCTGGGCGGGGAGTGGCCCAGCCGCATCCACGCCGGCCTCAGCGAGCGCCGCGGCGAGCCGGTGGCGCCGCACCAGCTGCCGCACCTGGCTCGCAGCGTCACCGCGGTGCTCGGCGGGGACGAGCAGCGCCGGGGGGCCTTCGTCACCGAGGTGGTCCGGGCGCTGCAGGGGCAGGACCGGCCCAGCTGACGGGCCCAGCTCACCGGCGCTGACCGGCCCCACCGGTGCTGACCGAGGTCGGCCTCGCCTGCGCCGGCCCGGTGCCGCGCTGGCACGGGCAGGTGGGGAGCCCGAGTCCCGGTGGGCAGTCCTGGTCCCGGTCCGGGCACCGGACCCGGAACTCAGCCTGCCCACCGGGACTCAGCCTGCCCACCGGGACCCGGCCCGCCCACCGGGCGCAGGCCGGGTCTCCTCGCGCCGGGGCGCCCGGGCCCCAGTAGCGTGGCCAGCCGTGCTGACGGCGCCCTCCGACGACGACCAGGCCCTCCCTGGGGCCAGCTCCGACGCCACCCAGGTGGTGCCCACCGACGTGGTCCTGCCCGACGGGGAGCCGCTGGCCGGCCCGTGGCGGCAGGTGCCGCTCACGGGCCTGGTGGCGCTGCTGGAGCACTCCGCCGACGTGCCGGCGGGCCGCCCCCGCGTCGTGGCCGTCGACGGGCGCGGTGGGAGCGGCAAGTCGGCCCTGGCCGACCGGCTGCTGGCCGCGGTGGAGGGCGGGGTGCTGGTGCGCACCGACGACGTCGCGTGGCAGCAGGCCTTCTTCGACTGGACCGACCTCCTCGTGGAGGGCGTCCTGCGGCCGGCCCGCGACGGGCAGGCGGTCAGCTTCCGCCCGCCGGCGTGGGAGCAGCACGGCGGCGAGGGGGCCATCGAGGTGCCGGAGGGCACGCGGTGGCTGTTCCTGGAGGGTGTCGGCGCCGGACGCCGGGAGCTGGCCGACCACGTCGACGTGGCCCTGTGGGTGCAGTCCGACCCGGCCGAGGCCCAGCGCCTCGGCATCGACAGGGACGTCGCGCTCGGCGTCAACGGCGAGCGCGACGCCGCGACGCGCTTCTGGCACGAGTGGCAGGCCGAGGAGCTGCCGTTCCTGGCCGAGCAGCGCCCGTGGGAGCGGGCCCGCATCGTCGTCGCCGGCGCGGGTCTGGCCGGGGTGCTGCGCGAGGAGGTCGTCGTCGCACCGCGCCCGATCGCGGCCCCGTCCGCTCCCGGCGGTGAGGACTCCGGGGAGCCGGGCGAGATCACCTACGACGAGGCGCGCTACCCGGCGCGCCCGCGCCGCCTGCGCCCGCAGGCCCAGCTGGAGACCCGCCGCCGGCGCGCACCGCACCGGCGCACCGCTGACGGCACCAACCCCGCCTACGTGGCCTGGCTGGTGCAGCAGTCGATGCTGGCCGACGCCGAGGGCCTGTCCCGCCAGCTGTCCGGCAGCCCGGCGATGTGGCGCAACCCCTACGCCCGCCCGAACGCCCGCCGCGCGGTCTCCACGTCGTCGGTGTGGTTCACCGCGTACCCGATCTCCCTCATCACGCGCGAGGGCGAGTCCTTCCTGGCGTCCGTGGCCGACGAGCGCCTGTGGACCGCCTTCGAGGAGATCGGCATCGACGGCATCCACACCGGCCCGGTGAAGAAGGCCGGCGGCATCACCGGCTGGGAGGAGACCCCCAGCGTCGACGGGCACTTCGACAGGATCAGCACCCAGATCGACCCGCTGTTCGGCACCGAGGACGAGTTCCGGGCCGTCTGCGAGGTGGCCGACGCGCACGGCGGCTCCGTCATCGACGACATCGTCCCGGGGCACACGGGCAAGGGCGCCGACTTCCGCCTGGCCGAGATGGGCCACGGCGACTACCCGGGCGTCTACCACATGGTGGAGATCCCCCGGGAGGACTGGCACCTGCTGCCCGACGTGCCCGAGGGGCGCGACGCGGTGAACCTCGACGCCATCACCGAGGCCCGCCTGGCGGAGGCCGGGTACATCATCGGCGCCCTGCAGCGCGTGATCTTCTACGCCCCGGGCGTCAAGGAGACCAACTGGAGCGCGACCTCCGAGGTCACCGGGGTGGACGGGCAGGTGCGCCGCTGGGTGTACCTGCACTACTTCAAGCAGGGCCAGCCCTCCATCAACTGGCTCGACCCCACCTTCGCGGGCATGCGCCTGGTCATCGGCGACGCCCTGCACTCCCTGGCCGAGCTCGGCACCAGCGCGCTGCGCCTGGACGCCAACGGCTTCCTGGGCGTCGAGAAGTCCTCCGAGGGCGCCCCGGCGTGGTCCGAGGGCCACCCGCTGTCCGAGGCCGCCAACCACGTCATCGCCAGCACGGTGCGCAAGGTCGGCGGGTTCACCTTCCAGGAGCTGAACCTCGGCATCGAGGACATCCGCGACACCGGCCGCGTGGGCGCTGACCTCTCCTACGACTTCGTCAACCGGCCCGCCTACCAGCACGCCCTGGTCACCGGTGACACCGAGTTCCTGCGCCTGACGCTGCGCACGTCCCTGGAGGTCGGGGTCGACCCGGCCTCCCTGGTACACGGCATGCAGAACCACGACGAGCTCACCTACGAGCTGGTGCACTGGGCCACCGCCCACACCCACGACACGTACACCTTCCGCGGCCGGGAGACGACGGGCGCGGAGCTGGCCGAGGCGGTGCGCGCGGACCTGCTGGCCGGCATCACCGGTGAGGCGGCGGACTACAACCACGTGTTCACCACCAACGGCATCGCGTGCACCACCGCCTCGGTGATCGCCGCGTCCCGCGGGCACCGCGCGCTGGAGGAGATCGGCGACGACGACGTCGAGATGATCCGGCGGGCGCACCTGCTGCTGGCGATGTTCAACGCCTGGCAGCCCGGCGTGTTCGCGCTGTCCGGGTGGGACCTCGTGGGCGCGCTGCCGGTGCCGATCGAGCAGGTGGCGGCGCTCACCGCTACCGGCGACACCCGGTGGGTGGAGCGCGGCGCGCACGACCTGCTCGACGTGGACCCGCACGCCACCCAGTCGGCCAGCGGCATGCCGCGCGCCCGGGTGCTCTACGGCTCCCTGCCCGAGCAGCTGCGCGACGAGCGCTCGTTCGCCTCCCGACTGAAGGGACTGCTGGCGCTGCGCGCCAAGCACGGCATCGCCACGGCCACCCAGGTCGACGTGCCCGCGGTCGCCCACCCGGGGATGCTCGTCATGGTCCACCGCCTCGACGGCGGGGACCCCACGCGCTCGGCGCAGCTTCAGGTGACGGTGCTGAACTTCACCGGCGAGACGATCGAGGGCACCGTCAGGTCGGAGCACTTCCAGCCGCGGATGGCCGTCCTCGACGCGCGCGACGAGGGTGAGATCGGCTGGGTGGACGACCTGCAGAGCTTCAGCGTGTGGCTGAGCCCCTACAGCGGGCTGTTCCTGCTCCTCAAGGACCCGGGCGCCCCCGAGGACGACCTGCGCCGCTCCGGCACCCACCGCTGAGAGCACGACGACGGAGGGCCGGCCGCTGGCAGCGGCCGGCCCTCCGTCGTCGTCAGGCGGGGGTGGGGGACCTCAGGCCCGCCCGGCCACGCGCTCGCGGGCAGCGGTCTGCTCGACGCGGACGTCGCCGCGCTCCTCGCTGGTGGCCAGCAGCACCCGGTGCACCAGCGCCGCGACGACACCGCCCGCCAGCGGCGCGACGATGAACAGCCACACCTGGCCGAGCGCCTCCGGGCCGGCGAACAGCGCCGGGGCCAGGGAGCGGGCCGGGTTGACCGAGGTGTTGGTGACCGGGATCGAGATGAGGTGGACCACCACCAGGGTCAGGCCGATGGCCAGCGGCGCGAGCCCGGGGGCCCCCTTCGGGCCGGTGGTGCCCAGCACCACGAGCACGAACACCGCCGTCAGGACGACCTCGATGACGAGCGCCGCGAGCAGGCCGTAGCCCTCGGGGGAGCGGTCGGCGTAGCCGTTGGCGGCGAAGCCGCCGGTGGGGTCGAAGCCCGCGCGGCCGCTGGCGACCGCGTAGAGCACCGCGGCGCCGGCGACGGCGCCGACCAGCTGGGAGGCGACGTAGACCGGCAGCTCGCGCCAGGGCAGGCGGCCGGCCACGGCCAGCCCGAGGGAGATCGCGGGGTTGAAGTGGCCGCCGGAGAGGTGGCCCAGGGCGTACGCGCCCGTGGTCACCGCCAGGCCGAAGGCCAGGGCGACGCCCAGCCATCCGATGGCGACCTGCGCCCCGGTCTCACCCGGAGCCGCCGCGGTGGCCAGGACGGCGGCGCCGCACCCCGCGAGGACCAGCCAGAACGTGCCGAGGAGCTCAGCACCGACCTTCTGCACTGTCGAGCCCATGGTCTTCCCCCTCCTGCGGGCCTGGCCCGCGCGTTCGGTGGACCAGGACCGGGAGCGGTCCTGGACGTGGTGGCGGCGCGGACCCCTGCCCGCGCCGCGATCAGATCGTGCACGACTCATCTGCGGGGCGCCACCCGGCCGCGCTCAGGGGCTGCGTCGGCGACGTCGACGACGGTGACGTCGACGGCGGTCACCTCCAGGCCCACCAGGTCTGCCAGCGCACGAGCCACGGCGGCGCGCACCCGGGCCGCGACCTCCGGAGCGCGGGCGCCGAGCTCGGTCACCACCGCGACCTCCACGGCGGCCTGGCGCTCGCCCACCTGGACGGCCACTCCCGGGCAGCCCGGGCGCGCGGTGCCCGGGAGGTGGTCGAGCACGGAGCCCGCGGCGCGCTCGGCGGCGGTGCCGAGGGCGTGCACGCCCGGCACCTCGCGGGCGGCGATCCCGGCGAGGGTGGCGATGACGGCGTCGGTGGTGGTGGTCGCGCCGACGGCGCGCACCCCGCGGCGCTGCCCGGAGGTGCTCGTGGCGGCGGTCTCGTCCATGGTCCTCCTCAGCGCACCTGCGGGCCGGACGGGCGCCGGCGCTCACCCCACGCGCAGGTTTACACCGTAAGCCCCCGGCCGCCACCCCACGCCCGGCCCACGGCGACCTGCGGTGTCCCCCGGACGGTGACAACCTGCGTCGGTGACGACCAGCGGTGGCCCCGGCGGCGGGCCCGAGGGCCCGGACCAGGAGCCCGACGTCGACCTCCTGGCCGTCCGCGGCGAGGAGCCGCCCTCGGCGCGGGTGCCCCTGAGCCGCGAGCGCATCCTGGTCGCCGCGCTCGAGTTCATCGACGAGGACGGCGTGGGCGCGCTGACGATGCGACGCCTCGGCGCGCGCCTCGGCGTGGAGGCGATGTCGCTGTACCGCTACGTGCCGGGCCGCGAGGACCTGCTGGACGGCGTCGTCGACACCCTGGTCACGGAGCTGGACCGGGACGCCGACGTGCTCACGACGCCCGAGCACGGCTGGCAGGACTTCCTGCAGCGCATGGCGCACGGCGTCCGCCGCATGGCCGTCGCCCACCCCCGGGCGTTCCCGCTCATCGCCTCCACCCCGCCTGAGGCGCCGTGGCTGAGGCCCCCGCTGCGCTCGGTGCGGTGGGTGGAGGCGTTCCTGTCGGGGCTGCTGGCCGAGGGCTTCGACGACGAGCAGGCGGTCGCGGTCTACCGCGCCTTCACGAGCTTCCTGCTGGGCAACCTGCTGCTGGAGGTCTCCCACCGCGGCGGTGCCGTGGGGCCGCTCGACCTCGTCGAGGAGGAGGTGCCCGACCACGGCCTGCGCGACGCCCCGACCGTGGACCGGCTCAGCGACCTGCTCACCGAGGACCGCTCGCTGCAGGAGTTCGAGGAGTCCCTCGAGAGCCTCATCGACAGGATCACCACGCAGGTCGTCGCCGGCAGCGGCGCCTGAGCCCGCAGCCGCGCCGACGCCGGGTGCCCTGGCCGGATGCCGCCGGCCGGTAGCGTGCAGGCGGTGAGCACCCCGGACCGCGGCGCCCTGCGCGCGGTCCGGTCGGCGGTGCTGGCGCTGCTCGTCGTGGGGCTGTCGCTGCTCGGGCACGCCGCCGCCGGAGGGCAGCTGCCCGGTGCTGCCGCCACCGCCGCGACCGGCCTGGCCGTGCTGGCGTGCTGCGCGGCGGCCACCCGGTGGCACCTGCCCGTCCCGGCCGCCGCGGTCGTGCTGGCGGGCGGCCAGGTCGTGCTGCACGCGGTGCTCGAACGGCTGGCCCCCACCCCCGACGCCCACGGCGCCGCCCACGGTGGCGCGCACGCCGCAGCACCCCCGCTGCCCCCGGGGCTGGTGGAGCACGCCGGGCACCTGGCGCCGGCGAGCGCGGTGGCTGGCACCTCGCGGCTGTGGCTCGGCGGCCCGTCCACCGCCGAGGCGTCCATGCTCCTGGCCCACCTCGTCGTCGCGGTGGCGCTGGCGCTGGTCTACAGCCGCGGCGAGGACGCCCTGTGGGCGCTGTGCGCCTGGCTGGCGCCGCTGGCCGCCGTCGTGGTCGCCCTGGCCCCGCGGCCCGTCGTCGTCCGGCGGGCCCCGCGCCCGGCCCCCACCGCCGTCCTCCCGGGGTCGGTGTGCGTGCTGCGCGGCGTGCGGCGGCGCGGGCCGCCGGTGCGCGCCGCCGGCTGACCCCGCCCCCGGGGTGCGGCCGGCCTCGCGCCACCCGACCAGCCGCTGCGCGGCCGCACACCCAGGAGCACCCGTGTCCCCGACCCAGCCCACCCCTGCCCGCACGCCCGCCGACCTGCACGGCCACCGGCCGGTCCGCGCCCTCGCCACCGGTGGGCTCGCCGCCGGGCTGCTGCTCGTCCCGGTCGCCGCCGCGTCCGCGCACGTGCACGTCACCCCCGACACCACCGCCGCCGGCAGCTACGCCCTGCTCGACGTGCGGGTCCCCAACGAGTCCGACAGCGCCAGCACCACGCGCGTCGAGCTGGCGCTGCCCACCGACCACCCGTTCACCTACGCCGCCGTCCAGCCCGTGCCCGGCTGGACGGCGCGGGTCACGCAGGCGCCGCTGCCGTCCCCCGTGGACGTCGGGGGCACCACCTTGACCACCGCCCCGCGCACCATCACCTGGACCGCCCGGGGCGACGGCATCGGCCCGGGGGAGTTCCAGCAGTTCCCCGTCTCGGTGGGCGCCCTGCCGGACGCCGGCACCACGCTGCTGCTGCCGGCCACCCAGACCTACTCCGACGGCACCGTGGTCGCGTGGGACCAGCCCGTCCCCGCCAGCGGCGAGGAGCCCGAGCACCCCGCCCCCGTGCTGACCACCACGGCCGCTGCCGGGCACCACGACGACGGCGGGGACGCCGACCCCGCGGCCGCGCCTCTCGGCGCTGCGTCGGGCGGCACGGGCAGCACGGGCGGCAGCACGGGGACCTGGCTCGGGGCGACCGGAGCCGTGCTGGGCGCCGCGGCCCTCGCAGTGGCGCTGCTGCGCCGCCGTCCCGCGGCGGTGGCCCGGTGAGCCGCGCGCACGGCGCCCGCCGGCTGCTCGCGGCGATCGCGGGGCTGCTGCTCGTGGTGCTGCCGGCGCTGCCCGCCCAGGCCCACGACCGGCTCGTGGCGTCCTCACCGGCCGACGGCGCCGTGCTCGACGCGGCGCCGCCGTCCCTCGTGCTGACCTTCAGCGCCCCGGCCCTGGCCCTCGGCTCCCGGGTGGTGGTCACCGGCCCCACCGGCGCCGTCGTGTCCACCGGCGAGCCGCAGTACACCGACGACACGGTCGTGCAGGCGCTGGGAGGCGACCTGCCGGCGGGGGAGTACCGCGTCCAGTGGCGCGTCACCTCCTCCGACGGCCACCCGGTCTCCGGGGAGCTCGCGTGGACCGCGTCGGCTCCCGCCGCGGGAGACGGCTCCGCAGCAGGGGCGGCCGCGCCCAGCCCGCCGAGCCCGGCGGCTCCGTCCAG
The DNA here is from genome assembly GCF_052644995.1 of Quadrisphaera sp. KR29. Taxonomy (NCBI): domain Bacteria; kingdom Bacillati; phylum Actinomycetota; class Actinomycetes; order Kineosporiales; family Kineosporiaceae; genus Quadrisphaera; species Quadrisphaera sp. KR29. The sequence continues at coordinate 28,050 of NZ_JBQXXG010000009.1, forward strand.
CGCGCCCGCTGGCCCGCCGTCCCCGGCCACCGCACCGGCCTCGGCCACCGCTCCCGACGGCGCCTCCGGCGCGCCGCCGTGGGTGGTGGCGCTCGCGGCGGCGGCGCTCGCGGCCCTGGTCGCCGCCGCGGTCGCGGTGGTGCGCCGGCGCCGCAGCGCCTGACCGGCCCGTGCGCCCCCGGCCCGTCGCGAGCCCTCGACCACAGGCCCGTGACGAGCTGCCCCTGACCGGACGCCCGTCACCACGGGCGCAGCGGCGGCTCGGGGGCGCGCTGGCCCTAGCATCCCCGCCATGGGCACCGCCACCGCCGCCCGGCGGCACCCGCTGCTCACCAGCCGCGGCCGCGCGGCCCTGCCCTTCCGCCACCGCGTGGGCGCCGCCCTCGCCGTCGTCGCCGGCCTGCACCTGGCGGGGCTCGGCCTGCTGGTCCTGGGCGTCGTGGCGGGGACCGCGGGCGCCGTCACGGTCGGGCTGGCGGCCGTGGCGTACCTGCGCGGGCTGGTGCACTCCTTCGACTTCGACCACATCGCGATGATCGACAACAGCACCCGCAAGTTCGTCGCGGAGGGCCGCAGCCCCGCCTCGGTGGGGCTGGCGTTCTCCCTGGGCCACTCCACCGTGGTCGTGCTCACCGGGGTGCTCGTCATCGCCGGCGCGGGCTTCATCCGCACAGCGCTCGACGAGTCCTCCGGCGCGGCGCGGGTGCTCGGCGTCATCGGCGTCTCGGTCTCCGGGCTCTACCTCGTGCTCGTCGCCGTCGCCAACCTCGCCACCTTCCTGCGCGCGTGGGAGCTGCGCCGCGCGCTGCGGGCCGACCCGCACCTGGAGGTGCCACCGCACGCCCTCACCCCGCGCGGGCCCGCCGCCGTGGTGCTCACCACCCCGCTGCGGCGCGTCCGCCACCCCTGGCACGTGTACGTGGTGGGCCTGCTGTTCTCCCTCGGCTTCGACACCTCCAGCCAGATCGGGGTGCTCGTCCTGACCGCCGGCGCCGCGCTCGCCGGCGCGTCGCTGGTGTCGCTGCTGTGCCTGCCGCTGCTGTTCACCGCGGCGATGACCCTCGGCGACACGGCCAACGGCCTGTTGATGCTGCGGATGTACAGCGCCGCGGACCAGGACCCGGCCCGCAGGATCACCTACAACCTCGTCATCACCGGCGTCGGCATAGCCTCCGGGCTGCTCGTGGGGGCGCTGGCGGCGGCGTCGCTGCTCAGCGAGCAGCTGGGCGTCACCGGCGGTCTGGTCGGGCTGCTGACCCGGCTGGACACAAAGCACGCCGGCTACGTGCTGGCGGGCTTCTTCGCGGTGGTCTTCGCCGCCTGCGCCGTCGCCTGGAGGCGGGCCCGCCCGTGAGCCGCGCCCCCTTCGACGCCGTGCTCTTCGACTGCGACGGCGTCCTGGTCGACTCCGAGCCCATCACCAACGAGGTCCTCCGGCTCATGCTGGGCGACCTCGGCTGGGTGATGACCCCGCGCGAGTGCCTGCGCCGCTTCGTGGGGGTCGCCGTGGCCGACCAGACCGACCTCATCGAGGAGCGCACCGGCGTGCGCATCACGCAGGCGTGGCTGGCGGAGTTCCGCCGGCGGCGCAGCGCCGAGCTGGCGCGGCGGGTGGCGCCCGTCGACGGCGTCACCGAGGCGCTGCGGGCCGTGGTCGCCCGCTACGGCGAGCGGCTCGCGTGCGCCTCCGGCGCCGACCGCGCCAAGGTCCAGCTGCAGCTCGACACCACCGGCCTGGCGCCCTTCTTCGGCGACCGCGTCTTCAGCGGGATGGAGCTGGCGCGCAGCAAGCCCGCGCCCGACGTCTACCTGCAGGCGGCCGACGCCCTGGGCGTCGACCCGCGTCGTGCGGCCGTGGTCGAGGACTCCCCGGCGGGCGTGCGCGCCGGCGTCGCCGCCGGCGCCCGGGTGCTCGGGTACTGCCCGGGCGGTCCGGCCAGCAGCACCCCGGCGGACCTCCTCGCGCTCGGCGCCGCCACCACCTTCGCCTCGATGCGGGAGCTGCCGGCGCTGCTCGGGGCGCCGGCACCACCGCCGGCCGTGCGGCCCGCCGGCCCCTAGGCGCGCGCATCATCGCCCAGGACCGCCCGCCCGCGGCGGCGCCGCGCCGGACGGGCGTCCGCGAGTTTCCCCGGATGCCGGACAGGGCGGCCGCGGTGACCCAGACTGGTGACCGTGGCGGGCCAGACCGAAGCGGGCGGTGAGCGCAGGCGTGCGCTGCGTGAGGAGCGCGCCGGTGCAGGACGGCGGGCCCCCGGTCACGCCGCTCCGGTGCCCGGCCCCCTCGGAGACCCCTTCGCCACCCTCGCCGACGGCACCGGAACCACCCAGCGGGCCGCCGCGAGCCCGCCGCCGGGGCTGCAGCCCGCCCCGCCGGCCCCGCACGTCCCGGCGGTCGGAGGCACGCCCACCCCGCCGCTGGGCACCGCGCTGCCCAGCCGGCGCGACCGCGCCGCCCTGCGCCGCCCGACTGCGCTCGACGAGGCCGCCGTCCAGGCCAGCGACAGCGCCGCCTGGCGCACCTCGCCGGCCCTGGAGGACCCCCGCACGGCCAGCGCGATCTCGCGCCCGGCGCCCCTGACGCGCGCCCTGGCGCGCACCCTCACCGAGCACCTCGACTCCCTCACCCCGCCGCCGTCCGTCGCGGGCCGCACCGCCGCCGCACCCGCGGTGTACGTCCCCCGCCGCCGCTCGGCTCCCGCCGTCTCCGGCCCGCTGCCGGTGGTCGGGACGACAGAACCCCTCCGCGAGCCGTCGTGGACCACCGGGCCCACCCGGGCCACCGGGCCGTCCTGGACCACCGACCCCGTCGCCGGGGCCCGCCCGCTGCGCCCGCAGGCCGGTGCGCCCTCCCGCCCCGCAGCGCCGGTGGACGCCCTCGGCGAGCCCGACCTGCCGCCCCCGCCGCCCGCCGCCGAGGTCGAGGCGGCCCTGCGGGCCCGCGCGGCCAGGGTCCCCACCGCACCCGTCCCGCCGCCCGTGCCGCAGCGCAGCGCGCCGGAGCCCGCGGCGGGGCGCTCCTCGGTCCTCGTGCCCCCGGCAGCCCTGCCGCAGGCCGCCCCGCCCCGGGTCGGCGGGCCCGGGGCCGTCCGCGCCGGCACCCCGCAGTCCGGCCCCACCGCCGCGCTGACCGCCGCCGACCTCGCCGCCGTCCGCGCCGCCACGGCGAGCCTCAGCCCCACCCCCGACACCTCCACCGCGGGCCCCGCGACGGCCGCCACCCCCGCCGCCGCTCCCGGCGCCAGCACGTCGGTCCTGCACCCGGAGGGCCGCCACGGCCGCGCCGGCGCCCGCACCGGCCGCGCGGCACGCACCTCCGCCCGCAGCGGCCCCGCGGCCCGGGGCACCGACGGCCGCAGCAGCCGCCCGGCGCCGCGACCGGACGCCACCGCGCCCCGCGCGCCGCGCCGCTGGCACCAGCGCCGCGCCCTGGGCGTCCCCGTCGGGCTGCTCGCAGCGGCCGGGGCCCTGGCCGTCGCCGTCGTCGTCGGCGTGTGGTCGACCCCCGGCCACCCCGACCTCAGCGCCGCGCTGACCTCGGCGGGCGCGGCCGTCGCCCCCGCCCAGCCCACCCCGCCGGCGGCCGCGCCGCAGGAGCAGGCCCCGTCGGCGGCGCCTGAGGACGCCGGCGGGCAGGCAGCCGGGACCCCGCAGGAGGCCGCCGGCAGCGAGGCCCCCGCCGCCTCCGAGGCTCCCGCCACCGCCCCGGCTGACGCCCCCGCGTCCAGCGCCGCACCCGCGGACGCGGCGCTCATCCCCACCGGCGACGTGACGTACGAGGGCTTCGGGACGGCGCAGCACACCTACGTCGAGCTGGGCACCGCCGACCACCGCGAGGTCCGCGAGGACCTCGGCTCCACCTTCACCCAGCCTGCGGCGGGGTCGAAGGACTGGCCCGGCTGGTACGTCGCGGTCTACAGCTACGACGGCCCCGAGGGCGGCAGCGTCGGGTGCCGCATCAAGGACGCCGACGGCCGCGTGCTGGAGGAGCAGAGCTCCGCCGACGGCCAGCTGGTCATGTGCAGCCTCGGCTCGCCCGCCGGCCTGCGCTGACGACCCGCCCCTCCCGAGCCGCCGGCGCCGCCCACGGCGCCCCGGGCGGCCGCTGCGTACGGTGGGGCGATGAGCTCCACCCCGCACGACGCCCCGCACGACGCCTCCCGGGACCTCGCCCAGGAGGAGGTCGTGAGCATCTGCCGGGACCTGCTGCGCCTCGACACCACCAACCCCGGTGACGGGTCGGGCCCCGGCGAGCGCGCCGCCGCGGAGCTGGTGGCGGGCCTGCTCGCCGAGGTGGGCCTGGAGCCGCAGCTGCTCGAGAGCGAGCCCGGGCGCGCCAGCGTCGTCGTCAGGGTCGAGGGCGACCCGGCCGGCACCGCCGAGCGCGGGGCCCTGCTGCTGCACGGGCACCTCGACGTCGTCCCCGCCCGCGCCGACGACTGGAGCGTGCACCCCTTCTCCGGGGAGGTCACCACCGAGACCACCGCGGAGGGGGAGCAGGAGTTCCTCTGGGGCCGCGGCGCGGTGGACATGAAGGACATGGACGCGATGCTGCTGGCCGTGGTCCGCGACCTCGTCCGCCGCGGCCAGCGGCCCCCGCGCGACCTCGTGCTGGCGTTCATGGCCGACGAGGAGGCCGGCGGCGTCAAGGGCGCCCACTGGCTGGTCGACCACCACGCGGACCTCTTCGAGGGCGCCACCGCCGCGGTCAGCGAGGTCGGCGGCTTCTCCACCACCATCGGCGCGGGTCCGGGCGGCGGGCAGCGGGCCTACCTGCTGCAGACCGCGGAGAAGGGCATCGCCTGGCTGCGCCTGGTGGCGCACGGCCGCGCCGGTCACGGCAGCCAGGTCAACACGGACAACGCCGTCACCCGCCTGTGCCAGGCGGTCGCCCGGATCGGCGCCCACCCGTGGCCGGTGGAGGTCACCCCCACGGTGCGCCGCTTCCTGGACGGCGTCACCGACATCACCGGCGTCGCGTTCGACCCCGACGACCCCAGCGCCCTGCTCGACCAGCTGGGGACGACGGCGCGCTGGGTCGGCGCGACGCTGCGCGACACGGCCAACCCCACGCTGCTCGAGGCCGGCTACAAGCACAACGTCATCCCCGGCACCGCCACCGCGCTGCTGGACTGCCGCTTCCTGCCCGGCCACGAGGAGCGCCTCGTGCAGACCATCAGGGAGCTGGCCGGGGAGGGCGTGGAGGTCCAGGACGTCCACCGCGACGTCGCCCTGGAGACCGACCCCGACGTGCCGCTGGTCGACCGCATGGTCGAGGCGCTGCTCGCGGAGGACCCGGGCGCGCGCGTCCTGCCGTACTGCCTGTCCGGCGGCACGGACAACAAGTCCTTCAGCCAGCTGGGCATCCCCGGCTACGGCTTCGCGCCGCTGCGGCTGCCCGCCGACCTGGACTTCGCCGGGCTGTTCCACGGCGTGGACGAGCGGGTGCCGCTCGACGCGCTGCGCTTCGGCACCCGGGTGCTGCAGCGCTTCGTGGCCAGCGCCTGACGCGGCGGCCCCGGGTCAGCTGGGGCGGGCCACCCGCACGATGCGCCGCCGCAGCTGCACCTGGCGCCGCCCGCCCAGGTAGAGGCGCACGCGCGCCAGCTCCCAGTGGCCGTGCTCGGCGGCCTCGGTGAGGAGCCGCCGCGCCTCGGTGCGGGAGGTGCCGCGCGACATGGTGATCGTGCGGTACTCGTACTCGACGTCGGAGCGGCCGGGGCGGCGGCCGCTGCTGCGGGGCGAGGGGATCTGCTCCATCGCCGTCCATGATGCCCACCCGCTACCGTTCGGGCCATGGCGACCGACCCGCGCGCGGCCCTCGACCGACTCGTCGCCGCGCTGGAGGCCCACCTGGCAGCCGCCCAGCGGCGGCGCGGTGACGACGACCCGGCGGTCGAGGCGGCCTACTCCGCCCTGGCCGACGCCTTCGAGGTGTACGAGGAGTCCCTCTACACCGCCTACGAGGAGGTCACCCCGTTCGAGCTCTTCGACGAGGACGAGGACGGCCTCGACGAGGACGACGACGAGGACGATGACGACGACCTCGACGACGACGCCCCCGAGTCCGACGAGGACGACGACGGGGACGGCGCCGCCGGCGGCGTCCTCGGAGGCGGCGGCACCGGCGGCCGGGGCCGCGTCAGCCGGCGCTGAGCTCGTCGAGCACCGCGCGGATCTCCGCGGGGAGCTCGAGCTCGGCCGCCGCGAGGCTGCCGAGCAGCTGCCCCGGGGTGCGGGCGCCGACCACGGCGCTGGACACCCCGGGGTGGTCGCGCACCCACGCCAGCGCCACCTCCAGGGGCGCCGCGCCCAGCCCGTCCGCGGCGGTGGCCACGGCCTGCGCCACCCGGCGCGGTCCGGTGCCCAGGTAGGGCTGCACCCAGGCGGCGAGGTGCTCGGAGGCGCCGCGGGAGTCCGAGGGGGTGCTGGTGCGGTACTTGCCGGTGAGCACCCCGCGCCCCAGCGGGGCCCACGCCAGCACGCCGAGGCCGTGGTGGGCGGCGGCGGGCAGCACGTCGGCGTGGTCCCCGGCGAGCACGCTCAGCTCGGTCCCGGCGGCCACCAGCGGCTGCCCGGCGCCCCGCGCGGCGGCCGCCGCGGTGGCCAGCTGCCAGCCGGAGTGGTCCCCGGCACCGGCGTAGCGGGCCCGGCCGGTCGCGACCGCGCGGCCCAGGGCCGCGGCCACCTCCTCGGCCGGGGTGCCCGGGTCCCAGGCGTGCACCATCCACAGGTCGACGTGGTCGGTGCCCAGGCGGGCCAGGGAGGCGTCCAGCCCGGCCAGCAGCGCCCGCGCGGAGGTGTCGGGACCGGGTCTGCGGGCGCGCCCGGACTTGGTGACGAGCACGACGTCCTCGCGCGGCACCACGTCACCCAGCAGCTCCCCGAGCAGCTCCTCCGCGGCGCCGCCGCCGTAGACGTCGGCGGTGTCGACCAGGGTGCCGCCGGCCTCGACGAAGGGAACCAGCAGGTCGCGCGCCTCGTGGGCGTCGGTGACCCCGTCGCTGCCCCAGCCCATGGTGCCCAGGCCGAGCGCGGAGACCCGCAGCCCCGAGCGTCCGACGGTGCGCTGCTCCACCGCTGCAACGTACTGGAGCCGGCCCGCGACCCCCGGTGAGCACCCCCTAGGGTCGGCGCGCATGAGGCTGGGGCTGTCGCTGGGGTACTTCGGCTCCGACCGCCCGGTGGCCGCGCAGGCCGCCGACGCCCTCGCGCTGGCGCAGCGCGCCGAGCAGCTCGGCTACGACGCGGTGTGGACCAGCGAGGCGTACGGCTCCGACGCCGTGAGCGTGCTGGCCTGGCTGGCGGGGCAGACCTCGACCCTCGGCCTGGGCAGCGCGGTGCTGCAGGTGCCCGCGCGCAGCGCGGCGGCCACCGCCATGACCGCCGCCACGCTCGACGGCCTGTCCGGTGGCCGCTTCCGCCTGGGCCTGGGCGTCTCCGGCCCGCAGGTCTCCGAGGGCTGGCACGGGGTGGGCTTCGCCGCGCCGCTGGCGCGCACCCGCGCCTACGTCGCCGACGTCCGCCGGGCGCTGGCCCGCGAGCCGGGCCTGCACGGGCCCTCCCGGCTGCGCCTGGCCCTGCCCGCGCCGCGCCCGGAGCTGCCGGTCCTGCTGGCGGCGGTCGGCCCGAAGAACGTGGAGCTGGCGGGGGAGGTGGCCGACGGGTGGCTGCCGGCGTTCCTCGTGCCCGAGGCGGCGACCGAGCAGCTGGAGGCGCTGGCGCGCGGGCGGGCGCGGTGCGAGCTGCCCGGCGGCCAGGAGCGGCCCCTCGACGTCGTCGCCACGGTCACCGCGCTGGCGGTGGACGACGGCGCCGACCTGGACGACCCCGCCGTGGCGGCGCCGCTGCGGGCGCACACCGCGCTGTACCTGGGCGGCATGGGCAGCCGGCAGAAGAACGTCTACGCCGAGCAGGCCGCCCGCCTCGGCCACGGGGCGGCTGCCGCCGCGGTGCAGGAGGCCTACCTCGCCGGCGACCGGGCGCGCGCGGCGGCGCTCGTGCCGGCCGAGCTGCTGCGCGCGGCGTGCCTGCTGGGCACCCCCGCCCAGCTGCGCGAGCGGCTGCGCGCCTACGCGGCGGCCGGGGTCACCTCCCTGGCGGTGGCGCCGATGGCCGCCACGGCCGCCGAGCGCCTCGCGCTGCTGGAGGCGCTGGCCCCTACAGCCAGCCCGAGCGCTTGAACGCCCGCCACAGCACCAGGCAGACCAGCACCATCAGGCCGAGGGCCCAGGCGTAGCCGTAGCGCCACGCCAGCTCGGGCATGTGCGTGAAGTTCATGCCGTAGATGCCCGCGATCAGCGTGGGCACCAGCGCCATCGCCGCCCACGCCGAGATCTTGCGGGAGTCGGCGTTCTGCTGCACCGAGACCTGCGCGAGGTGGACGCTGAGGATGTCCGTCAGGGAGCGCTCGTAGCCCTCCACCCGGTCCTGGGTGCGCACGAGGTGGTCCAGGACGTCGGCGAAGAAGGGCCGCAGCTTCTTCGGCACGCTGCCGACCTCTCCGCGCGCCAGCGCCGCGACCGGCTCGACCAGCGGCACCACCGCCCGGCGGGCCTCGGAGACCTCCCGCTTGAGCCGGTAGATCTCCCCGGCGTCGACCCCGGCCGCCTCACCGGCGTCACCGGCGGTGAAGACGCGCCGCTCGAGGGCGTCCAGGTCGTCACCCAGCTCGTCGGCGACGACCACGAAGTGGTCGACCACCGCGTCCAGGACGCCGTGCAGGGCGCCCAGGGCGCTGCCGCGCAGCGGCGCGGGCGCCTCGTCGAGGCGGTAGCGCACCCCCTTGAGCGGGGTGTGCCCGCCGCGGCGCACGCTGACCACGTACTGGGGCCCCACGAACATCGTCAGCTCGCGGGTCTCGACGCCGGAGGTGGCCTCGTCGTACTCCAGGGGCCGCAGCACCACCAGCAGCGACTCGTCGTCGTAGACGTCGACCTTGGCCCGCTGGCCGCCCTGCACCGCGTCCTCCACCGCCAGCGGGTGCAGGTGCAGCTGGTGGGCCAGGCGCTGCAGCTCGTCGGGGTCGGGCTCGTCCATGCCGATCCAGACGAACCCGCCCTCCCCGGCCCGGCACCCCCGCAGCGCCCCCTGCCAGTCCTCCACCTGGTGGTGGCCGGCGCCGTCCCACACCCACGTGCCCACGATCACGGCGACCATCCTCGCCCCGGCCGCTCAAGGCCGGCGGCCGACGTGCCGATGCAGGGGCGTGGACCCCGTCCTCGCGCGGCGCGCCCCCCGCGGACCGGCGCTGTCGCTGGTCGCCGCCGCGGCGGCGGCGCTGCTGTCCGCCTGCGTGCCGCTGGGCCCCTTCGCCCCCGACGACGCGGCGGCGCCGCAGCCGCCGCTGTCCACGGCCGCGGCGCCCGCGGGGCAGTCCTCCGTGCTCGGCAGCGGCGTGCCCGAGCCGACCCCGACCACCCCGCCGCCCGCGCCGGCCGTGGCCGCCGACCCCTACTGGGGCCTGACCGCCCCACCGGTCCTCACCGCCACGCCCTCACCGCGCTCCAGCGCCGCCGCGACCCCGCCGTGCGACCTGCGCCCGCGCCACACCATCCCCTTCACCGCCACCGGCGCGCCCGGCCAGGCGACGCTGACGTGGTACAGCCACGGCGGGGGGTCGCTGGTGGGGTGGCGCCTGGCCGTGGTGCCGCAGCAGCTGGTCAGCGGCGAGCAGCCGCCGCTGCGCTGGCAGAGCGTGCCCGCGCCGCCGGGGTGCACCACCGTCACCACCACCGTCACGGGGCTGACCAGCGGGCAGTCCTACTCCTTCTGGCTGCACGCGGAGATCTCCACCCCGCAGGACCCGGGCCCCACCGTGGAGATGGTGGGCCGCACCACCCCGCTGCTGGTGCCCTGACCCGCGCTGACCCGCGCTGACCCGCGGCGACGGCCGGTCGGGGGCGCTGACGTAGCGTCCTGGTGTGCCCGTCCTCCTCCTGGTCCGCCACGGCCGCACCGCCGCCAACACCGGCGGCGTGCTGGCCGGGCGCACCCCCGGCGTCGCGCTCGACGAGACCGGCCGCTCCCAGGTCGCCGCCCTCGCCCGGCGCCTGGCGCCGCTGCTCCTGGTCCGGGTCGTCGCCTCCCCGCTGCAGCGCTGCCAGGAGACCGCCGCCGCGCTGCTCGCCGTCGACGGGCCGGACGGCGCGCCGCGACCGGAGCTGGTGACCGACGAGGGCCTGTCGGAGTGCGACTACGGCGACTGGACCGGCCGGCCGATCTCCGAGCTCACCAAGGAGCCGCTGTGGGGGGCGGTGCAGGCCCACCCCAGCTCGGTGGTCTTCCCCGGCGGGGAGTCGATGCGGGGGATGCAGCAGCGGGCGCTGGACGCCGTCCGCCGGGTCGACGCCGAGGTCGCCGCCGCGCACGGCCCCGACGCGGTGTGGGCCGCCGTCAGCCACGGCGACGTCATCAAGGCGGTGCTCGCCGACGCGCTCGGGGTGCACCTGGACGGCTTCCAGCGCATCGTCGTCGACCCGGCCTCGGTCTCGGTGGTCCGCTACACCCCGCTGCGGCCGTTCGCGGTGCGCACCAACGACACCGGCGGCGACGTCACCTCCCTGCTGCCGCCCCCGCCGAAGCCCGACCAGGACGCTGACCAGCACACCGCCGCCGCCTCCGACGCCGTCATCGGCGGTGGCGCGGGAGGCGGGCGCTGAGCGGGAGGTAGGTTCGCGCCATGCCCCGGCAGGTCTTCGACTACGACCCCCCGGAGCGGTTCGTGGCCGGCACCACGGGCCCCCCGGGAGCGCGCACCTTCTTCTTGCAGGCCCGCTCCGGCCCCGCCCTGACGTCCGTGGCGCTGGAGAAGGCGCAGGTCTCCGCCCTGGCCGAGCGCGTCGAGGAGCTGCTCGACGAGGTGGTCCGCCGCAGCGGAGGCGCCGCTCCCGTGCCGGCCGTGACCCCCGCCGACGCCCGCGACGACGCCCCGCTGGACACCCCCATCGAGGAGGAGTTCCGCGTGGGCACGATGACGCTGGCGTGGGACGGGGAGCGCCAGCTGGTGGTCATCGAGTGCTTCGAGGTCGGCGACGACGACGAGGAGGCCGCCGCGGCGGGCCTGGCCGGCGACGCCGAGGACCCCCGCTCCCTGCTGCGGGTGAGCCTGTCGGGCGCCAGCGCCCGCGCGTTCTGCAGCCGCGCCCTCGCCGTCGTGGCGGCGGGCCGCCCGCCGTGCCCCTTCTGCGGGGACCCGCTGGACCCGGCCGGGCACGTCTGCCCCCGCGCGAACGGGTACCGCCGCTGACCAGCGCCCAGCACGACGGCACCGAGGAGGTGCTGGAGCTGCTCGCCGCCGGTGACCTGGAGGTCACCGGGCGGGTGCTGGGGGCCTCCAACACCACGCTGCTGGCGCGGGTGGCGCTGGGGGAGCGCTCCCTGGCGTGCGTGTACAAGCCGGTGGCGGGGGAGGCCCCGCTGTGGGACTTCCCCGACGGCACCCTCGCCGGCCGGGAGGTGGCCGCCGCGCTGGTCTCCTCCGCCGCCGGGTGGGGCGTGGTGCCCCCCACGGTGCTGCGCGACGGCGAGCTGGGCCTGGGCTCGGTGCAGGCGTGGGTGGGGCCCGGCCCCGAGGTGGGCCCGGGCGGCGCCAGGGGCGGGCGCGCCGGCGCGCCGGAGCCCGGGGCCGGCGTCATCGACGTCGTCCCCCCCTCGCGGGTGCCGCCGGGGTGGCTCACCGTGGTGCAGGGCGAGGGATACCGCGGTGAGGCGGTCAGCCTCGTGCACGCCGACGACCCGGCGCTGGCGCGGATGGCCGCCTTCGACGCGGTGGCCAACAACGCCGACCGCAAGGGCGGCCACGTGCTGCGCGGCCTGGACGGCGGCCTGTACGGCGTGGACCACGGGCTGACCTTCCACGAGGACCCCAAGCTGCGCACCGTGCTGTGGGGCTGGGCCGGGCGGCCCCTGCCCGAGGACGTCGTCGCGCTGCTGGAGGCGACCGCCGCGGCCCTGGACGGGGAGCTGGCCGACCTGCTGCCCGGGCTGATCACCGAGGACGAGCTGCTCGCCGCCGAGCTGCGCGTGGAGCGCCTGCTGGCGCGGCGGCGCTTCCCCACGCCCCCGCCGGGCGGGCGGGCGCTGCCCTGGCCCCCGTTCTGAGCGGCCCGCCCCGCCTCGCGCCCCCGGCCGCTGGGTAGTGTCGCGGGCGATGCGCCCCTGGTCAGCCCCCGCCGTGCCCGAGCTCCCCGGCAGGGGCGGCCCCGTCCGCCTGCACGACACCTCCACCGGTGAGCTGCAGGTCGCAGCCCCCGGCCCCTCGGCGCGGCTGTACGTGTGCGGCATCACCCCCTACGACGCCACCCACCTCGGCCACGCGGCCACCTACCTGGCCTTCGACCTGCTCGGCCGGGCCTGGCGCGACGCCGGCCTGCGGGTGCGCTACGCGCAGAACGTCACCGACGTCGACGACCCCCTGCTGGAGCGCGCCACCCGCGACGGCGTCGACTGGCGCGAGCTGGCGGCCTCCCAGGTCGAGCTGTTCGCCGCGGACATGGAGGCGCTGCGGGTGCTGCCGCCGGACGCCTGGGTGGGCGCGGTGGAGGCGGTCCCGCGCATCGCGGCGACCGTGCGCGCGATGCTCGCCCGCGGCGCGGCGTACACCCTCGAGCCCGAGCCGGGGTGCGAGCACGGCGACGTCTACGCCGACCTGTCCGCCGACCCCGGCTTCGGGGCGGTCTCCCACCTGGCGCGCGAGCAGATGCTGGCGCTGGCCGCCGAGCGCGGGGGCGACCCGCAGCGGCCCGGCAAGCGCGACCCGCTCGACCCGCTGCTGTGGCGGGCGGCCCGCGAGGGCGAGCCCCGCTGGGACGGCGGCACCCTCGGTGACGGGCGCCCGGGCTGGCACGTGGAGTGCACCGTCATCGCCGCCGACGACCTCGGCTCCGGCTTCGACGTGCAGGGCGGCGGCTCCGACCTCGCCTTCCCCCACCACGAGATGAGCGCCAGCCACGGCGCGGTGCTCTACGGCCCGCCGTTCGCCCGCGTCTACGCGCACGCCGGGATGGTCGGCCTCGACGGCGAGAAGATGAGCAAGTCCAAGGGCAACCTCGTGCTCGTCTCGCGGCTGCGCGCCGCCGGCGTGGAGCCCGCCGCGGTGCGCCTGGCGGTGCTGGCCCACCACTACCGGTCGGACTGGTCCTGGACCCAGGACGGCCTGGAGGCCGCCGTCGAGCGCCTCGTGCGCTGGCGCGCCGCGGCCGCCGTGGGCGGCGGCGACGACACCGGGCAGCTGGCGGTGCTGGAGGACCTGCGCGCCCGCCTGGCCGACGACCTCGACGCCCCCGGCGCCCTCGCCGTCCTGGACGCGTGGGCCTCCACGGCGCTGCTGGTGCCCGGCGGCGCCGGGAGCGGCCAGCGCGCCGACCTGGTCGCGGACGCCGTCGACGCCCTGCTCGGCATCGCCCTCTGAGCCCGGCCCCGGCCCCGGCTCACGCCTCGGCCCCGAGGCCGGTGCGGCCGGGGCTCAGCGCCGCCCGACGAGACCGATGAGCTCGGTGAGCAGCCGGGGCACCTCGAGCAGGACGGCGACGTGGCCGGCGCCCTCGACGCGCACCAGCCGGGCGCCGGGCACCGCTGCGGCCAGCGCCTCGCCGTGCGCGGGCGGCACCACGAGGTCGGCCGTCCCGTGCGCCAGCACCACGCCCCCCTCACCGACCCCCGCCAGCTGAGCGAGGTCGACGCCCCACGGGGCCACGAGCGCGAGGTCGTCGTCGACCTGCCCGTCCGGCACGCCCGGTGAGGCGTCGGGGCGCGGCGGCGCCGCCGCGCTCGCGGCATGCGCGTCGAGCCCCACCGCACCCCACGGGCCCTCCAGCGCGGCCCAGTCCGAGGCCGTGAACTGAGCCGGGTCGAACTCCTCGACCAGCGCCAGCCGCTCGCGCGCGCCCCGGCCCGCCAGGGCGGCGCGCAGCGCCTGCGGGCTCGCCGTCCCGCGCAGCCAGGCGTCGTCGTCCTGAGCCGCACCGGGCAGCCGGCGCGGTGCCGGGCAGGCCACCGCCAGCGCGCCCACGACCCGCGGCTCGGCCGCCGCGGCCGCCAGGGCGTGCGGCCCGCCGCCGGAGTAGCCGACGACCACCGCGCGGGCAGCGCCGAGGCGGTCCAGCGCCGCCGCGGCGTCGGCGGCGCCGTCGGCCACCACCCTGCCGATGGCGCGCTCGCGACCCGCGTACCCGGGCCGGGGCCAGGACGCGACCGCCATCCCGAGGGCGTCGCAGGCCTCGCGCAGCGGCGCCGGCACGGCCCCGGTGGACGGGGTGCCGCCGCACCACAGCACCGCCTCGACGGCTCCCGCAGCGCTCACGGCCGCGCCCTCAGCTGATCGGCCGCTCAGCCGCCGGTGAGCCCGTCCTTGCCGTCGTCGGGCCGTCGGCGCAGGTACCTCTCGAACTCCCGGGCGATCGCCTCCCCGGAGGCCTCGGGCAGGTCGGCGGTGTCCTTGGCCTCCTCCAGCTGGCGGACGTACTCCCCGATCTCGGCGTCCTCCCCGGCCAGCTCGTCCACGCCGTGCTCCCACGCGCGGGCGTCGTCGGTGAGGTCGCCCAGCGGCACCGCCTCCCCGAGCACCTCCTCGATGCGGCCCAGCAGCGCCAGCACCGCCTTGGGCGAGGGCGACTGCCCCACGTAGTGCGGCACCGCCGCCCACAGGCTCAGCGACGGCAGCCCCGCGCTGGCGGCGGCCTCGGAGACCACCCCGACGATCCCGGTGGGCCCCTCGTAGGTGGAGCGCTCCAGCGACAGCCGGCGCAGCAGCTCGGTGTCGTCGGTGGTGGAGGAGACCGGGATCGGCCGGGTGTGGGGGACGTCGGCCAGCAGCGCCCCCATGGTGATCACCGTCTCGACGCCCAGGCGGCGGGCGTGCCCCAGCAGCTCGGAGGTGTAGCGCCGCCAGCGCATCGACGGCTCGATGCCGTGGACGAGCACCACCGTCCGGCCGCTGGCCGGGGCGGTGGCCGCGAAGATGCGCGTGGTGGGCCAGGTGATGGTGCGCCGGCCGTCGTCGTCCAGGGCCACCTGCGGCCGGTTGACCTGGAAGTCGTGGTACTCCTCGGGGTCCAGCTCCGCGACCTGCTCCGCGCCCCAGACGCGGCGCAGGTGGTCGAGCGCTCCGCTGGCGGCCTCGCCGGCGTCGTTCCAGCCCTCGAACGCCGCGAGCATCACCGGCTCGGCGAGCGGGTGCTCCTCTGGTGCCACGTCTGCCTCCTGTCAGCGCCCCCGTCTGGGCGGCGCCACCCCCGCCAGCCTAGGCGGGGGGTGCCCCCGGGGGCGGAGGCGCGGGGCGCGGGGCTCACCCGCCAGGACGACGCCGGGGCGCCCGCCCGGGCCTAGCGTGGGCGCGTGCTGGAGCGCGCCCACGGGCAGGCCGGGGGCCTGCGCGGCCGCGTCGAGGGCGGCGAGGCGTGGGTCAGGAGCCACCCCGTCGCCGTCGACGCCGCCCTCTTCGGCCCCCCGGCGCTGCTGCTGGCGGCGCTGCTGGCCAGCTCCGGCTCGCCGGTGCAGGCCGCGGCGGCCCTGCTGCAGGTCGGGGTGCTCGCCCTGCGCCGGACGCGGCCGGTGCTGGTGGCCGTCGTCGTCGACGCCGTCGCCGCCCTCCACCTGTCCACCGGCGCCGTGCTGGGCGGGACGGGCCTGCTCGCGTCGCCCTCGGACGCCGCGGTGCTGGTGGCGCTGTACTCCGTGGCCGCGCACGGGCCGCGCTGGGCGCGCTACGTCGGGCTCCTGGTGGCCCTGGCCGGCGCCGTCGGCCTGGGCGTGGGCACGGGCCTGGCCACCGGCTCGGTGCGCGAGGCGCTGGTGGTGGCCGCCGCGGTCACCACCACGGCCGGGGTCTTCGCCCTGCTGGCGTGGACGCTGGGCCAGTGGCGGCGCACCCGGCTCGCGCACGTGCACGCCCTGGAGGACCGCGCCCGCGGCGTGGAGACCGAGCGCGAGCAGCTGCAGGCGCTGGCCGCCGCGGCCGAGCGGGCCCGCATCGCCCGCGAGATGCACGACGTCGTCGCCCACTCCCTGTCGGTCGTCATCGCCCAGGCCGACGGCGGGCGGTACGCGGCCGCCGCCGACCCCGCGGCCGCGGTCCGGGCGCTGGAGTCGGTGGCCGCCACCGGTCGCGCCGCGCTGACCGACATGCGCCGCCTGCTGGGGGTGCTGCGCGAGGACGGCGGGTCGGTGCTGGAGCCGCAGCCCGGCGTCGAGGACGTGCCCGACCTCGTCGCCTCGGTGCGCGCCAGCGGGCTGCCCGTGGCGCTGGTGACCACGGGGGAGGCCCGGCCGCTGCCCGCCGGCGCCGGGCTGGCGGTCTACCGCGTGGTCCAGGAGGGCCTGACCAACGTCCTCAAGCACGGCGGCCCGTCGGCGCGGGCCACCGTGAGGCTGCACTGGTCCCCGGGCCGCCTGGAGGTCCACGTCGAGGACGACGGCCGCGGCGCCTCGGCCGGGCCCGCCGCCGACGGGGTCGGCCGCGGGCTGTCCGGCATGGCCGAGCGGATGGCCCTGTACGGCGGCACCGCCCACGCCGGGCCGCGCACCGGAGGCGGCTTCGCGGTGCGCGCGGTGCTGCCGCTGCCGGGCGGCGCCGCCGACCGCGCCGCCACCAGCCCTGTCACCAGCCCTGTCACCAGCCCTGCCACCAGCCCGCTGCCGGCCCCGGTGGCGCGGCCGGGCCAGCCGGTGACGGCGCAGGTGCCCGCGTCACCTCCCAGCGGCACGCCGGGTCCACCGCGGGGATGACGGCGCCGGCGCACCGTCGAGACCGTGCGCCGATGACCGCACCCCGGCCGGCGGGCCACGGTGGTGCCATGAGCAGCACCCCCGCCGCGACCGCCGTGGCGCTCACCAAGACCTACGGGCGCGCCGCCGCTGCCGTCCACGCCCTGCGCGGGGTCGACGCGACCTTCGAGCGCGGCGCCCTCACGGCCATCATGGGCCCCTCCGGCTCGGGCAAGTCCACCCTGCTGCACCTGCTGGCCGGCCTGGACACCGCCACCTCCGGCCGGGTGCTGCTGGGGGAGACCGACCTCACCGCGCTGCCGGACGCCGAGCTGACGGTGCTGCGCCGCCAGCGCCTGGGCTTCGTCTTCCAGCAGTTCAACCTCCTGCCGGTGCTCACCGCGGAGCAGAACATCGTGCTGCCCACGGAGCTGGGCGGGCGCCGCGCGGCGCCGCTGGACCGCGAGTGGCTGGACCTGCTCGTCGACGTCCTGCGGCTGCGCGACCGCCTCGGCCACCGGCCGGGGGAGCTGTCCGGCGGGCAGCAGCAGCGCGTGGCGATCGCCCGTGCGCTCATCACCCGGCCCGAGCTGGTGCTGGCCGACGAGCCCACCGGCAACCTCGACTCGCGCTCGGGCGCGGAGGTGCTCGACTTCCTGCGCCGCAGCGTGCGCGAGCTGGGGCGCACCGTGGTGATGGTGACGCACGACCCGGTGGCCGCCTCCTACGCCGACCGCGTGGTGCTGCTCGCCGACGGCGCCCTGGCCGGGGAGGTCACCGACCCCACGCCGGAGGCCGTCACCAGCGCGCTGGAGGCCCTGCGCACGTCGCTGCCCGCGGCGGGGGTCCGCTGATGCTGCGGCTCACGCTGCGCCAGGCCCGCGGCACCGCCGGCCGGCTGGCGCTGGCCGGCACCGCCATCGCGCTGGGCACCGGCTTCGTGGCGGCGGTGCTGCTCACCTCCGCCCTGTTCACCCGCACCGTGGAGGCCACCGCCTCGGCGGGGTACGCCGGCTCGGACGTCGTGGTCACCGACACCTCCTCGCTGCTGGACGACGCCGCCGTCTCCGCCGTCGCCTCGGCAGCCGGGGTCGCCGCCGCCGAGGGCCGCGTCGACTCCGCGGTGCAGCTCGTGGGCCCCGCCCGGTCCCAGTACGTGGGGCTGCAGAGCACCTCCTCGCTGCCGCAGCTGCAGCCGCAGCGGGTGGTGGCCGGCCAGCTGCCCACGGGTGCGGGCCAGCTCGCGCTGACCGAGGGGACGGCGGCCCGGCTCGGCGTCGACGTGGGCGAGCAGGTGTCGGTGAGGACCTACCCGGCCCCCGCGGTGCTCGAGCCCGGCGAGGTGGCCACGGCGCCCGCTCCCGTCGACGTGCCCGTCACCGTGGTCGGCCTCCTGGCCGGCGGGCTGAGCACGCCGCTGGCCACCACCGGGTGGGCGCTGGCCGTGCCGTCGGAGGCGGTGGCGTGGACCTCCGGGACCACCGCCGACGGCACCCCGGCCGCCGGCTACAGCAGCGTGCTGGCGGTCGCCGCGCCCGGCACGACCCCCGAGGCGGCCAGCCGCGCCGTCCAGCGGGCGCTCGCGGGCACGGCGGCCTCCGGCGCCCTGGTGCAGACCGCCCAGGAGCGCACCGACCAGGCGGTGGAGGACTTCGCCGGGGGCACCTCCCTGCTCACCGGGCTCGGCCTGGCCTTCGCGGCGCTCGCCGTGTTCGTGGCGGGCTCGGTCATCACCAACACGTTCTCGGTGCTGGTGGCCCAGCGCACCCGGCAGCTGGCCCTGCTGCGCTGCATCGGCGCCACCAGCACGCAGGTGCGCCGCTCCGTGCTGGTGGAGGCGGCGGTGCTGGGACTGCTCGCCTCGCTGGTCGGCGTCCTCGGCGGCACGGCGCTGGCGGTGGTCGCGGCCGAGGTCCTCAGCCGCGCCGTCGTCGGTGTCGCGGTGCCCGGCGGCGTCGTCCTGACCCCCGCCGCGGTGCTCCTGCCCGTCGCGGCGGGCCTGCTCGCCGCGGTCCTGGCGGCCCTGGCACCGGCCCGGGCCGCCACCCGGGTGTCCCCGCTGGAGGCGCTGCGGCCCGCCGGCCCGCCGGACCCCCGCACGGCCGGCTCCCGGCTGCGCCTGGCGGCCTCGGCCCTGCTGGTCGTCGGCGGCCTGGTGCTGCTGGCGGGCGGTGCAGGGCTGTCCACGCAGGCCGGCCGCGCCCCCGGCGGCAGCGGCCACTGGGACGACCTGGCCGTCGCCGGCCTGCCGGTGGCCGTGCTGGGCGGCGCCGCGTCCTTCACGGGCGTCCTGGTCGGGGCCGTCTTCATCGTCCCGGGGACGGTGGCCCGGGTGGGGGCGCTGCTCGCGCGGGCCGGCGGAGCCCCAGCCCGCCTGGCCGCGCTCAACGCGGGCCGCAACCCGCGCCGGACCGCCTCGACCACCAGCGCCCTGCTCATCGGCACCACCCTGGTGGCGCTCATGGTGGTCGGCGCGGCCACCACCAGCCGCACCCTGGGGGCGGCCCTGGACCTGCAGTTCCCCGTCGACGCGACGGTGGACTCGGTGGAGCAGTCGGCAGGCGGCGCCGACGCGCTGCCCCAGCCGGTGGCGCTCGACCCCGCCGTGGTGCAGGCGGCCCGCGCCGTGCCCGGCGTGCGCTCCTCCGCGCTGGTCACCACCGCCCAGGCCACCCTGGCCGGAGACGGCGGCGAGCTCGGGGTGCAGCTCGCGGCCTCCGACGAGGACCTCACCGCGGTCCTCACCGCCCCCGGGTCGGTCCCCCGCCCGGTGCGCGGCACGGCCGTGGTGCCGGCGCTGCAGGCCGAGGCCCTCGGCGTCGCCGACGGGGAGGTCCTCGAGCTCACCGCCGGCGGGACCCGGCTGGAGCTGCTGGCCGTCGTCGGCGGCCTGGGGGGCCAGCAGCTGCTGGTGGACCCCGCCGACCTGCGGGCGCTGGTGCCGCAGGCCGCCCAGGGGGCCCTGTGGCTCCACCTGGACCCGGCCGCCGACCCCGTGGAGACCGTGGAGGCCGTGCAGACGGCCGTCAGCGACGCCAGCGGCGACCAGGCCGTCTCCGTGGCCGGCGCCGCGGCCCAGCGCGCCTCCTACGAGCAGGTCATCGACTCCATGCTGGCCGTGGTCGTGGCGCTGCTCGCCGTGGCGGTCGTCATCGCCCTGGTCGGGGTGGCCAACACCCTCAGCCTGTCGGTGATCGAGCGCACCCGGGAGAACGCCGTGCTGCGCGCCCTCGGGCTGACCCGAGGCCAGCTCCGCCTGACCCTGGCGCTGGAGGGGGCGCTGGTCGCCGGCGTCGGGGGGCTGCTGGGCGTGGTCCTCGGCTCGCTGTACGGCTGGGCGGGCGCCGCCTCCCTGCTGGGTGGCGCCGCCACCGCCGCCGGGGACGCCGTCTGGACGCCCTCGCTGCCCTGGGGCCGGCTGGCGCTGCTGCTGGCCGTGGCCGTCGCCGCGGGGCTGCTGGCCTCGGTGCTGCCGGCCCGGCGCGCCGTGCGCACGCCCCCCGTCGCCGCCCTCGTCGACCAGTGAGCGGACCAGTGACCACCACCGGCGCCGCCGGCGCCCCGGCTAGGTTCGGCGGCGTGCCTCCCGCCGACGACGTGATCCGGGTCCTCCTGGTCGACGACCAGCAGCTGCTGCGCGCCGGCTTCCGCATGGTCATCGACTCCCAGCCCGACCTGCACGTGGTGGGGGAGGCCGGCGACGGCGAGCAGGCGGTGGCCATGGCCACCGCCGTCCGGCCCGACGTGGTGCTCATGGACGTGCGCATGCCCCGGGTCGACGGCATCGAGGCGACCGCGCGCATCACCGCCTCGCTGCCCGACTCGAGGGTCGTCGTCCTCACCACCTTCGACCTCGACGAGTACGCCCTGGCCGCGATCCGCGCGGGCGCCAGCGGCTTCCTGCTCAAGGACGCCCCGCCGGAGGAGCTGCTCGCCGCGGTGCGCACCGTCCACGCCGGCGACGCGGTCATCGCGCCGTCGACCACCCGGCGCCTGCTGGAGCACGTCGCACCGCTGCTGGCCGCCGAGGCCGCCGAGGCCGGCGGCGGTGGCACCAGCCCGCTCGACGCGCTCACCGAGCGCGAGCGCGAGGTGCTGGTGCTCATGGCCCGCGGGCGGTCCAACACCGAGATCGCCGGTGACCTGTTCGTGGCCGAGGCGACCGTGAAGACCCACGTCGGCCGGGTGCTGGCCAAGCTCGGCGCCCGCGACCGGGTGCAGGCGGTGGTCACCGCCTACGAGACGGGGCTCGTGAGGCCCGGCGGGTAGCCTCGCCGCGCGTGAGCGACGCACCCCCCGCCCAGGCCGACCGGCACCCGCTGCCGCACCCGCTGCCGCAGGCGGTGCTGTGGGACATGGACGGCACGCTGGTCGACACCGAGCCGTACTGGTTCGAGGCGGAGTTCGCCCTCGTCGCCGAGCACGGCGGCACCTGGTCCGAGGACCAGGCGCGCTCCCTGGTCGGCTCCGACCTGCGCGAGTCCGCCCGCCGGCTGCGCACCGAGGGCGGAGTCGACCTGGTCATCGACGACGTCGTCGCCGAGCTCCTGCGCCGCGTCGTGGACGCGGTGCGTCGCGAGGTGCCGTGGCGCCCCGGCGCCCGGGAGCTGCTGGGCGCGCTCGGCGAGGCCGGTGTGCCGTGCGCGCTGGTGACGATGTCCTGGGAGGTGCTGGCCCGCGAGCTGGTGGCGGCGCTGCCCGAGGGCACCTTCGCGGCGGTGGTCACCGGCGACGCCGTCCGCCGCGGCAAGCCCGCCCCCGACCCCTACCTCGAGGCGGCCCGGCGCCTGGGCGTCGAGCCCTCCCGCTGCGTGGCCCTGGAGGACTCCACCACGGGCGTGACCAGCGCGCTCGCGGCCGGCGTGCCCACCGTCGGCATCCCCTGCGTGGTCGAGCTGGAGGCGCGCCCCGGCCTGGTGCGCGTGGCCTCCCTGGAGGGCCGCGACCCGGCCTGGCTGGCGGCCGTCGCAGCCGGTGCCGCGGGAGACGAGGGAGCCTCCCGGCCCGTCCGGCGCTGACGCGCCGGTGACGGGCCGCCGACCGGCGCGTGACCGGATCGTGACCCGCGAGCCCGCCCCCGGTGGTGTCCACCGGTCCATCGACGGCCTAACGTGCTCCGCGCCGCAGATCCAGCACACCGGCTGCGGCTCGACCGTCGATGCTCGAGGAGACCCCTGTGCGAGCCCTCCGCCGCCCCGCAAGCCCCGCACCCCGCCGTGCGGCGCGCCTGGTCGGGGCTGCTGCCGCCGTCCTGGCCACCGCCGTGGCCCTCACGGGCTGCGCGCAGAGCCAGCGCGACACCTCCTCCGGGGAGGGGTCCGGCGGCTCCGGCTCCGGCGGGGGCACCTTCGTCTTCGCGGCCTCCTCCGACCCGGTCATGCTCGACCCGGCGTTCGCCTCCGACGGGGAGACCTTCCGCGTGGCGCGTCAGATCTTCGAGGGCCTGGTCGGCACCCAGCCCGGCACCGCCGACCCCGCGCCCCTGCTGGCGGAGAAGTGGACCGGCAGCGAGGACGGCCTGAGCTGGACCTTCGACCTCAAGCAGGGCGTGAAGTTCTCCGACGGCACCGACTTCGACGGTGAGGCCGTCTGTGCCAACTTCGACCGCTGGTACGACTGGACCGGGGTCAACCAGTCCGGGAACATCAGCTACTACTACGGCTCGATCTTCAAGGGCTTCAAGACCAGCGACGACCCGGCCAAGCAGGGCGGCATCTACGGCGGCTGCACCGCCCCGTCGGCCAGCCAGGCCGTGGTGACGCTGACGCAGCCGTTCGCCGGCTTCATCCAGGCCCTCTCGCTGCCGGCGTTCTCCATGCAGAGCCCCACGGCGATGGAGGAGCACGACGCCGACAACACCGGCGGCACCGAGGACGACCCCCGCTTCTCCGCCTACGCCACCGAGCACCCCACGGGCACCGGGCCGTTCCTCTTCGACTCCTGGGAGCGCGGCCAGCAGGTCACCCTCAAGGCGAACCCCGACTACTGGGGTGAGAAGCCGAAGGTCGACGAGGTCATCATCCGCACCATCGCCGACGGCAACGCCCGCCTGCAGGCGCTGCAGGCCGGTGACATCGACGGCTACGACCTCGTGGCCCCCGGTGACATCGACGGCCTGAAGGCCGGCGGGTTCCAGGTGGTCAACCGCCCCGCCTTCAACATCCTCTACCTCGGGTTCAACCAGGCCGACCCGGCGCTGGCCGACGTCCGCGTGCGCCAGGCGATCTCCCACGCGATCGACAAGAACGCCGTCATCAGCCAGTCCCTGCCCGACGGCAGCACCCCGGCGATCGAGTTCATCCCCGAGACGGTGGCCGGCTACAACCCCGACGTCACGACCTACGACTACGACCCCGAGCGCGCCAAGCAGCTGCTCGCCGAGGCCGGCCAGTCGAACCTGACGATCGACTTCAACTACCCGACCGACGTCTCGCGGCCGTACATGCCGAGCCCGGAGGCCACCTTCACGGCCATCCAGAGCCAGCTGCAGGCGGTGGGCATCACCGTGAACCCCGTGGCCAACAAGTGGAGCCCGGACTACCTCGACAAGATCCAGGGCAGCTCCGAGCACGGCATCCACCTGCTGGGCTGGACCGGTGACTACAACGACCCCGACAACTTCCTCGGCGTCTTCTTCGGCCAGGAGTCCAACGAGTGGGGCTTCGACAACGCCCAGCTCTTCGACGCCCTGACCGCCGCCCGCGGCCTGCCCACGCGCGACGAGCAGATCCCGGCCTACCAGGCCATCAACGAGCAGATCGCGCAGTTCGTCCCGGGCGTGCCGATCTCCTCGCCGGTGCCCTCCCTGGCCTTCGCCCCGACCGTGCAGGGCTACCAGCCCTCGCCCGTGCAGGACGAGGTCTGGAACACCGTCACGCTGTCCGAGTCCTGAGCCCGCAGGGCTGACAGCACCTCGTGCTGAGGTTCGTCGTCCGGCGCCTGCTGCTGCTGGTGCCGGTGCTGGCGGGGCTCGTGGTCCTGCTCTTCGCATGGCTGCGGGCCCTGCCCGGCGACCCGGCGCGCGCGCTGCTCGGGCAGCGCGCGACGCCGGAGTCCATCGCCCAGGTCAACGCCGCCTACGGCTTCGACCAGCCGCTGCCGGTGCAGTTCGCGACCTACGTGGGGCGGCTGGCCCGCGGTGACCTGGGCTCCTCGAGCTCCTCGGGGGAGCCGGTGCTCGACTCCTTCCTGTCGCGCTTCCCGGCCACCATCGAGCTCAGCGCTGCGGCGCTGCTGTTCGCCGTCGTCCTGGGGATCCCGCTGGGGTACGCCGCGGCGCGGCGCGCCGGCGGGGCGCTGGACACGCTCATGGTCGGCGGCTCGCTGCTGGGCGTGACCATCCCGGTCTTCTTCCTGGCGTACCTGCTCAAGATCGTGTTCTCGCAGTGGCTGCCGTGGCTGCCGACCTCGGGGCGTCAGGACCCGCGCATCGACGCCACGCACGTCACGGGCTTCTACGTGCTCGACGGGATCCTCACGCGGGAGTGGGACGCCAGCTGGGACGCGGTGGTCCACCTCGTCCTGCCGGGCATCGCGCTGGGCACCATCCCGCTGGCGATCATCGTGCGCATCACGCGCGCCTCGGTGCTGGAGGTGCTGGGGGAGGACCACGTGCGCACCGCGCGCGCCAAGGGGCTGCCGCGGGCCCTCATCAGCCGCCGCCACGTGCTGCGCAACGCGCTGCTGCCCGTGGTCACCACCATCGGCCTGCAGACGGGCCTGCTGTTCTCCGGCGCCGTGCTCACCGAGTCGGTGTTCGCCTTCAACGGCATCGGCAGCTACCTGTTCCAGGCCATCAGCCAGCTCGACTACGCCGTGCTTCAGGGGTTCATCCTCTTCATCGCGCTGACGTACGCGCTGGTCAACCTCGTCGTCGACCTGCTCTACGGCGTCATCGACCCCCGGGTGAGGCTCTCGTGAGGCAGCGGAGGACGTCATGACGCAGGTCTCCGACGCGCTCGGACCGGCCACCCCCAGCGCGCCCGACCCCGACGCCGTCGGCAGCGGGGGCCTGTGGGCGAGCGCCTGGCGCCGGCTGCGGCGCAACCCCACCGCCATCGCCGGCGCGGTCATCGTGGCGGCGTTCCTGCTGGTGGCGCTGTTCGCGCCGCTCATCGCCCCGGGCACGCCCGGGGTCCCGCTGCCCAACAGCGGTGTGACGCCGTCCTCGGTGCCCGGTCCCTCCCCGGGCCACCCGCTCGGGCTGGACAGCACCGGCACCGACCTGCTCACGCAGCTGGTCTACGGCGCGCGGCAGTCGCTGCTCATCGGCGTCGTCTCCACCTCCCTGGGCCTGGCCGGCGGGGCGCTGCTCGGGGTGCTGGCCGGCGGCATCGGCGGCTGGGTCGACACCGTGGTGATGCGCCTGGTCGACATCCTGCTGTCCATCCCCTCGCTGCTGCTGGCGGTCAGCGTCGCGGCGGTGCTGGGGCAGCGGCCCCTGTCGGTGATGATCGCCATCGCGGCGGCCCAGGTGCCGATCTTCGCGCGGCTGCTGCGCGGGTCGATGCTGGCCCAGCGCGGCTCGGACTACGTGCTGGCGGTGCACTCCCTGGGGGTGCGGCGGCGCACGGTGGTGATGAGCCACCTGCTGCCCAACTCCCTGGGCCCGGTCATCGTGCAGGCCACCCTGACGCTGGCGACGGCGATCATCGAGGTCGCCGCGCTGAGCTACCTGGGCCTGGGCGCCTCCAACCCCTCCACCGCGGAGTGGGGGCGCATGCTGGTCAACGCGCAGTCGCGCCTGGCCACCGACCCGCACCTGGCCATCTGGCCGGGTGCCTGCATCGCCGTCACCGCGCTCGGCTTCACCCTGCTCGGTGAGGCGATGCGCGAGGCGCTCGACCCCAAGGGCAGGAAGTAAGTGGCACTCCTGGAGGTCAGGGACCTCTCCGTGGCCTTCCCCGGCGGGTCCGGGCGCGGCTCGTCGTCGTCGAAGGCCGTCGACGGGGTCTCCTTCGACGTCGAGGCCGGCCGGGTGGCCGGGCTGGTCGGGGAGTCCGGGTCCGGCAAGTCGGTGACGTCGCTGGCGGTGATGGGCCTGCTGCCCAGGACCGCCCGGGTGAGCGGCACGGCGGCCTTCGACGGGCGCGACCTGCTGGCGCTGCCCGAGAAGGAGCTGGAGGGGGTGCGCGGCCGCGACGTCGCGATGGTCTTCCAGGACCCGATGACCTCGCTCAACCCCGTCGTCACCGTCGGCACGCAGATCACCGAGGTGCTGCGCCGCCACACCGGGGCCTCGCGGCGCGCGGCGCGGGACGAGGCCGGTGAGCTGCTGGCCCGGGTCGGCATCCCGGCGCCGGTGCGGCGGCTGCGCGAGTACCCCCACCAGCTCTCCGGCGGCATGCGCCAGCGCGCCATGATCGCCATCGCGCTGGCGTGCCGGCCCAAGCTGCTCATCGCCGACGAGCCCACCACCGCCCTCGACGTCACCATCCAGGCGCAGGTGCTGGAGCTGCTGGCCGACCTCGTGCACGAGCGGGGCACCGCGATGCTCCTCATCACCCACGACCTCGGCGTGGTGGCCGGCCTGTGCGACACGGTGACCGTCATGTACTCCGGGCGCGTGGTGGAGCGGGCCGGGCGCCACGAGCTGTTCGCCAGGCCCCGCCACCGCTACACCTCGGGCCTGCTGGCCTCGGTGCCGCGCCTGGACGCCCCGCGCGGGCAGCGGCTGCAGCCGATCCCCGGCACGCCCCGCGACGTCATCGGCTGGACCGACGGGTGCGCCTTCGCCCCCCGCTGCACGGCCGCTGCCGACGACTGCCGGGTGCCGGACCTGCCCCTGGAGCAGGACGACGACGCGCCGGTCGCGGCCGGGCAGCACCTGCTGCGCTGCGCGCACCCCGTCCCGGCCGACCACCCCGAGGAGCGCAGCGCATGAGCGCCCACCGAGCCGACGACCAGCGACCCGACGACCAGCGACCCGACGACCAGCGAGCCGGCGACGTGCTGCTGTCCGCGCGCGGCGTGGCCGTGCACTACCCGGGCCGCGGCGGGCTGCTGCGCCGTGCCGGGTCCCCGGTCAAGGCCGTGGACGGCGTGGACCTCGACGTGCGGCGCGGGGAGACCTACGGCCTCGTGGGGGAGTCCGGCTGCGGCAAGTCGACCCTCGGGCGGGCGCTGCTGCGCCTGACCGAGCCGACCGCGGGCACCGTCACCCTGGACGGCACCGACCTGCGCTCGCTGGGCACCGAGCAGCTGCGGCGGGCCCGCCGGCGGATGCAGATGGTCTTCCAGGACCCGATGGCCAGCCTGGACCCGCGCATGGACGTCGAGGCGGCCATCGGGGAGCCGCTGCGCGCCCACGGGCTCCACCCCGGCAGGGGTGAGCGGGCGGCGCGGGTGCGCGAGCTGCTCGGGATGGTCGGGCTGCCGGCCTCGGCGGCCACCAGGTACCCGCACGAGTTCTCCGGCGGGCAGCGCCAGCGCATCGGCATCGCGCGCGCGCTGGCCGCCGAGCCGGCGCTCGTCGTCGCCGACGAGCCCGTGAGCGCCCTGGACGTCTCGGTCCAGGCGCAGGTGCTCAACCTCCTGGAGGACCTGCAGGACGCCCTGGGCCTGACCTACCTGGTCATCGCCCACGACCTCGCGGTGGTGCGCCACTCCAGCGACAGGGTCGGGGTGATGTACCTCGGCGGCATCGTGGAGGAGGCCGACTCCGACGACCTGTACGCCCAGCCGCTGCACCCGTACACGCTCTCGCTGATGTCGGCCGTGCCGGTCCCGGACCCGGTGGTGGAGGACGGCCGGGAGCGCATCCTGCTCACCGGTGACCTGCCCAGCCCCGCCGACCCCCCGTCGGGCTGCCGGTTCCACACGCGCTGCCCCTTCGTGCAGCCCACCCGGTGCGCCGACGAGCGCCCCGCGCTGCGCGAGCTGGGACTGCCCGGGGTGGGAGCGCCGGCCGGCGCACCCACCCGCGCGGTGACCGGGGGCAGCCCGCACCGGGTGGCGTGCCACTGGGCCGAGGCGATCCGCGACGGCCGGCTGCAGCCGTCAGCGGCTTCCCACGACCCCGCGGCGGTGGAGCCGGTCTGAGCCGGGGCGGGACTACCTGACGACGTCGACGACGGCGTAGACCCCGTCCTGGGGAATGCTGATCGTCGTCCGCTCCAGCGGCAGGCCGGCGCGCCGCACGAGGCCCACCAGCTCCTCGACGCTGCGCGGCACCAGCAGGGGCCAGCCGATCGCCCGCTGGTTGAAGTGCAGCTCGCGGCGGTCCGACAGCATGTTGGCCACCACGAGCGACCCTCCGGGCCGCAGGAGCCGGAAGGCCTCGCGCAGCAGTCGGACGCACGACGCGTCGCGGAAGTACTCGAAGATGCCGAGCGCTTCCACGAGGTCCGCGGTGCCCTCGCCGACCTCCTCCACCAGCCTCGGGCGCACCAGGAGGTCACGCACCAGGTCCCGCTGGAGGAGGACGACGTCGAGGCCCTCCTGCAGACCGTGCTCGGTGAGCATGCGCCGAGCGAGCGCCAGCGCCTCCGGGTCGATGTCCACGAGGGTCAGGTGGGGGCGGAGCGCCAGCCCCTCGAGCCCGGCCATGGCGTCGAGCACGGGGACTGCGGCCCCGCTGGCGAGGCTGACCCAGCGGGGCGGGAGGCCTTCGCGACCCGTGGTCACGCCGCGCCGTGCGATCTCCTGGAGGACGACGGCCCGGGTCCGGACCCCGATCGAGTCGAGGGCGTCGCGGTAGATGCTCGCCGCGGTCTCGTCGAGGGCCGCCCCGGACGGCAGGTGGCTGATGCCGGGGCGCTGGACGGGGAGGAGGGCACCAGCTCCGGGGACGAGCCGGACCCTCCACTCCCGCATCGTGGGTGAGGCGTAGAAGTACTCGGACGCGGGGTTCCTGATGACCAGCTCGCCGTCGCGCACCACCGGCGCCTCCCACTCGGGGTGGGCTCGCAGAACGGCGTCGTGGGCGGCGAACTCCGCTTGGAGCGTGGCGCGCGTCGGGGACGCGGAGTGCGCGTCGTCGACCCCGAGGCGGCGGTGCCTGACCCCGTCGACGACGTCGAGCACGTCGACCGACAGCTCGACCCGCCCGCGGCGCTGGTGGGGCAGGACCCGGCGCTCTCCTGTGACCGGGCCGGCGTGCCGGGGGAGGGCCTGCTGCGGCACGCGTCCGCCCAGCGAAGGATCGACGACCACAGACCCGCCTTACGTGCGACGACGAGGAGCGCCGGCGCTGAGGAGCACCCGGTGCGTCCGATCGTCTCCGCTGGGGAGGCAGCATCCGGGGAGGACACGCCGCCGGTTGATCGCGAAGGACCGGGTGAGTGACTTCGGGTAGTCACACCCCTACTGAGAGTTCTTGCTCCGTGCACCGGACCGCGCCGGCACCGCGTCCCCGGCCCCAGCCTGCAGGTCCTCGCGCGGTCGTCCGAAGTACCAGCCCTGGACGGCGTCACAGCCGTTGGCGGCCAGCCACTCGGCCTGCTCGCGGCTCTCCACCCCCTCGGCCACGACCCGCAGCTGGAGGGCGCGTGCCATGGCCAGGATCGCGCGCACGAGGGGTGCCTCCGCTGCGGTCGAGCCGATGTCGTCGGTGAAGCTCTTGTCGATCTTGAGGATGTCGACACCGGACCGGCGCAGCCGGTCGAGGCTGGAGTAGCCGACGCCGAAGTCGTCCATCGCCGTGCGCACACCGAGCTGTCGCAGCTGGTGGAGGTTGTTGACGAGGTGGAAGGACTCGATGTCGTAGTGGCTCTCCACGAGCTCCAGGACGAGCCGCTGCGGCGGCAGCCCAGCGTCTTGCAGCGCGGACTGCACCGTCCGCCAGTACGTGGGCTCCTGGAGCTCTCGCCCTGAGGCGTTCACGGTCACGTACGGCAGCACTCCGTCCCGGCTCGTCCACGAGGCGGCCGTGGCGCAAGCCGTCCGCAGCACCCACTCGCCGAGCTCGACGATGGCGCCGGACCGCTCCGCCTCGGGCAGGAACTCCACCGGCGGCACCAGGCCGCCTCGAGGGTCGCGCCACCGCACCAGCGCTTCTGCGGCGACCGTGGCGCCGGACCTCGGGTCGACGATCGGCTGGTAGTGCACGACGAACTCCTCGCGCACCAGCGCCTCGTGGATCTCGCGCCCGTCCGGGCCGGAGCCCGTGTGCTCGTGGGTCCTCGCCCTGCCGTCGCGCTTGGCGGTGTAGACGGCGGACTCCGCGCGCGCGGTGAGCATGGAGGCGGACTCACCGGGCTCGTGCTGGGCGAGGCCCGCTGAGCAGGTGACCCCCATGGGCAGGACGGCGTGGAGGCGGGCGACGAGCGCAGTCGCCTGCTGGCCGGAGGTCTGGGGCATCACCACCCCGAACTCGTCGGCTCCCAGCCGCCCCAGCGTCACGTGCCCGGGGAGGACGCCCGCCCACGCCTCCGCGACGTCCTGGAGGAGGCGGTCACCCGCGGCGCGCCCGTGGAGGTCGTTCCAGGCCTTGAAGTGGTCGAGGTCGAGCAGCGCGTAGGTGAGCTTCCTGGTCGAGCCGCTGGAGGCGATCGCCTCGTACAGGGCCCTCTCCAGGCCGCGCCGGTTGGCGAGGCCCGTGAGCTGGTCCTCCTCGGCGCGCTGCAGGGCGTGCGCCATCCAGCCCACGACAGCGCCGAGGAGGATCGCGACGGCCCACACGACGACCTGCTCCGCCGGGCCCACCCCAGCGCTGAGGGCGAGGGCTGGCGCGCCGATCGCGATGGTCGCCACCAGGTGCGCCGTGGCCGGGCGGGGCGGGAGGAGCATGAAGGCGTAGCCGGGTGAGAGGCAGTAGACCGCGGCGTAGGCCACGGCGCTCGCACCGCCGCCGGAGGACACCAGTGCCGTCGTGATGAGGAGCACCCCTCCGGCGGTCGTGACGTGCGGGAGCAGCCTGGTGGACCGCCCCCTCAGCACGATCATGCCGAGACCACTGACCACGGCGACCCAGTTCACGATCCTCACGACGAGGACGTCGCGGTCCGGGGCGGCGCTGGGCAGGTAGGTGCTGAGGATGACCGCGACACCGGTCGCGATGAAGAGGGAACCGCTGAGCCACGCGACGGCCGGACGCGCCGTGACGACCGATCCCCGCCGCGGACGCCACCGCACGGCCCGGACGGCGCTGCTCAGCGGACCGCTCCGCTCCTCCGGCCCGCCGAGCACCCTGCTCCACGAGCGCGCGCCGGAGCGCAAGGCGCGGCTCCCGGAGGGAGCTGCGTCCGCGTTCCCGGGCGCGCCGGGGACGTGCAGGCGGCTGCTCACGCCCTCCAGATCGGCATGAGGCGGAGATCACCTCACCGCGGACGCCCGACCGGAGCAGGTCGTCACCCGATCGGGGCGTTCGCGGTGTCGACAGCAGCTCCCGACCGGTCGGCGATCACCACGGGCAGCGGCGGGGGAGTGCCGCCGAAGGCCGGGCACAGGGCCTGGTGGGCGCACCAGCCGCACAGCTTGCTGGTGCGGGGTCGCCAGTCACCGCTCTCCCGGGCCCTCTCGATGGCCGCCGAGAGCGCTTCCAGCTTGCGCTCGGTGGCCAGCAGCTCGTCCTCGGTGGGCTGCAGGCGCAGCACCACGCCGTCGCCGAGGTAGACCAGCTGCAGCAGGGCGGGCACCACGCCCCGCAGCCGCCAGACCGCCAGGGCGTAGAAGCGCATCTGGAAGAGCGCCTTGCCCTCGAAGCCCTCGCCGGGGGAGCGGCCCGTCTTGTAGTCGACCACGCGCACCAAGCCGTTGGGCGCGACGTCGACCCTGTCGATGATCCCGCGCAGCAGCAGGCCGGACTCCAGCTGGGTCTCCACCCTCAGCTCGCGCTCGGCGGGCTCGAGGCGGGTGGGGTCCTCCAGGGTGAACCACGTGCGCACCAGCGCCGCGGCGGACTCCAGCCAGGCGCGCTCCGCCGCGGACTCCTCGAACAGCGAGGCGACGTCGGGCTCGTCGACCTGCAGCTGCTCCCAGCGGCCCGGCAGGAGCCCCTCGGCGGCCTGGGGGGTGCGCGCCTCGGCCGGCAGGTCGAAGAGGTGCTCCAGCGCCGAGTGCACCAGCGTGCCGCGCACCGCCGCCGGCGAGGGCGGCTCGGGCAGCTTGTCGACGGTGCGGAAGCGGTACAGCAGGGGGCACTGCTGGAAGTCGCTGGCGCGCGACGGCGACAACGAGCGCCGGGGCGGCCCGGCGTCCGCGGCCGCCGGGTCGGCGGCAGCGTGGGTGCCGGGAGCTGCCGGGGGGACCTGGGCGACCTCGGTGGCGGGGGAAGCTGGCACGTCGCCCACGGTAGGCGCCACCACCGACACCCGGCCCCGTCCTCAGCCCCGGGAACTCAGCCCCGGATCCAGGCCCAGGTCCCAGCCCCGGGACCCCGGCCTCGGGGCCCCGGTGCCCGGCACGCCCGCGGAGCGCCGCCGGCGCCGCCGCCGGTGGCGCGGGCGTGATCGGGCGCCACGTACCCTGGCGGGCGTGGCTGGGGCGACGTCCGAGCGCTCCGAGGGCCTGGTCCTGGGGCGCCTGCTGGGCGTGCCCGTGGTCCTGGCCCGCTCCTGGTTCGTCATCGCCCTGCTCATCACCGTCCTCTTCCACGGCTCGGTGGTGCGGGCTGCCCCCGGGCTGGGGCCCGTGGCCTCGTACTCGGTCGCCTTCGGCTACGCGGTGCTGCTGGGCGTCTCGGTGCTCGTCCACGAGCTCGCCCACGCCGTGGTCGCCCGCGGCTTCGGGCTGCCCGCCACCCGCATCGTCCTGACCCTGTGGGGCGGGCACACCCAGTTCGAGGCCGACCTGCCCTCGCCGTGGCGCAGCTTCGCCGTCGCCGTCGCTGGCCCGCTCGCCAACGGCCTCCTGGCGGCGCTCGCCTACCTCCCGCTGCTCCTCGTGGCGCTGCCGCCGCTGCCGACGCTGCTGCTCACCGCCGCGGTGCTCACCAACGCCTTCGTGGCCCTGTTCAACGTGCTGCCCGGCCTGCCCCTGGACGGCGGCCGGCTGCTGGAGGCGCTCGTGTGGCGCCTGACGGGGGACCGGGACCGCGGCACCGCCGCCGCGGGGTGGACCGGGCGCGTGCTCGCCGTCGTCGTGCCCGTCCTGGCCGTCGGCTGGCCCCTGCTGCGCGGCGGGCGGCCTGACGTCATCACCGTGGTGTGGGCCGGGGTGCTGGGCGCGGTGCTGTGGACCGGCGCCGGCGCGGCGCTGCAGGGCGCCAGCATCCGGCGCCGCGCCCCCCGCGCCCGCGCCCGCGAGCTGGCCCGGCCCGCCGTCGGCGTCCCCGCCACCGCCTCCCTGGCCGAGGCCCTGGCCGCGGCCTCGGCCGCCGGTGCCGCCGCCGGCGTCCAGGGCGGCGCCTGGGTGGTCCTGCTCGGCCCGGACGGCCGGCCCGGCGGCCTGCTCGACCCCTCCGCCGTCGCCGCGGTGCCCCCCGAGCGGCGGGCCGGCGTGCCGGCCGCCTCCGCGGCGCGCGCGCTGCTGCCCGGCACGGTGCTGCACGAGCAGCTGCAGGGCACCGACCTGCTGCGCGCGATGTCGGGCCAGTCCAGCGAGGAGTGGGTGGTCGTCGACGACGCCGGCGCGGTGCGCGGCCTGCTGCTCGCCCGCGACGTCGTCGCCGTCGTCATGGGCCCGCGCGCCACCCGCCGCTGACCCCGCCCCGCCCCCACCACAGCACCAGTCCTGAGGAGTGATCGAGCCGTGAGCACCGGCTCCGCGCTGCGGCGCGGCCCCTTCCGGGTGGGTGACCGGGTGCAGCTGACCGACCCCCGCGGTCGCCTGCACACCATCACCCTGGCGCCCGGCGCCACCTTCCACACCCACCGCGGCCACCTGCGCCACGAGCAGCTCATCGGCGCGCCCGACGGGTCGGTGGTGGTGAGCACCTCCGGGCACGAGTACCTGGCGCTGCGCCCGCTGCTGGCCGACCACGTGCTGTCCATGCCGCGCGGCGCGGCGGTGGTCTACCCCAAGGACGCCGCCCAGGTCGTCGCCATGGCCGACGTCTTCCCGGGCGCGCGGGTGGTGGAGGCCGGCGTCGGCTCCGGTGCGCTGTCGATGTCGCTGCTGCGGGCGGTCGGCGACGACGGCCACGTGCACTCCTTCGAGCGCCGGGCCGACTTCGCCGACATCGCCCGCGGCAACGTCGAGGGCTTCTTCGGCGGCCCCCACCCCGCCTGGCGGGTCACCGTCGGCGACCTGGCCGAGGCGCTGGTCGACCCCGAGCACGGCGAGGAGCCGGGCAGCGTCGACCGGGTGGTGCTCGACATGCTCGCGCCCTGGGAGTGCCTGGAGGCGGTGGCGACCGTGCTCGCGCCCGGCGGGGTGCTCATCGCCTACGTCGCCACCGCCACCCAGCTGTCCCGGCTGGCCGAGGACCTGCGGGGCGCCGGCTGCTGGACCGAGCCCAGCGCGTGGGAGTCGCTCGTGCGCGGCTGGCACCTCGAGGGGTTGTCGGTGCGGCCGGAGCACCGCATGGTCGGGCACACCGGTTTCCTCATGACCAGCCGGCGCCTGGCGCCGGGCACCACCCCGCCGCAGCGCCGCCGGCGCCCGGCGCCCGGGGCCAGCGACGAGTCCGGGACGCTGGTGTCGCCGTGGGCGGAGGAGGACTTCGACGACGCCGCGCTCGGCGTGCGCGGCACCTCCGACAAGAAGCTGCGGCGCTCGGCGCGCGACGCGGCCCGGATCGCCGACGCCGCGTCGTCGTCCGCGTCGTCGTCCGCGTCGTCGTCCGCCTCGTCGTCCGCCTCGTCGTCCGCCTCGTCGTCCGCCTCGTCGTCCGCGTCGTCGCCCGAGCCGTCGGGACCGCTCCGGGCGCCGTCCTAGGAGTCGTCTTCGTCACAGCCGGGTGACGGTCCCGTTGCGGGCAAGGGGTTCTCACCGCGCGGCGTCTGACCCGGGAGTTATCGTCGAGCACGGACTCGACTCCGGCCCGCCCCGCGCGGGTCGAGCGGAGGTGTGCCATGTCAGACGCGAGCTCAGGGACCCACCCGGCGGCGGAGCGCCGCCCGGCCCAGGCCGAGGTGGAGCTCCCGGCCGAGCACCACGAGCCCCCTGCCCAGCGGCGTGCGGTGGAGGGCCTGCGCGAGGAGGTGGGTGCCCTGCGACGGCGCCTGGCGGAGAGCCCTGCCCGCACCCGGGCCCTGGAGGAGCGGGCCGCCGAGCTCGAGCGGCAGCTGGCGGCCTCGACGTCCCAGAACGACAGGCTGGTGCGCACCCTCACCGAGGCCCGCGCCCGGCTGGTCGAGCTCAAGGGCGAGGTCGAGCGCCTCGCGCAGCCGCCCTCGGGCTACGCCACCTTCCTGGAGCTCCACGAGGACGGCACCGCCGACGTCGTGCAGGCCGGGCGCAAGGTGCGCGTGGCCGTCAGCCCCGCCGTGGACGCCGGCGCCCTCGGCCACGGCCAGGAGGTGCTGCTCAACGAGTCCCTCAACGTCGTCCGCGCCGGCGGGTACGACCGCATCGGCGAGGTGGTGACCCTCAAGGAGGTCCTCGACGGCGGCCGGGCCCTGGTGACGGCGCAGGCCGACGAGGAGCGCGTGGTCCGCCTGGCGGCGCCCCTGCAGGCCGAGAAGCTGCGCGTGGGTGACGCGCTCAACCTCGACCCGCGCAGCTCGGTGGTCTTCGAGAAGGTGCCGAAGGCCGAGGTCGAGGAGCTCCTCCTGGAGGAGGTGCCCGACATCGAGTACAGCGACATCGGCGGTCTGTCCGGGCAGATCGAGGCCATCCGCGACGCGGTGGAGCTGCCCTTCGCCCACCCCGAGCTCTTCCGCGAGCACGGCCTGAAGGCGCCCAAGGGCATCCTGCTGTACGGCCCGCCCGGCTGCGGCAAGACGCTCATCGCCAAGGCGGTGGCCCGCTCGCTGAGCAAGCAGGCCGCCGAGCGGCAGGGCAAGTCCGAGGTGCGCAGCTACTTCCTCAACATCAAGGGCCCCGAGCTGCTCAACAAGTACGTGGGGGAGACCGAGCGGCACATCCGCCTGATCTTCGCCCGCGCCCGGGAGAAGGCCTCCGAGGGCACGCCCGTCATCGTCTTCTTCGACGAGATGGAGTCGCTCTTCCGCACCCGCGGGTCCGGGGTCTCCTCCGACACCGAGACGACGATCGTGCCGCAGCTGCTCGCCGAGATCGACGGCGTGGAGCGCCTGGAGAACGTCATCGTCATCGGCGCCTCCAACCGCGAGGACATGATCGACCCGGCCATCCTGCGCCCGGGTCGCCTCGACGTGAAGATCAAGATCGAGCGCCCGGACGCCCAGGCCGCCCACGACGTGTTCGCCAAGTACCTGACGCCCGACCTGCCGCTGCACGCCGACGACCTCGCCGCCCACGGCGGGTCCCCGTCGGCCACGGCCGCGGCGATGATCGAGCGGACCGTGGAGCGCATGTACGCCGAGTCCGAGGAGAACCAGTTCCTCGAGGTGACCTACGCGAACGGCGACAAGGAGGTCCTGTACTTCAAGGACTTCAACTCCGGCGCGATGATCCAGAACATCGTCGACAGGGCCAAGAAGTCCGCCATCAAGGACCTGCTGACCACCGGGCAGCGCGGCATCCGCATCGAGCACCTGCTGGACGCCTGCGTGGACGAGTTCAAGGAGAACGAGGACCTGCCCAACACCACCAACCCCGACGACTGGGCGCGGATCTCGGGCAAGAAGGGCGAGCGGATCACCTACATCCGCACGATCATCCAGGGCAAGCAGGGCTCCGAGCCCGGCCGCAGCATCGACACCGTCAACGGCACGGGGCAGTACCTCTAGCCCTCGCTGCGAGCCCTCGCCGCTAGTCCTGGCCGCGTGGCCCGTGCGCGCTGGCCCGCCTGCTGCCGAGCAGGCGGGCCAGCGGCGCGCCCAGCGCGCGCCACCCCAGCAGCAGCACCGCCAGGACCACGGCGCTGACCACCACGAAGCTGCCGGCGCTGCCCTGGCCCGAGACCAGCCGCAGGAGGTGGCCGCCCACCAGGGCGCCAGCCCACACAGCCGGCCCGGCGGGGGCGACGGCGAGGGGGTGCCAGCGGCGCAGGGCGACCACGAGCCAGCCGAGCGCGAGGCCGGCCAGGAACGGCCACGCGGTGGTCGCCAGGCCCGCCAGGGCGCCCGCCTCGCCGTGCGAGCGCCGCCCGACGGCCGCGAAGACCAGCACCAGGGCGGTGTCGGCCGCCAGCGCCGCGGCCAGGACGGGGGCTGCTGCGCGTCGGGGCACCGGCCGAGCCTAGGCTGGCCGGTGATGAGCGTGCGCCGGGTCGTGGGCATCGAGACCGAGTACGGCGTCTCGGCGCCGGGGCACCCGGAGGTCGACCCGGTGCTGCTGTCCAGCCAGGTGGTGGCCAGCTACGCCGCCCCCCTGGTCTCCGGGCGGCGCACCGGGCCGCGGTGGGACTACGAGGACGAGGCGCCCCTGCGCGACGCCCGCGGCTACGAGGTGCCCCGCAGCGCGGCGCACTCCAGCCAGCTCACCGACGCCCCCGGGCGCCGCGAGGCCGGCGACGGCGCGGCGCTGGGCAGCGAGGACCCCGCCAGCGCCAACGTCGTGCTCACCAACGGCGCGCGCCTGTACGTCGACCACGCCCACCCGGAGTACTCCTCCCCGGAGGTCACCGGCCCCCTGGCCGCGGTGCGCTGGGACCGGGCGGGGGAGGCGGTGATGCGCCGCGCCGCGCAGCGCGTGGCGGCCACGCCGGGGCTGCACCCGGTCAACCTCTACAAGAACAACACCGACGGCAAGGGCGCCTCGTACGGCACGCACGAGAACTACCTCATGGCCCGCACCACGCCGTTCGGCGCCGTCGTGCGCGGCCTGGTGCCCTTCTTCGTCAGCCGCCAGGTGGTCTGCGGCGCCGGCCGGGTGGGCCTGGGGCAGCGCGGGGAGGAGCCGGGCTTCCAGCTGTCCCAGCGCGCCGACTACTTCGAGACCGAGGTCGGCCTGGAGACCACCCTCAAGCGCCCCATCATCAACACCCGCGACGAGCCGCACGCCACCGCCGACCGCTACCGGCGCCTGCACGTCATCATCGGCGACGCGAACCTGTGCGACGTCGCGACCTACCTCAAGCTCGGGACCACGGCCCTGGTGCTCGACATGGTCGAGGCGGGCACGGCCCCCGACCTCGCGGTGGCCGCGCCGGTGGCCGAGCTCCACGCGGTCAGCCACGACCCCTCCCTGCGGCACCGGGTGCGCCTGGCCGACGGCACCGAGCTCACGGCGGTGCAGCTGCAGCGGCGCTACCTGGAGGCCGCCCGCGCCCACGTCGAGGCCCGCGGCGGAGGGCCCGACGACGCCGCCCGCGCCGAGACCGCCGACGTGCTCGAGCGCTGGGAGCAGGTGCTCACCGACCTCGAGGCCGACCCGTTCCGGCTGGCCGGCCAGCTGGACTGGGTGGCCAAGCTGCGCCTGCTGCAGGGCTTCCGCGATCGCGAGCACCTCGCCTGGGACGCGCCCCGGCTGGCCCTCATCGACCTGCAGTACGCCGACGTCAACCCCGCCAAGGGCCTGCACGCCCGGCTGCGCGCGCGCGGCGTCGTGGAGGAGCTGGTCAGCGACGCCGAGGCGGAGGCCGCCAGCACCGAGCCCCCCGAGGACACCCGCGCCTGGTTCCGGGGGCAGTGCCTGTCGCGGTACTCCCGCGACGTGGCCGCCGCGAGCTGGGACTCGGTGATCTTCGACGTGCCCGGCCGGGGGGCGCTGCAGCGGGTCCCCATGCTCGAGCCCCTGCGCGGCACCCGCGCCGGCACCGAGGCCCTGCTCGACCGCTGCGCTGACGCCGCCGCGCTGGTCGACGCGCTGTCAGGCCGCTGACCCGCCGCCGGGGTCTGCCGGAGGACGCTGACCGGGCCGGGGGGAGCGCGTGCCGAGCACCACGACGAGGCTGAGGGCGAGCAGCACCGCGGTCACCGGCGTCCACAGCGCGCGCTCGGGGACCGAGCGCGAGGCGGCGTTGAGGACGACGCCGACCGCCGCGTAGCAGGTCGTCACCCAGGCGAGCGTCCCCACGGCGCGCCGCGGTGCCCGGGCCACCGGACCGGCGCCGGCGCGCCCCAGCAGAGCGCCCGCCATCACGACCAGCAGCAGGGCCGAGCCGACCGCGACCGCGCGCCCGGAGGCGCCCAGCGCGCCGCGCGTGCCTCCGCCCTGCGTCCACCGGCCCCACGGCGCCCCCGCGGCCACGGCGACCTGGAAGGCCGCCACCGCGCCCAGCACCAGCGCGGCGGCCACCGCGGCCCGGCGCGGCCACGGCCCCGCCGGGCGCGCGGGCGCCGGGTCAGCCACGTCCGCCACCGGTGCCGGGCCCGCCGCCGCGCAGCTCCCGCTCCAGGCCGGCCACCAGCTCGCCGGTGACCCGGCGCAGGCCCCGCGGGGCGAAGGTGCGCTCGAAGAAGCCGCCGACGCCGCCGGCGCCGTCCCACGTCGTGGTGCTCCTCACGGTGCAGCTGCTGATGCCGGAGGGCACCACCTCCCAGCGGGTGACCATCGAGGAGCGGGTGTCCCGCTCCACCAGGGCGCCCTCGGCGTCCTCGGTGACCTCCACCAGCTGGTCGCGCACGCGCTTCCGCGTGGCCTGGAAGCGCCAGCCCACCGCCGTCCCCGCGCCCGTGCCGCCCCGCTCGACGCGGTAGTCGCTGTAGGCGGCGGGCATGGCCGCGCGCCGGGCGCCGGTGTAGTCGGCCAGCGCCGCACGCAGCTGGTGGGCGGCGACGGCGGCGGTGTGCTCGCTGGTGGCGGTGACGCGGGGGCTCATCCCCCCAGTCTCCCGGAGCTGCTCGGGCGGTGCGTCAGCCCGCCAGCGGGCCGGAGGGCACCAGCCCGCGCCAGGGGGCCCCGCCGGACAGGTCGCGCAGCGCCAGCCCGTTGACCTCGTAGACGTCGGCGTCGTCCAGGTCGTCATCGTCATCGTCATCGTCATCGTCGTCGTCGCGGACGAGGAGGGTCACCTGCTGGCCGACCAGGCCGTCGAGCTCGGCGGCGAAGGGCTCGGCGGAGCCGTCGCCGTCGTAGTCCTGCAGCGGCGGGGCGGAGGCGATCCACTCCGAGGGGCCGAAGTCGACCTCGATGCCGTTCACGGTGAAGTCGTCGTAGCGGTCGTCCAGGTCGTCATCGTCGTCGCCACGGACCAGGACTCCCTGGATCGTCTGCAGCGCGCTGACCGGCGCCGCGGACGACGGAGCGGGGGAGGCGCTGCCGGGCGGGGCCGTGGGGGTCTCGGTGGCGCTGGACGCGGGGGCGACGTCGCCGACGGCGACGCCACCCACGGTCCGGGTGTCATCGCTGCCGCAGGCGCTCAGGGCCGCGGCCCCCAGCAGTCCGGCGGTGAGGAGGGCGAAGGTGCGCTGACGGGTCATGGGGTCCTCCAGGGTCCACCCGGTGGTTCCGGGGGGGCGCTCGTTGCGCCGACGTCCCCAACAGTCCCCGGCGGGTGTGGCGCCTCCCTGTCGTGCACCTGACGCTCCTGTCATGTTCGCGCCAGGTGGCTCCCGTGCCGTCACGGGATGATGTCGGCCATGGCGGTGCTGGTGGTCGAGGA
The DNA here is from genome assembly GCF_052644995.1 of Quadrisphaera sp. KR29. Lineage (NCBI taxonomy): Bacteria > Bacillati > Actinomycetota > Actinomycetes > Kineosporiales > Kineosporiaceae > Quadrisphaera > Quadrisphaera sp. KR29. Next base: position 68,206 of record NZ_JBQXXG010000009.1, read on the forward strand.
CGAGGCGGGCATCACCGCCTTCCTGCGCAGGGGCCTGGAGTCGGCGGGCTTCGCGGTGCTGTCCGAGTCCGGCGGGCGCGCCGGAGCTCTCGCGGCCCAGCGGGAGGACGTCGAGCTGGTCATCCTCGACCTGGGGCTCCCCGACCTGCCCGGGGAGCAGGTGCTCGCGCGCATCCGCGCTGCCCGCCCCGCGCTGCCCGTCATCGTGCTCACCGCGAAGGACGCCGTCGCCGACCGGGTGGCCAACCTCGAGGCCGGCGCCGACGACTACGTCGTCAAGCCGTTCAGCTTCACCGAGCTGCTCGCCCGCGTGCGCGCTCGTCTGCGCCAGCCCGCGCAGCCGTCGTCGGTGGTGCTCAGCGCCGGTGGGCTCACCCTGGACGTCCGCACCCGTCGCGTCCGCGTGCTCGACGAGCACGGAGCGGCGGGTCGGGAGGTGGCGCTCTCGTCGAGGGAGTTCGCGCTGCTGGAGACCCTGCTGCGCCACCCCGGGCAGGTGCTCTCACAGGTGCAGCTGCTCGACAGGGTCTGGGGCTACGACTTCGACGGCGCCAGCAACGTGGTGGAGACGTGCGTGCGCCACGTCCGCCGCAAGGTCGGCGCCGAGCGCATCGAGACCGTCCGCGGCGCCGGGTACCGGCTGGTCGCGTGAGCAGCCCGCCCGGCACCCGGGGGCCGGCGAGGCAGTCCGTGCGGCGCGGTGCCGCCCTGCACGTGCGGCTGACGGCCGTCGCCCTCGCGGTGATGACAGCGACCCTGGTCGGCGCCGGGCTGGCCGCGGCCGAGCTCGTGCGCGTCGGCGACCGCGCCTCCCTCGACCAGCTCCTGTCCGACCAGCTGACCGACCTGCGCACCGACCTCCCGGAGCTCCTGCGCGACCAGGCCGGCACCGACGGAGCCGTCTCGCCCGAGGGCGTGCGGGCGGCGGCGGGCGCCTACCTGCTGACCCACGACGGCAGCGCCCGGCACCTGCTCGTCCTCGACGTCGGCGGGAGCGTCACCTTCTCCGACGCCGGCCCGGCGGCGCTGCGCGACCTGCTCCTGCGCGGAGAGCTCCCCGCCGGTGAGCCGGGCCGGGTCGTCACCGAGCCCTCGTCCGCCGGGCAGGTCCGGGTGCTCAACGCCCCCATCGAGGTGGGCGGGCAGGAGGTGGCCACCGCGCTCGTCGCGGGCAGCCTGGAGCCGGGACGGGCGCAGGCCGCGGAGGTGCTGCGCCGCACCGCCCTGGCCGGAGGGGTGGGGCTGCTGCTGGGCGGGGCCGTCCTCGTCGTCGCCGTCCGCCGGGCCACCGCCCCGCTGCGCCACCTGGCGCGGGCCGCCGGCGACGTCGACCTCGCCGCCCTCCCCGACCAGCCGGTGCACCTGCCCGGTGCCGACCGCGGTGACGAGGTCGGGGTGGTGGCCGGGGAGGTGGAGCGCATGCTCAGCCGCATCAGCCGCGACGAGGCGCTGCGCCGCCAGCTGCTCGCGGCGGTCTCGCACGAGCTCCGCACCCCGCTGGCCGTCGCCCAGGGCCACCTGGAGGTCTTCGAGCTCACCGCCGCTGTCCAGGCCGACGACGACGCCGCCACCACCGCCGGAGTCCTGCGCCGCGAGCTCGACAGGCTCCACCGCATCGTCGACGACCTCACCGCCGTCACCCGCGGGGGCTCCGCCGACGCCGCCGCGGCCGACGCCGTCTTCGTGCCCGACCTGCTCACCGCCGTCGCGGAGCGCTCGCGGGGGCTCGGGCTGGAGGACGTCGACGTGCAGGCCGAGCGCGAGGCACCCGCCGTCGTCGTCGTCGGTGACGAGGACCGGATGGTGCAGGCGCTGCTCAACCTCGTGCTCAACGCTCGCACGCACACCCCGCCCGGGACCCGCGTGCGGGTGGCGGCGAGCCGGCGCGAGGACGGCTGGGTGGTGCTGGAGGTCGCCGACGACGGCCCCGGGATGGATCCCGCCGTCGCCGACGTCGCGTTCGAGCCGTTCGTCACCACCCGCGCCAGCGGCGACACGCGCGGTTCCGGGCTCGGGCTGTCGGTGGTGCGGTCGGTGACGCAGGCCCAGGGCGGCACGGTGGACCTGCGCACGGGGCCTCGAGGGACCACCGTGTCACTGGCGTTCCCGCCGGAGGAGGGCGAGCGGCCCTAGTCGCCCGCCGGGCCGCCCGCGCTCGCGGTGCGCACCTCGGCGGCGAGCGCCGCCAGGGCGGGCAGCAGGTCGGCGGCGGTCAGCCAGGGCTCGTCGAGCTCGGTGTCGGGGTCGTCCAGGGCGCGGGTGAGCGCAGCGCGGACGGCGGGCTCACCGCGGGCGTCACCGCGGCGCACCAGCCCCAGCGCTGCCAGCGCCCCGGCCTCGCCCGGGGCGTCCAGCCGGGCGGCCAGGGCGTCGGCGACGTCGGGGGCCGCGGCCGCCCCGGTGGGCTCCAGCTGCTCGGCGAGGACGAAGACGGCCTGCTCGGCCACGTCGTCGTCGACGTCGGCGGTGGCGGCCACGAGGGCGCTCACGACGCGCCGGCCGTCGTCGCCCTCGACGGCCTGCGCCGCCGAGCCCAGCACCAGCGGCAGGCACGCCACGGCCTGCCAGCGCACGTCCGGGTCCTCGTCGCGGACGAGGGCGCCCAGGACGTCAAGCCCCTCCGGCGACGGTCCGGCGGCGCCGAGGGCCTTCGCCGCGGCCCAGCGCAGGTCGGCGTCCTCACCGGTGGCCGCCTGCGCGGCCTGGTCGGCCACCTGGGCACGGGCCTGCTCGCGCTGCTCCAGGGGCAGCGGGGAGGCGGGGCCGGCGAGCACCGAGGAGAGCTCCAGGCCCACCTGGCGCACCACCGGCCGGGGGGAGGACCACCACGTGGCCGCGTCGCGCAGGGCGCCCGGGCGGCGCGCGTGCGCCGCCAGCGCCGCCGGGAAGGCGGCGCCGGTGCCCTCCCGGGCCTCGAGCAGCTCGGTGGGGGGCTCGGCGGGCTGGTCGGTGGGGTGCTCGGGCACGGCGCCGATGCTGCCAGGTGCCGCTCGCGCGCCCGGCGGCCGCGCCTACGATCGAGGGAGCACGACCCGTCCGCCACGGGCAGGACGGGCCAGCCGAGGTCTCACCTGGAGGGGGCAGCGATGCCAGGACAGGAGCAGCAGCGTCCGTCGCGGCGCGACAAGGACGGCGCCGAGCACGAGGTCGAGCCGCTGCCGCGCGCCGGGGCGCAGGCGGAGGAGTCCACCGCCACCGACGACGTCGACGCGCTCCTGGACGAGATCGACGACGTCCTGGAGTCCAACGCGGAGCAGTTCGTCCGCCAGTACACGCAGAAGGGCGGCCAGTGACGTCAGCTCCGCTGCCGCCGGCCTTCACCACGCCCGGCAGCTCCTCCTTCACCGACTTCCTCGGGGCGCAGGCCCCCGAGCTGCTGCCCGGGCGCCGCGCAGGGACCTCGCAGGGCGGCTCGGCGGGGGCCGCCCCGGGTGAGCACCTGGCGCCGCACGGCACCACCATCGTGGCGCTGACCTTCCCCGGCGGCGTGGTGATGGCCGGTGACCGGCGCGCCACCGCGGGCTCGATGATCGCCAGCCGTGACATCGAGAAGGTCTTCCCCGCGGACGCGTGGAGCTGCGTGGGCATCGCGGGGTCTGCGGGCCTGGCGGTGGAGCTGGTGCGCCTGTTCCAGGTGGAGCTGGAGCACTACGAGAAGATCGAGGGCGCGCTGCTCAGCCTCGACGGCAAGGCCAACCGCCTGGCCACGATGGTCCGCGGCAACCTCGGCCTGGCCATGCAGGGCCTGGCCGTGGTCCCGCTCTTCGCCGGGTACGACCTGGCCCGCCAGACCGGGCGCATCTTCAGCTACGACGTCACCGGCGGCCGCTACGAGGAGCACGAGCACCACGCCGTCGGGTCCGGCTCGCTGTTCGCCCGCGGCGCGCTGAAGAAGCTGTGGCGCCCGGGCCTGGACGCCGGCGCTGCCGTGCGGGTGGCCGTGGAGGCCCTCTACGACGCCGCCGACGACGACTCCGCCACCGGCGGCCCCGACGTCGTGCGCCGGATCTGGCCCGTCGTCGCCGTGGTCACCGCCGAGGGGTACGCCCGCGTGGGCGAGGAGGAGCTGGGCCGGGTGGCCGAGACCGTCATCGCTGACCGCGCCCGCGAGCAGGAGGGGCGCCGCCGATGAGCATGCCGTTCTACGTCAGCCCCGAGCAGCTGATCCGGGACAAGGCCGACTACGCCCGCAAGGGCATCGCCCGCGGGCGGTCCGTCGTGGTGGCCGAGTACGCCGGGGGCATCGCCTTCGTCGCGGAGAACCCCTCCAAGGCGCTGCACAAGGTCAGCGAGATCTACGACCGCATCGGCTTCGCCGCGGTCGGCAAGTACAACGAGTTCGAGAACCTGCGCGTGGCGGGCGTGCGCTACGCCGACCTGCGCGGCTACTCCTACGACCGCGCCGACGTCACCGCGCGCGGGCTGGCCAACGCCTACGCCCAGTCCCTCGGGGCGGTGTTCACCAGCGAGCCGAAGCCGCTGGAGGTGGAGGTGGTCGTGGCGCAGGTGGGACCCGAGCCGGGCACCGACCAGCTCTACCGCCTCACCTACGACGGCTCGGTGGCCGAGGAGCACGGCGTGGTCATCATCGGCGGGCAGACCGAAGCGGTGGTCGGTCCGCTGCGCGAGGGCTGGCGCGCCGACCTCGACCTGCCGGGCGTGCTGGCGCTGGCGCTGCGGGCGCTCGCGCCCGACCCCGCCGGTGGTCCGGCGCGCACGCTGACCGCCGAGCAGCTGGAGGTGGCCGTGATGGAGCGCTCCCGGCCGCGTCGCACCTTCCGGCGCCTGGAGGGACCGGTGCTGCAGGCCGTCATCGACGGCGGCTCCGCCGCGGCGGCGCCGGCTCCCGTGTCGGCGGCGCAGGCCGCCGCCGCGCAGACGCCGCCGTCCTCCGGGCACTCCGGGCTGCCCTCGGACGTCGTCGACCTGCCGCCCGCTGACTGACGCGCTCCCGCCGGTCCTGGGGTCTGACGTGGGTGGGTGGCGCCTGCGCCCTGCGCGGGCGGCCGACGCCGGTGAGATGCTCGTGGTGACGCTGGCCGCCTTCGTCAGCGAGGCGCAGCGCTACGACGACCCGCTCCTGCCACCGCTGCGCGAGACCGTCGCCGACGTGCGGGCCGCCGTCGAGGACCCCTGCCAGCGCGTCGTGGTCGCCGAGGCCGGCGCGTGGTCGGACTGGAGGCCCGACCGGCTGCTCGGTGCGGTCCGCGTTCGGCTCGCCCGCGGCCTGCCGGCCGCGAGGGACGACGGCGGGGACGACGACGGCGGGGACGACGGCTCGGCGGGGGCCGCTGTGCTCGTCGGGCACGTGGGACGGCTCGTGGTGGCCCCGGACGCGCAGGGCCGCGGACTGGGCAGGGCCCTGCTCGGCGCCGTCGAGGACGAGGCCCGCCGCGCCGGTGCCGTGAGGCTGGAGCTCTTCACCGGCGCGGACTCCGAGGGGTCGATCGCGCTGTACCGGCGCGCCGGCTTCCAGCTCAGCGACAGGCCCGGCGACGTCGACCGGGTGGACGACCGCGGCGTGCGCCTCGTGGTCCTGGTCAAGCCGCTGGGCGACGAGAGCTGATCCGCGGCCGGCGAGCACCGGCCGGGCGACCGTGCGCGCCTCTCGAGGCGCCTCAGAAGTCCGGTTCGTCGGGGAAGGTGGTGCGCCCGGGCCGGGTGGCCGCCGGGGGAGCCGCGGCAGCGGCGGACCGCGGGTGGCGGCGTCCGAGGCGCGCCTCCTCGTCGGGGTGGCGGGGAGGCCACGGCGTGGGGCGGTACCTCTCGTCGGGCAGAGCTGCCCGCCGCGGTGCGCTGTGGTGCTCGAAGCCCAGCGGCGAGCGCCAGTGCGAGGACCCGTGGTCGCACCGCCACTGCTGCCAGCGCGCGGACCAGCGCACCCACCCGTCGTCGAGGTCGCAGGAGAGCCGGGCGGTGTCCGTGCCGTGCTTCAGCAGGTGGTGCCGCCGGCACTTCGGCTCGAGGTTGCAGGCGCACGTGGTGCCCCCGCCGGCGGCCGGTCCACCGCGGCGGAACGGCACCACGTGGTCGAGGTCGCACGCGGTGGCCCGTCGCCGGCACCCGGGGTGGGCGCAGCGGCTCCACCGCCGCCGGACCACGCGGGCCAGGGCAGCGGGTGGCGTGTAGCAGCGGCCACCCCCCACCGGTGCCACAGGACAGCGGGAAGGGTTGGTGGGCGCGCAGGCGCCGTCGGTGCACGGGTGTGGGGAGTCGGCGTCTGCCTCGACCAGGAGGTCGTCGGGGTCGGCGGAAGCACCAGGGCTGTCGCCGAGTGAGCCTGCACCCCCGCCGCCGTCATCCGGTGGGTCCTCGGAGTCGTCGAGCCCGGTGTCCGGCACCTGCTGGACGGGGCGTCCGTGGACGTCGCCCGGACCAGCACCCGGTCCGCTGCTCGGTCCGCTGCTCGGTCCAGGGGGTGGCGAGCCCGGCGGCTCGGGAGGTGGTGGGGGCGCCGGTGGCCCGGGGTCCTTCAGCCAGCTGGCGGGGTACGTGTGCCCGTCCACGGTGACCAGGTCACCGGTGAAGGGGTCGGTGAGGATCCGCCGCAGGCGGCAGCGCTCCCACGCGAGGCCCTGGCGGACCAGCCAGCCGGGCACCCAGCCGTGGCCCTCCAGCCAGCCCGGCTGGTCGTCGTGGCCGCACAGCGTCGACAGCGCGGCGTGCACCTCGAGGACCACCTGCGGCCGACGCGCACCCGGTTCGGCGGGGGAGGCGGTGAGCACCGCGGCGGCCATCGCGTCGAAGCGGTGGGCGGGGAGCCGGCGGGCGTCGTGGACGGCGGCGTCCGCCCCGGGGCCGTCAGGGGCGCCGCCGAGCCCGTCCACGCCGTTGGCGCAGGGGTCCCCGCCGTCGGCGGGCAGGCGCCCGTCGGCGATGGCCGACCGCGCCTCGGCGAGGTTGAGGCCGGCGACGGTGTCGAGGTGCTCGTAGACGGCCGTCACGGTGGTCGCCGGCCCGGTCATCACCAGCTGAGCGATGCCGTCTCCCAGGGACCGCTTCACCACCGACCGGGCCGAGACCTTCCGCTGCGACCGGCGGCGCACGGCGGCGGCGTCCTTGCGGGCCACCACCTCGTCGACGACGTCCTTCAGCTCGGCGGTGCTCAGCCCGAGCCCGGACCCGTCGGGTCCGAAGACCTCCTCGTCCAGCTCGAGCGCCAGCTGCGGGTCGAGCTCGAGGCTCTGCTCGGCGACCACCCGCACGAGAGCGAGGTCGAGCCGTCCGGCCTCCAGCCGCTCCAGGGTCCTCGGCAGGCAGCTGACCAGGTGCTCCGCCATCCGCACCTGCGTGCCCGCGCGGTGCTCGGTCCACGCGAGCAGGAGAGCGACCTCGCTGACCAGGTCGTGCAGCCCCGCCGCCTCCAGCGCCTCGCGCTGCCTCCGGGACCGCGACGAGGGCCCGTGGTGCCCGTCGTCCTCGCCGGTCTCCTCGTCGGGGTGGTGCACCGCGGCGCGGTACAGCGGCGCCATCGCGGCCAGCGCCCGCAGCTGCTGGCCCTGCGCGCGCCCCACGGCCGCCTGGTGGGTGCGCAGCCGGTGGGCGTGCTGCACCGCGGCGTGCAGGGCGGCCCGCTCGGCGACGACGGCGCGGACGCGGCGGCGCTCGTCGTCGTCGGCGTCGTGGACCAGCCAGCGCTCGAACTCCCGCGCAGCGCGGTGCTGGGCCTCTCGGCGCTCGAAGGGCGGAGGTCCTGGCTGCTCGACCGGGTCGCAGGCGCCGTCGTCGGGGTGCTGGGCCAGGCCGGAGACGTCGTCCAGGGGAGCGTCGTCGGCGGCCGTGGCGACCCGCCAGCTGCCTCGCCCGGCGTCCCAGACCCACTCGGCCCCCGGGACGGCGCGGGCGGTGAGCACGTGGTCGAGCAGGCCCTCCTCCATCCCGGCGGGGCCGGGCAGCCCGCGCCGGGCGACGTCCCGCCGGGTCGCCTCGTGCCGGCGACGGGCGGGACCGCGCGGCGGCTGCGGCACCAGGGCGGCACGACGGCGACGGGCCTGCGAGCGGGTCCTGCGGGCCGCCGGCTCAGCGCTCCGCGGGGCCTCGTCCACGTCGCCCAGGATACCGACAGGTGTTCGAAGACGCAACCGCATGAGTGCTCTGACCTGCGGAGACGCCGCCCCGGGGAGGGGGGTGCGGACCTCCCGGGGGGACGGTGGCGGGGGCCCGCGACAGCCCGCCCGCCGCGGCCCGGGTGCGCGCCCCGCCCGCGCGCCCCCCGGCGGCCGACGTACTGTGGCGAGCGTGGACCGCCGGATCCTGGGTCTGGAGACCGAGTACGGGGTCACCTGCGCCGCGGACGGCCAGCGCCGCCTGTCCGCCGACGAGGTCGCCCGCTACCTCTTCCGCAAGGTCGTCTCCTGGGGGCGCTCCTCCAACGTCTTCCTGCGCAACGGGGCCCGCCTCTACCTCGACGTGGGCTCCCACCCCGAGTACGCCACCCCCGAGTGCGACGACGTGCGCCAGCTCGTCGTCCACGACAGGGCCGGCGAGCGCATCCTCGAGGGCCTCACGGTGGACGCCGAGCGCCGCCTGGCCGAGGAGGGCATCGGCGGGGAGGTGTTCCTGTTCAAGAACAACACCGACTCCGCGGGGAACTCCTACGGCTGCCACGAGAACTACCTCGTGCCCCGGGCCGGGGAGTTCGCCCGCCTCGCCGACGTCCTGATTCCCTTCCTGGTCACCCGGCAGGTGCTCGTGGGCGCCGGCAAGGTGCTCCAGACCCCCCGCGGCGCCGTCTACTGCCTCTCCCAGCGCGCCGACCACATCTGGGAGGGCGTCTCCAGCGCCACCACGCGCAGCCGGCCGATCATCAACACCCGTGACGAGCCCCACGCCGACGCCGACAGGTTCCGCCGCCTGCACGTCATCGTGGGCGACTCGAACATGTCCGAGACCACCACGATGCTCAAGACCGGCGCCGTCGACATCGTCCTGCGGATGCTGGAGAGCGGCGTGGCGGTGCGCGACCTGTCGCTGGAGAACCCGATCCGGGCCATCCGCGAGGTGAGCCACGACACCACGGGGCGCCGGCTGCTGAAGCTGGCCAACGGCGGCGAGGCCAGCGCGCTGGAGGTGCAGGAGGAGTACCTCGAGCGCGCGAAGGCCTTCATCGACGAGGAGGGCACGCGGAACACCACCGACAAGCGCGTGCTGGACCTGTGGGAGCGCGGCCTGCGGGCGGTCCGCGAGGGGGACCTGTCCCTGGTCGACAGGGAGCTCGACTGGGTCATCAAGCTCAAGCTCGTGGAGCGCTACCGAGCCCGGCACGGGCTGGCGCTGTCCGACGCCCGGGTCGCCCGCCTCGACCTGGCCTACCACGACGTCTCGCGCACCCGCGGCCTGTACAACCTCCTCGCCGCCCGCGGCATGGTCGAGCGCGTCAGCAGCGACATCGAGGTCTTCGAGGCCACCAGCGTGCCCCCGCAGACCACCCGCGCCCGCCTGCGCGGCGACTTCGTGAGGACCGCCCAGGAGAAGCGCCGCGACTTCACCGTCGACTGGGTGCACCTCAAGCTCAACGACCAGTCCCAGCGCACCGTGCTGTGCAAGGACCCCTTCCGCTCGGTGGACGAGCGGGTGGAGCGCCTCATCGCGAGCATGTGAGGGCACCCAGCCCGGTCGCGTAGCGTGCCCGGGTGCTCGCCGCTCGTCGTCCTGCTGTCGTGGCCCTGCTCCTGACCGGCTCCCTCGCCCTGGCGGGGTGCTCGGGGGGCTCTGGCGACGACGACGCCGCGGGCGGCGGCTCCTCCAGCGCGAGCAGCGCCGCGCCCGCCGCCGACCTCGACCAGGTGACCGTCACCCCGGCCGCGGAGGGCGCCACCGGCGCCGCCGCCGTGCCGCAGGTGAGCGTGCCGGCCGGCTTCAGCACCGGGCAGACCACGACCAAGGTCGTCACCCCCGGCGGCGACCAGGAGGTCGCCACGGGCGAGGTGGTGACCGTGGAGTTCGTCGGCGTCAACGGCAGGACGGGCGAGCAGTTCGGCGCCAGCGGGTGGAGCGGCAGCCCCGTCTCCTTCGTCCTGGGCCCGGGCGTCATCCCGGGCTTCACGAAGGCCCTGGAGGGCGCCACGGTCGGCAGCCAGGTGCTCACCGCCGTGGCGCCGGAGGACGGCTACGGCGCCCAGGGCGGCCTCGAGCAGGCCGGCATCGGCCCGACGGACACCCTCGTGTACCTCATCGACGTCCAGGCGGTCAGGCCCGGCTGGGCCACGGGGACGCCCCAGGACGCCCCCCTGCCCGACGGCGTCTCGGTCGCGGTGGACGACGGGACGCACGTGCCCGCCATCACCGTGGACGGGTCGGTGCCCCCGCCGACCGCGCTGGTCAGCCAGGTGCTCGTCAAGGGCGACGGTGACCCGGTCCAGCAGGGCCAGCAGCTGACCATGCAGTACACCGGCGTCACCTGGGCCAGCGGTGAGCAGTTCGACTCCTCGTGGAGCCGGGGCACGCCCTTCGACTTCGTCCTGGGCGAGGGACAGGTCATCAAGGGCTGGGACCAGGGTCTGGTGGGCGTGCCCGTCGGCAGCCAGGTGCTGCTCGTCATCCCCCCCGACCTCGGCTACGGGGACCAGGACCAGGGCGACGCGATCCCCGCGGGCTCGACCCTGGTGTTCGTGGTCGACGTGCTGGCCGCGCAGTAGTCCGGGCACAGTGGACCCCATGAGCACCCCGAACCACGCCTCCGAGCGCCCCGAGGTCGACCCGCCCGAGGGGCCCGCCCCCACCGAGCTGGTCATCACCGACATCTCCGTCGGCGACGGCCCCGAGGCCACCCCGGGCTCCACCGTGACCACCCACTACGTGGGCGTCACCCACTCCACCGGCGAGCAGTTCGACGCCTCCTGGGACCGCGGGGAGCCGCTGAGCTTCCGCGTCGGCGTGGGCCAGGTCATCAAGGGCTGGGACGACGGGCTGATCGGCATGCGCGTCGGCGGCCGCCGCCGCCTGGAGATCCCCTCGGAGCAGGCGTACGGCAAGCGCGGCGCGGGTGGCGTCATCGGCCCGGACGAGGCCCTCGTCTTCGTGGTCGACCTCGTCGGCGTCCGCTGAGCCGCACCGCTCCTCCGCCACCTCTCTCCTCCCTCGCCGCCGTGTGAGGGAAGCGTGCCGGTGCCGTCACACAGCGGCACCGGCACGCAACACGGCGTCCCTACGTTCGCGGCATGTCGCAGGACACCCGCGCCACCACGGCCGCAGCGCCCGACCGCCTCGAGGTGGTCACCACCTCGGACGGCCCGACCAGCACCCCGACCAGACCCCTCGCCAGCCCCCACGGCGGAGCGGTCGGCACCACCGACGCGCCGCGCCGCGGACGCTGGGTCGACGTCTGGAACCCCGAGGACCACGCCCAGTGGGAGGGCGGTGGCCGCGCCGTCGCCCGCCGCAACCTGTGGTGGTCCATCGCCGCCGAGTTCCTCGGCTTCACCGTGTGGCAGCTCTGGTCGATCGCCACCCCGGTGCTCATCGCCGCCGGCTACCCGATCACCGTCGACCAGGCCCTGTGGCTCACCGCCGTCCCGGTGCTGGTCGGCGCCACGATGCGCTTCCCGTACTCCTTCGCCGTGGCGAGGTTCGGCGGGCGCAACTGGACGATCGTCTCCGCGCTGCTGCTCATCGTCCCCTGCCTCGGCCTTGCCTACGTGGCCACCAACCCCGGCACCCCGTTCTGGCTGATGCTCCTCGTCGCCGCCACCGCCGGCGTGGGCGGCGGCAACTTCGCCTCCTCGATGAGCAACATCTCCTTCTTCTTCCCCGAGAAGGAGAAGGGCGCCGCGCTCGGCCTCAACGCCGCCGGCGGCAACATCGGCGTGGCCGTCATCCAGTTCGTCACGCCGTTCCTCGTGGTCGCCGGCGTCGCCGCCAGCACCGCCCGCCCCGCCTACATCCTCGTCCCGCTGATCCTCGTCGCGGCGTTCGGCGCCTGGCGGTACATGGACAACCTCTCCCAGGCCAGGGCCGACGGCGAGGCCTGGAAGCTGGCAGCGCGCACCCGCCACACCTGGATCGTCTCGCTGCTCTACATCGGCACCTTCGGCTCCTTCATCGGCTACGCCGCCGCCTTCCCGCTGCTGCTGAAGACGCAGTTCCCCGAGGTCGACCTCGGCATCGCCTTCCTCGGCGCGCTCGTCGGGTCGCTCGCCCGCCCCTACGGCGGCAAGCTCGCCGACCGCCTCGGCGGTGCCCGCATCAGCATCGCCGCCTACGCGGTCCTGGCCCTCGGGGCAGCCGGCGCCGTGGTGGCGCTCCAGATGCAGAGCCTGCCGCTGTTCTTCGCGGCCTTCATGGTCCTGTTCGTCGCCAGCGGCATCGGCAACGGCTCGACCTACCGCATGATCCCGGCGATCTTCCGCGGCAGGACCTCCACGGACGACGTCGAGGGCATGGTCCGCGCCAAGCGCATCGCCTCGGCCTGCATCGGCATCTCCGCCGGCATCGGCGCCTACGGCGGCTTCCTGGTCAACCGCGGCTTCGCCACCTCCACCGCCCAGTTCGGCTCGCTGCAGCCGGCCCTGTGGACGTTCGTCGGCTTCTACGTCCTGTGCATCGCGGTCACGTGGGCGGTCTACGCCCGCAAGGGCGCCCTGGGCCTGGGCGAGCGGATCTGAGCCCGGTGCTCCTCTCCACGCCCGTCGTCCGGGCCGGCGCTGGCAGCGGCCAGCGCCCGGTCCGGACGACGACGCGCACGCACTGCCCGTACTGCTCGCTGCAGTGCGGGATCCTCCTCACCGCCGGTGGGCGGCCGGCGTCGCTCGAGCCCGACCCGGACTTCCCCACGAACCGGGGCGGCCTGTGCTCCAAGGGCTGGACCGCCGCCGAGCTGCTCGACCACCCCGACCGCCTGCTGACCCCGCTGGCCCGCGCGGTGCCCGGTGACCGGACCTCCCCGCTGGTCGAGGTGACGTGGGAGGAGGCGCTCGAGCGCGTCGTCGCCGCGATCACCGCCACGCAGGCCCGCCACGGCCGCGGCGCCGTCGGGGTCTTCGGGGGCGGCGGCCTGACCAACGAGAAGGCGTACGCCCTGGGCAAGTTCGCCCGGGTCGCGCTGCGCACCAGCGCCATCGACTACAACGGCCGCTTCTGCATGAGCAGCGCCGCCGGCGCGATGAACCGCGTCTTCGGCGTCGACCGCGGCCTGCCGTTCCCCCTCGCCGACCTCGCCGACGCCGACGCGATCATGATCACCGGTGGCAACCCCGCCGCCACGATGCCGCCCGCCATGCAGTTCTTCGACGCGGCCCGCTCGCGCGGCGCCTCACTGGTGGTCGTCGACCCGCGCCGCACCCCGACCGCTGCGGCGGCCGCCGCGCAGGGCGTGCACCTGGCTCCGGTGCCCGGCACGGACCTGCCGCTGCTGCTGGGCATGCTCCACGTCGCCGTGCACGACGGGTTCGTCGACCACGACTACGTCGAGGCCCGCACGACCGGCTTCGAGGCCGCGGCGGCGGCCGCCGCCCAGTGGTGGCCCGACCGCGTCGAGCGCACCACCGGCGTGCCCGAGGGCGACCTGCGCCGCGCCGTCCGCCTGCTCGCCGACGCCGCCCGCCGCGGCGGCGCCGTCATGCTCTCGGGCCGCGGCGCCGAGCAGCACGCCAACGGCACCGACACCGTGCTGGCGCAGGCCAACCTCGCGCTCGCCCTCGGGCTGCCCGGCCGACCGGGCTCCGGCTTCGGCACCGTCACCGGGCAGGGCAACGGCCAGGGCGGTCGGGAGCACGGCCTCAAGGCCGACCAGCTGCCCGGCTACCGGTCCATCACCGACTCCGCCGCCCGCGCCCACGTCGCCGACGTCTGGGGCGTGGACCCCGACGTGCTCCCCGGCCCGGGGCGCTCCGCCTACGAGATGCTCGACGCCCTGGGCGGCGGCGAGTCCGGCACGGGCGACGGCGTGCGCACGCTGCTGCTGCTCGCCTCCAACCCCGTCGTCTCCGCCCCGGACGCCGAGCGCGTGCGCCGCCGGCTCGCGGCGCTGGACCACCTCGTCGTCGTCGACTTCTTCCTGTCCGAGACCGCGGCGCTGGCCGACGTCGTCCTGCCGACCGCCCAGTGGGCCGAGGAGGCCGGCACGATGACCACCGTCGAGGGGCGCGTCGTCCTGCGGCGCCGGGCGCTGGCACCCCCGGACGGCGTCCGCGACGACCTGGAGCTGCTCAACGCCCTGGCCCACCGCCTCGACCTGCCGGACGGGCTGGACGCCGACGCCGCGTTCCCCACCGACCCGGAGGCCGTCTTCACCGAGCTGCGCCGCGCCAGCGCGGGCGGCCGGGCGGACTACTCCGGCATCACCTACACCCGGCTCGAGGCCGAGCAGGGAGTCTTCTGGCCCTGCCCGCAGCAGGACGACGACGGCGGGGAGCAGCATCCCGGCACCCCGCGGCTGTTCGCCGAGTCCTTCCCCACCCACGACGGCCGGGCGCAGTGCGCCGTGGTCCGGTACACCCCCCGCGCCGAGCGGACCTCGGCGGCGGAGTTCCCCTACGTGCTCACCACCGGCCGGACCATGGCGCAGTACCAGTCCGGCACCCAGACCCGGCGGGTGCGCCAGCTGGTCATGGCCGACCCCGACGCGCGCGCCGAGCTGCACCCCGACCTCGCCCGCCGCCACGGCGTGGCCGACGGCGACCTCGTGCGCCTCACCACCCGCCGCGGCAGCGCCCTGTTCCGCGCCCGGGTGACCAAGGACATCGTCACCGGGACGGTCTTCGTGCCCTTCCACTGGGGCGGGATGAGCGTGGCCAACGCCCTCACCGACACCCGCCTGGACCCCGTCAGCCGGATGCCGGAGTTCAAGGCGTGCGCCGTGCGCCTGGAGCGCCACGACCCTGGTGGCGCAGACCCCGAAGCCGTTGACCTCCGTCGCGAACCCGACCGCACCACCCGAGGAGATGCCCGATGAGCTCGACCTTCCGCTTCCTGCAGGGGGTCTTCCCCGTCACCGGGGCCGGCCTCGACAAGCACGCGCTGCTCGACGAGTCCCTCACCTACGCCGTCCCCGAGGGCCGGCGCGCGCAGGTCCTGTACTTCCGCGGCGGCAACGCCAGCGACGAGCTGCTGATCGTCGTGCTCGTGCGGGACGGGGTGCCGATGCGCTGGTTCCCGATCGGCGCCAAGGGGGACGTGCACGTGCCGCTGCGGGTGGTGGAGGACGTCGAGGCCGGTGAGGTGCTGGAGCTGCACGTGGCGGCGCCGTCAGGGCTGGTGGCGAGCGTCGTCGTCGACCTGGGTCTGGTGGAGGTCTGATGCACGTGACGAGGAAGCGCCACCTGGTGCTGGTGGGCAACGGCATGGCCGGCGCCCGGCTGCTGGAGGAGCTGCTCGAGCGCGGCGCGTCCGACCAGTTCGAGATCACCGTCTTCGGTGACGAGCCGTACGGCAACTACAACCGGATCATGCTGTCGCACGTCCTCGCGGGCGAGGACGGCGAGGAGTCGATCTACCTCAACGAGATCGGCTGGTACGCCGAGAACGGCATCGAGCTGCGCTCGGGGGTCCGCGTCGTCGACGTCGACCTGCCCGCCCGCGAGGTCGTCGACGCCACCGGTGCCCGCACCGGCTACGACGTGCTGGTCATCGCCACCGGCTCCTCCCCGCACTTCCCGCCGATGGACGGGCTGCGCCGCGAGGACGGCTCGCTGCTGCCGGGCGTCTCCGGCTTCCGGTCGCTCGACGAGACCCGGGCGATGCTCGAGGAGGCCCGGTCGGGGCACCACGAGCGCGCCGTCGTCATCGGCGGCGGGCTGCTGGGGCTGGAGGCCGCCAAGGGCCTGCAGAACCACGGCCTGGACGTCACCGTCATCCACTCCCCGCAGCACCTCATGAACCAGCAGCTCGACGCCGACGCCGGCGCCGTGCTGCGGCGCTCGATCGAGGAGGCCGGCATCTCCGTGGTGACCGGCGCCCGCACCACGGGGCTGACCGCATGCACCGAGAAGGGCCGGGTCTCTGGCGTCGTCCTCAAGGACGGCCGCACCTTCCCGGCCGACATGGTGGTGGTCACCGCCGGCATCCGCCCCACCACCGACGTCGGCCTGCGGGCGGGCCTGGTGGTGGAGCGGGGCATCGTCGTCGACGACCAGATGCGCTGCGTGGAGCAGCCCGTCGGGTCGCAGGTGTACGCCCTGGGGGAGTGCGCCCAGCACCGCGGGGAGACCTACGGCCTGGTGGCACCGCTGTGGGAGCAGGCCACCGTGCTCGCCGACGTCCTCAGCGGCGCCGACCCCGACGCCGCCTACCACGGGTCGAGGACGTCGACCAAGCTCAAGGTGGCCGGCGTCGACGTCGCCTCCATCGGCCAGTCGGGCCCGGTGCACCCCGAGGACGAGCACGTCGTCTTCTCCGACGTCCGCCGCGGGCTGTACCAGTCCGTGGTGGTGCGCGACGGCAGGCTCGTCGGCGCGACGCTGCTCGGCGACACCCGCAAGAGCGCCGCGCTGCAGCAGGTGTTCGACAGGGGGCTGCCGCTGCCCGAGCAGCGCGTGGAGCTGCTCTTCGACCTCGGCGCCACCGCCGAGGGCTCCGTGGAGGACCTGGCGGACGACGCGCAGGTGTGCAACTGCAACGGCGTGACCAAGGGCGACATCCGCAGTGCCGTGGCCGGTGGGTGTTCATCAGTGCGGGGCGTCATGGACGCCACCCGCGCCGGCAAGGGCTGCGGCTCGTGCAAGGACGTCGTCGGCACGCTCGTGGAGCACGCCGTCGCCGCCGGTGGCGGGGCGCTCACCGAGGACCCGTCCGTCCACTGGTACGTGCCCGGCGTGCCGCTGCGCAAGGACGAGCTCGTCGCCGCCATCCGCGAGCAGCACCTCACCTCCGTCTCGGCCGTCTTCGCCGCGCTCGCGCCCGGTGGCACCGAGGACGCGAAGTCGAAGATGGGCCTGACCTCCCTGCTGCGGACCCTGTGGCCGACGGAGTTCGTCGACGAGCGCGACGCCCGGTTCATCAACGACCGCGTCCACGCCAACATCCAGCGCGACGGCACCTTCAGCGTGGTCCCGCAGATGAAGGGCGGCGTCACCACCCCCGACCAGCTGCGCCGCATCGCCGACGTGGCCGAGAAGTACGGCGTCGGGATGCTCAAGGTCACCGGCGGGCAGCGCATCGACATGCTGGGCGTCACGAAGGAGGACCTGCCGAAGGTCTGGGCCGACCTCGACATGCCGTCCGGGTACGCCTACGGCAAGTCGATGCGCACGGTGAAGACCTGCGTCGGCACCGACTACTGCCGCTTCGGCCTGGGGGACTCCACCGCCCTCGGCATCGCCATCGAGGAGCGCTTCCAGGGCATCGAGACCCCCGCCAAGCTCAAGCTCGGCGTGGTCGGCTGCCCGCGCAACTGCGCGGAGGCCTACGTCAAGGACGTCGGCGTCGTCGCCATCGGGGGCGGGAAGTGGGAGGTCTACGTGGGGGGCGCCGCAGGGGCGTCCGTCCGCAAGGGCGACCTGCTCGCCACGGTCGACTCGCCCGAGGCCGTCATCGCGCTGACCGGCAGGTTCATCCAGTTCTACCGGACCTGGGGCAACTGGCTGGAGCGCACCTACGACTTCGTGCCCCGGCTGAGCATCGAGCGGCTGCGGCTGGTGCTCGTGGAGGACTCCGACGGGATGTGCGAGCAGCTGGACGCCGAGATCGACGCCGCCTGCGCCGCCTACCGCGACCCGTGGAAGGAGCGCGACGCCCCCGACGCGCCCGGCCGCTTCTCCGCCCCCGCGCTGCCGCTGCTCCCGCTGCCCGTGGTGCCCGGGCGCCCCATGGGCGCTCCCGGCGGCACGCCCCGCGAGCAGCTCCCCGTGGAGGTCGTCATGCCCAACCGGGAGGCCCTCATGGCTGGAGCGCAGCAGTGACCGCGGTGGACACGAGGACGGCGACGGCGACGGCGACGACCGGGGTGCGGGTCGCTGCGCTCGCGGAGATCCCCCCGGGGGAGGGGCGCGCGTACGTCGTGGACGGCGCTCAGGTGGCGGTGTTCCACCACCGCGACGGCCGCGTCTCGGCCGTCGACGCCGTGTGCCCCCACTCCGGCGGGCCGCTCGCGGACGGGCAGATCGACTCCTGCGTGGTCATCTGCCCGCTGCACCTCAACACGTGGGACCTGCGCACGGGCGAGTCGACCTCTGGCCAGGCGCCGGTGCGCGTGCACGCCGTCGTCGTCGTCGACACCCCCGACGGCCCACACGTCCACGTCACCCCCGCCTGACCGGCCAGCCCGCCCCGTCCCGCACTTTCCGCGGCAAGTGCCCCGACGACGCCCTCCTTCCCGCACCTTCCGCGGCAAGTGCGAGAAGGAGGGGGGCCGGAAGCGCACTTGCCGCGGAAAGTGCGAAGGGGGGGCTCACAGCCGCGCGCACTGGGTGAGAGGACGGCCGTCACGCACCGCAACGTGGCGCAACACGCCCGTCACACACCGCGGGCACCCTGGCGCCCATGAGCCCGACCTACCCGCTGCACCTCGACCTGCAGGGACGGCGCGCCGTGGTGGTCGGCGGCGGCCCGGTGGCCGCCCGCCGCGCCGCGGGCCTGCTCGAGGCCGGAGCGGACGTGCTGCTCGTCGCCCCGCGGGCCTGCCCGGAGGTCGCCGAGCTCGACGCCGCCGGCCAGCTGTCCTGGCGCCGGGGCAGGTTCGCGGCCACCGACCTCGACGGCGCCTGGCTCGTCCACACCGCCACCGGCGTGCCCCGCACCGACGACGCCGTGGCCGCCGAGGCCGCCTCCCGCCGCCTGTGGTGCGTGCGCGCCGACGACGCGCAGCGCTCGCGGGCGTGGACCCCCGCCGTCGTGCGCCACGACGACGTCGTCGTCTCCGTCACCGCCGGCGGCGACCCCCGCCGCGCCGCCGCCGTCCGCGACGGCGTCCGCCTCGGCCTGACCTCCGGCGCGCTGCCCCTGCGCCGCCACCGCCGCCCCGGCCACGGGCTGGGCCGCGTCACCCTCGTCGGCGGCGGCCCCGGCGACGCCTCCCTCATCACCCTCGCAGGCCGGCGGGCGCTCGCGGAGGCCGACGTCGTCGTCGTCGACAGGCTCGCCCCGCGCGACCTGCTGGCCGAGCTGGACGCCGACGTGGAGGTGGTCGACGTCGGCAAGGCCCCCGACCACCACCCCGTCCCGCAGCGCGAGATCGAGCGGGTGCTCGTCGACCGCGCGCTGCGCGGCCTGCGCGTGGTGCGCCTCAAGGGCGGGGACGGCTACGTCTTCGGCCGCGGCGCCGAGGAGCTGGCGGCCTGCCGCGCCGCCGGCGTGCCCTGCGACGTCGTGCCCGGCATCACCAGCGCCCTGGCCGTGCCCGCCGCCGCCGGCATCCCCGTCACCCACCGCGGCACCTCCCGCTCGGTGACCGTGATGACCGGCCACGACGTCCTCGCCGCCGACGAGCTGCGCGACCTGGCCGCCCAGACCCGCCGCGGCGGCACCCTGGTGGTGCTCATGGGCGTCTCCCGGCTCGCCGAGCTGGCCGACGGGCTCGTGGCCCAGGGCGCCGACCCCCAGCTGCCCGTCGCCGTGGTCGAGAGCGGCTGCACCCCGCAGCAGAGGACGACGACGGCGACGCTCGCCGACGCCGCGGCCACGGCGCAGCGCCGCGGCGTGCAGGCGCCCGCCGTGCTCGTCATCGGCGCGGTGGCCGCCATGGCCCGCAGGCACCCCGCACCGCGCACCGGCCCGGCCAGCGCCCACGCCGCGCCGCGCCCCGGCGCCGCGGCCCAGCGGTGAGCGCCACCTCCGGGACCGCCGAGCTCGTGACCGCCCCCGGGCCCTGCACCGAGCTGGACCCCACCCAGCTGCTCGGCGCCACGATCGGCGTCACGAGCCACCGCCGCTCCGACGAGCTCATCGCCACCTTCACCCGCCGCGGTGCCGGCGTGCTCCACGCCCCAACCATGCGCATCGTCCCCATCGCCGAGGACGCCGCCCTCGTGGCCGGCACCCGCGCCGCCATCGCCGACCCGCCCGACGTGCTCGTGGTCACCACCGCCATCGGCCTGCGGGGGTGGATCTCCGCCGCCGAGGCCCACGGCCTGGACGAGGCCCTGGTGGCCGCGCTGGCGGGCACGCAGGTGCTCGCCCGCGGGCCCAAGGCCCGCGGCGCGGTGCGCGCCGCGGGCCTGTCCGAGGCGTGGACGGCGGCCAGCGAGCAGACCGCGGAGGCCGTCGAGCACCTCCTGGCGCAGGGCGCGGCCGGCAGGTCGGTGCTCGTGCAGCTGCACGGCGCCGCGGGTCTGGAGGACCTCGAGCCCCTGCGGCGCGCCGGCGCGGACGTGCGCACCGTGGCCGTCTACCGCTGGGAGCCCCCGGAGGAGCCCGGCGCCGTCGACAGGCTCGTCGACGCCCTGGCCTCCCGCAGCCTCGACGCCGTGACGTTCACCTCCGCCCCCGGTGCCGTGGCGCTCCTGGAGGCCGCCGAGCGCCGCGGCCGCCTGCCGGGTGTGCTCGCGGCCATGGGGAGCGCCGACGTCGTCTGCTGCGCCGTCGGCGACGTCACCGCCGCGCCGCTGCGCCAGCGCGGCCTGGACCCCCTCGTGCCCGAGCGCTGGCGCCTGGGCGCCCTCATGCGCTGCCTGTCGGCGCACCTGGCCGAGCACCCCCGCGCCCGGGTGGCCACCCCGGCCGGGGAGCTGGTGGTGCGCGCCCGCGCGGCCGTGCTCG
Organism: Quadrisphaera sp. KR29; assembly: GCF_052644995.1. NCBI lineage: Bacteria > Bacillati > Actinomycetota > Actinomycetes > Kineosporiales > Kineosporiaceae > Quadrisphaera > Quadrisphaera sp. KR29. The sequence continues at coordinate 88,834 of NZ_JBQXXG010000009.1, forward strand.
ACGGCCGCGTGCTGGACCTGGCACCCGGGCCGCTGTCGCTGCTGGCGCGCCTGGCCGCAGCGCCCGGCCGCGTCGTCTCCCGCGGCGAGCTGCTCGCCGAGCTGCCGGCCGCCACCGACGGCCACGCCGTGGAGGTGGCCGTGGCCCGGCTGCGGGCGGCGCTGCCGCGCCCCGCCGGCGGCGAGGCCCTCGTGCGCACGGTGGTCAAGCGCGGCTACGCCCTGGGCCTCGCGTGAGCGCCCCACGCCCGGACCGAGCCCCCGCGCCCGGGGACCCGCCGGTGCTCGTGGCCGTCTCCCACGGCACCCGCTCGCCCACCGGCCGGCGGACGGTCGCCCAGCTGCGCCTGGCGGTGGCCGCAGCCCGGCCCGGCCTGGAGGTGGTGGCCGCCCACGTCGACGTCCAGAAGCCCGCCCTGGACGACGTCGTCGCCCGCCTGGCCGCGGCCGGGCGGGCCTGCGTCGTCGTCCCCCTGCTGCTGTCCACCGGGTACCACGTGCGCTGCGACGTCGAGGGCGCCGTGCGCGCGGCCCGCGCCGCCGGCGGCCGGGCCGTGGCCGCGGCGGCGCTGGGACCGGACCCCGTGCTCGTGGACGTCCTGCTCGACCGCCTGGCGGCGGCCGGTGCCCGCGACGAGGACGCCGTGGTGCTCGCCGCCGCCGGCTCCCTGGCCCCGCGGGCCGCGGCCGACGTCGAGGAGGTGCTCGCGGCCCTGTCAGCCCGCCGCACCGGGCCCGTCACCGCGGGGTACGCCAGCGCCCAGGAGCCGACCGTGGCGCAGGCGTGCGCCCGGTCGCGCGCCGCCCACCCCCGCCGCCGGGTGGCGGTGGCGCCCTACCTGCTCGCGCCCGGGGTGTTCTCCCGGCGGCTCGAGGCGCTGCTCGGCCCCGGTGCGGGGACGGGCGGGGCGGCCGACGTCGTCGCGGCGACGCTGTGCGCCGACGGCGACGTCGACGTGCGCCTGGCCGACCTCGCGCTGCGCCGCTACGACGAGGCCCTCGCCACGGCCGGGTGGGACCAGGGCGGTGGGGCAGGGGTCGGCCCGCTGGCTGCCGCCCTGCTCAGCTGACGGGCTGCCGCCCGATGAAGTCGGCCATGCCGGGCACGGTGAACGCCACCACCCCGTGCTCGGGGGCGTAGACCAGCCCCTTGGCGATGAGGCTGGCCCGCGCCGGCCCCAGGCTGGCCACCTTGCGGCCCAGCCGGGCGGCGACCTCGCCGGAGGGGGAGCCGGCGTCACCGTCGACGGCCATGGCCCGCAGGTAGGCCTGCTCGGCGGTGGTCGCGCGGTCCCACCGGGACCTGAAGAAGCCGTCGTCGAGGGCGGCGCGGCCGCGGGCGGCGCCCACCCGGGCGTCGGCGTGGGCGATGGTGGGCCCCTCGGCCTCGTTCCAGCACTCCTGGCCGAACTGCTGCAGGAAGTAGGGGTAGCCACCGGTGGCGGCCACCACCAGCTCCACCGCGCCGTCGGTCCAGTGCACGCCCTCGGCCACCGCGGGCGCCACCAGCGCCTCCACGGCGGCGTCGGGGGTGAGCTGCTCGATGCGCTCGTAGACGAAGAGCCGCTCGGCGTAGGACTTGGCCTCGGAGAGCACCCGCGGCAGGCTCGGCAGGCCGGCCAGGGCCACGAGCACCGGCCAGTCCTGCTGGCCCGCGGCGTGGGTGACGGCGCACAGGGCCGCGAGCTCCTCGGCGGTGGCGTCCTGCGCCTCGTCGACCAGCAGCGCCATTCCCCTGCCCTCCTCCGCTGCGCCCGCCGAGACGTCGCGCACCAGCTTGGCGAGGTCGGCCTCCAGCACGCCGGTGTCGGCCCCGCCCCCGCCGGCGGTGTCCAGGTCCACCCCGAAGTTCCAGGTGCCGGCGGTGTCGTAGGAGGCCTTGAAGCTCAGCGCGGTGCGCAGCGCCGCCAGCAGGCGGCGCCCGGCGCTGGGGCGGGCCAGGTCGACCAGGGGGGCGTGCAGCGCCTCGCCGACCGCCCCGCGCAGCCCTGCGGGGGAGCCGGCGCTGCCGCGGCCGGCCTCGACCTGCGCCACCACCCACCCGCGCTGGGCCGCGGCGGTGCGGAAGCTGGACAGCAGCACCGTCTTGCCCACCCCGCGCAGGCCGTAGAGCACCACCGGCTGCGCCGTGCGGCCGCGCTCGACCCGGTCCAGCCCCACCCGCCAGGCCTCCCGCTGGCGGTCGCGGCCCACCAGCGCCGCCGGGGTGCGACCGGCGCCGGGCGCGTAGGGGTTGGCCACCGGGTCCACCCCCGCAGCCTACGGGTGTAGCGGTCTGTAGGGCCGTGTAGGGATCCGCTACACCCACCTACACCTGCCTACACCCGCCTGCACCCGGCCGTCGGCCCCCGCGCGCCCCGCTGCGGGGACCGGGCGCGTCCCCGCGGGCCGCCACCGGCGCGGCGACGCCTCCGCACCCGCGCGGTAGCCTCCCCGCCGTGGCAGCAGCCTCGGGGGACCGCCGGACCGAGCGCCTCCTGAACCTCGTCATCGCCCTGCTGTCCACCCGCACCTGGCTCACCAAGGAGCAGATCCGCAAGGCGGTGCCCCAGTACGAGGACTGCGCCAGCACCGAGGCGTTCGACAGGATGTTCGAGCGCGACAAGGAGGAGCTGCGCGAGCTCGGCGTCCCCCTGGTCACCGGGTCGGCCTCGGCCTGGTTCGACGACGAGCAGGGCTACAAGGTCGACAGGGACGCCTACGCCCTGCCCGCCGTCTCCTTCACCCCCGCCGAGCTGGCCGTGCTCTCCCTGGCCGCCCGGGTGTGGGCCCAGGCCAGCCTCGCCGGCCCCGCCGCCCGCGCCGTCACCAAGCTGCGCGCCCTCGGCGTCGACGTCGACGAGCAGTCCCTGGTCGGCGTCGAGCCGCGCGTGCGCACCGCCGAGCCCGCCTTCGAGCCCCTCTACGCCGCCGCCCGCGACCGCCAGCGCGTCACCTTCACCTACCGCCGCCCCGGCGCCGCCGAGCCCACCCGGCGCAGCGTCCAGCCCTGGCAGGTCACCTCCTGGCACGGGCACTGGTACCTCGTCGGCCACGACCTCGACCGCGGCGCCCCCCGCGTCTTCCGCCTGTCCCGCGTGGAGGGCGCCGTGCGCCGCACCGGGCCGCCGGGCGCCTACGAGGTCCCCGACGACGTCGACGGACGCGCCATGATCGCCGCCGCCCAGGCCGGCCGGGACGCCGCCGTCCGCACCGCCGCCGTCCGCCTGGCCCCCCGCGCCGCCGGCCAGCTGCGCCTGCGCGCCGGGGTCCCCGCCGCCGACGCCGAGCGCGAGGTGGTCGCCCGGGTCGCCTTCACCGACCCCGAGGAGCTCGCCGCCACCGTGGCCGCCGCAGCCCCCCACGCCGTGGTGCTCGAGCCCGACGACGTCCGCCAGGCCGTCCTGCGGCGCCTGCGCGGGGTCCTGGAGGCCCACGCCGCCCCGCCAGCCGCTCCCAGCGCCGCCTCCGGTGCCGCCCCGGGCCCCGCCGACGCGCAGCGGGCCGGCGCATGAGCACCCCCGCCCAGCCCGCCGGCCGGCGCGGGCGCTCCCGCCCCCCCGTGCAGGCCTCCGCCGCCGACCGCCTCTCCCGCCTGCTCGCCATGGTCCCCTGGGTGCTGGAGCACCAGGGAGCACCGCTGCAGGAGGTGGCCGACAGGTTCGGCATCACCACCGACCAGCTCGTCAAGGACCTCGAGCTGCTCTTCGTGTGCGGCACCCCCGGCCACCTGCCCGACGACCTCATCGAGGCCGACTGGGAGGGCGGGCGCCTGCACATCGGCAACGCCGACGCCATCGCCCGCCCCCTGCGCCTGGGCCTGGACGAGGCCCTCGCCCTCATCACCGGCCTGCGCACCCTGCTCGACGTGCCCGGCTTCAGCTCCGCCGAGGACGACAGGGAGGCCCTCACCGGAGCCCTCGCCAAGCTCACCGAGGCCGCCGGCGAGGCCGCCCACGCCTCCCGCGCGCTCGCGGTGGACCTCACCGGGGGGGCGGGCGGCCCCCGCCGCGAGCCCGCCGCCGGCGCCGGTGCCCCCGGCCCCGCGGGCGCCGAGGCCGCCGCCGAGGTGCTCGCCACCCTGCGCCAGGCGCTGCGCCACCCCGCCGGGCGCCGCCGCCTGCGCCTGCACTACCTCGTCCCCAGCCGCGACGAGACCACCGAGCGCGACGTCGACCCGATGCGCCTGCTCACCGTCGACGGCCGCTGGTACCTCGAGGGCTGGTGCCACCGCGCCGGCGGGGTCCGCCTCTTCCGCGTCGACAGGGTGGTCACCGCCGCCGTCCTGGACGCCGACGGCACCCCGCCGCCGGAGGCCGTGGCCCGCGACGTCGACGAGCACCTGTTCACCCCCGGCGAGGACGACCTCGTGGTCACCCTGGAGCTGTCGGGGTCGGCGCGCTGGGTCGCCGAGCGCGTCCCGCTGGAGCGGGTCGAGGAGCTCGACGACGACGGCCTGCGCGTCGTCCTGCGCACCCCCGACGACCGCTGGCTGCGCCGGCTCCTGCTCCCCCTGGGCGGCGCCGCCGTCGTCGTCGACCCCCCCGAGGTCGCCCAGGGCGTGGCCGAGGCCGCCGCCGCCGCCCTCGCCGCGCACGGGCCGGCGGAGGCGCTGGCCGACGGGCTGGCCGACGGGCTGGATGACGGGCCGGCGTTCCCCCCACCGGCCGACGCCCGACCGGAGCATCCGGGCCCCTGAGCGGTCAAGGGGGTCGGTCGCGGGCCCGATGACGTCAGCAGCCCCGAGGAGCCGGGGCGTGCGCCTGACGGAAGGACCCGCCCCCATGACCACCATCAAGGCCTCCTGCCCCACCTGCGGCGACGTCGAGCTGACCCCGCCCCAGGTGCGCCTCGTGGTGTGCACCGTGGCGGCGTGGAGCTTCTACGCCTTCGACTGCCCGGAGTGCACCGAGGAGGTGCGCAAGCACGCCACCGACGAGGTCGCCCGCCTGCTCACCACCGGCGGGGTGCCCGCCGAGCACTGGTCGGTGCCCGCCGAGGCGCTGGAGGAGCACACCGGCTCCACCATCAGCTGGGACGACGTCCTGGACTTCACCCTGGCGCTGGAGGGCACCGACGTCGTGGCCGCCGCCACCACCCGGCTGCGCCACCCCGCCTGAGGCCGCCGCTGCGGGCGGGCGCGCTCCGCCGCCCGCAGCCCCACCGGTCCCCACCGCCGACCCACCTCTAGCCTGCTGCGATGGGCTGGTGGTGGGTCGCGGTGTACCTGGGGCTGGGTCTGGCCGGCCTCGTCGTGCTGGGCCTGCTGGCCTGGGGCGTGGTGAGGAAGGGCTTCGGCGTCCTCGGCGCCGCGGGGGAGGCCTCCGCCCGCGCCGGCGAGCTCCTGGCCCAGGTCGAGCAGCTGCCCACCCAGAAGCCGGCGCACTCCGTCATGGACGACCCCCACGCCCTGCGCGCCCAGCGCCGCCGCGAGCAGGCGAAGCTGCGCAGGCGGCGGGCGCGCCGCGTGGCCGCCCGGCGCGAGGCCCGCCGCGAGCAGCTGCGCCTGCGCCGCGCCGGGGGCTGAGCGCCGGACTCCCTGCTGGCACCCAGGTGGAGTGGCCCTGGCTCCACCGGCCCCGGGGTTACAGTGGGCCCGTTCCCACATCGGAGGTGGACTGTGCGCGCAATCTTCGACAACCCGGTGCTGCTCGTCGTCGTGCTGCTCCTGGTCGTGCTGCTCTTCGGCGCCAAGCGCCTTCCCGACGCCGCCCGGAGCATCGGGCGCTCGATGCGGATCTTCAAGTCCGAGGTCAAGGAGATGAAGTCGGACGACGAGCGCCGTCCCGCCTCCGAGCACGACGGCGGCCCCTCGCGCCCGCTGGAGGGCCGCGTGGTCGACGAGCAGCGCCGCGAGCAGCCCCCGACGCAGACCTCCTACGACCAGCAGCGCCACTCCGCCTGAGGTCGGCCCGCCCGCACCCTCGATGCCGACCGACGACCCGCTGACCGGAGGGTGACCGGCGTGGCCACCGAGACCCCACCGCGCCCCTCGCGGCGCGGCAAGGACCCCGAGGGGCGCATGCCGCTGCGCGAGCACCTGCTCGAGCTGCGCAAGCGCGTCACCATCGCGGCCGTGGCGGTGCTGGTCGGCTCCGTGGCCGGCTGGTTCCTCTACGACCCGGTGCTCGACTACCTGACGGCCCCCATCGAGGCCGCCAAGGAGCGCGGGCTGGACATCGCCATCAACTTCCAGGGCGTCGGCACGCCGTTCGACCTGAAGCTGAAGCTGTCCGTGTGGATCGGGTTCATCGTCTCCAGCCCGGTGTGGATCTACCAGCTGTGGGCGTTCGTGACCCCGGGGCTGACCAAGAAGGAGCGCCGGTACGCGATCGGCTTCATGGCCGCCGCGGTCCCGCTCTTCCTCGCCGGCGTGTGGCTGTCCAGCCTCTTCATCCCCAACGTCGTCAGCTTCTTCACCTCCTTCACGCCCTCCGACGGCGCCAACATCATCGCCGCGGAGGACTACCTCGGCTTCGTCATGCGCACCGTCCTGGTCTTCGGGTGCGCGTTCCTGCTCCCCGTCGTCCTCGTCGGGCTGAACCTGCTGGGCCTGCTGTCCGGGAAGGCCGTGCTCAAGGCGTGGCGGTGGGTGACGGTGCTCTGCTTCCTCTTCGCGGCGATCGCCACCCCGACCCCGGACATCGTCGCGATGTTCACCCTCGCCACGCCCATGCTCCTGCTCTTCGCCGTCGCGATCGGCATCTGCATGCTCAACGACAGGCGCCGCGCCAAGGGCGACCCGCAGTACGCGGGCCTGTCGGACGACGAGGCCAGCGCCCTCTGACGCCGCGGCACCGGGCGCCGTCGGCGCTGGCGCTTAGGCTCGAGGCATGGCTGTGCCGTCGTCCTCGGGGTCCTCGCCGGCGGAGCGGTTCGCCGCCGCCAGGGCCCGCGCCCAGCGCGAGCGGGCGCTCCAGACCAGCGAGCTCGGCAGGTTCCGCGAGGCCCTCGGCTTCGACCTGGACGACTTCCAGCTGCGCGCCTGCGAGGCCCTGGAGGCCGGGCGCGGGGTGCTCGTGGCGGCCCCCACGGGCGCGGGCAAGACCGTGGTCGGGGAGTTCGCCGTCCACCTGGCCCTGGCCTCGGGGCGCAAGGCCTTCTACACCACGCCGATCAAGGCGCTGAGCAACCAGAAGCACGCCGAGCTGGCCGAGAGGTTCGGCTCCGAGCGGGTGGGCCTGCTCACCGGGGACACCTCCGTCAACGGCGACGCGCCCGTCGTCGTCATGACCACCGAGGTGCTCCGCAACATGCTCTACGCCGGCTCCCCGGCGCTGGACGGCCTCGCGCACGTGGTCATGGACGAGGTGCACTACCTCGCCGACCGCGCCCGCGGCGCGGTCTGGGAGGAGGTGATCATCCACCTGCCCGACGACGTGCTCATCACCTCCCTGAGCGCCACCGTGAGCAACGCCGAGGAGTTCGGCGACTGGCTGGCCACCGTGCGCGGCGCCGTCGACGTCGTCGTCTCCGAGCACCGCCCCGTCCCGCTGTGGCAGCACGTCATGGTGGGCACCCGCGTGGTGGACCTGTTCACCGAGCGCGGCGAGGGCGAGCACCACGGCCCGGGCGGGCACCGCGGCCGGGCCGGGCGCACCCCCGGCCGCGGCGTGCCCAGCCGTCGCGGCACCGTCCCCGCCGAGCCGAGCACGCAGCTGGAGGTCAACCCCGAGCTCGTGCGGATGTCGCGCGAGGACGTCCAGCGCGGCGGCCCCGGCGGTCGCGGCGGGCGCGCCCACCCCGGACGGCGGCCCCCGCGCGGCGGGCAGCGCTCCCCGGCGGTGCGCGCCCGGGTGCACGCCCCCTCCCGCGCGGAGGTGCTCGGGGAGCTGGAGGAGGCGCACCTGCTGCCGGCCATCGTCTTCGTGTTCTCCCGCGCCGGGTGCGACGCCGCGGTGCGCCAGTGCGTCGCCGCCGGGGTGCGCCTGACCACCGACGCCGAGCGCCGTGAGATCCGCGCCGTGGTCGAGGAGCGCTGCGCGGCCCTGCCCGACGTCGACCTGGCGGTGCTGGGGTACTGGGACTGGCTCGACGGGCTCTCGCGCGGCGTGGCGGCCCACCACGCGGGCATGCTGCCGACCTTCAAGGAGGTCGTGGAGGACCTGTTCGCCCGGGGCCTGGTCAAGGCCGTCTTCGCCACCGAGACCCTCGCCCTGGGCATCAACATGCCGGCGCGCTGCGTGGTGATCGAGAAGCTGGTGAAGTTCAACGGGGAGTCCCACGTCGACGTCACCCCGGGGGAGTACACCCAGCTGACCGGGCGGGCGGGCAGGCGCGGCATCGACGTGGAGGGCCACGCCGTGGTGCTGTGGCAGCCCGGGCTGGACGCCGAGGGCGTCGCCGGCCTGGCCTCCACCCGCACGTACCCGCTGCGCTCGAGCTTCCGGCCGACCTACAACATGGCCGTCAACCTCGTCGCGCAGGTGGGCCGGGCGCGGGCGCGGGAGGTGCTGGAGACCTCCTTCGCCCAGTTCCAGGCCGACCGCGGCGTGGTGGGCCTGGCCCGCCAGGCCCGCACCCAGTCCGAGGGGCTGGCCGGCTACGCCGAGGCCATGACGTGCCACCTGGGCGACTTCTCCGAGTACGCCGCCCTGCGCCGCCGCATCGGCGAGCTGGAGGGCGAGGGGGCCCGCCGGCGCCGCCGCGGCCCGGTGGAGGAGCTCGCGCCGCGCGGCTCCCGCGGCCAGGGGGCCCCGGGCGGTCAGCGCCCGCTGCGCGACGACCAGGTGAGCGCCGAGGTCAACCGGCTGCGCCGCCAGGTGCGCCAGCACCCCTGCCACGGCTGCCCGGACCGGGAGGACCACGCCCGCTGGGCCGAGCGCTGGGAGCGGCTGCGCAAGGAGCACGACGGCGTGCTGGCGCGCATCGAGTCGCGCACCGGCACGATCGCCCGGACCTTCGACAGGGTCTGCGACCTGCTGGTGGAGCTCGGCTACCTCGAGCCCGCCGGACCCGGCGAGGGCGGCGACGGCGGGCTGGAGCGCCCCGGGGAGCTGCCCGGGGAGCTGCGCGTCACCTCCGCCGGGCAGGTGCTGCGCCGCGTCTACGCCGAGAAGGACCTCCTCGTGGCCGAGTGCCTGCGCTCGGGCGCCTGGGCGGCCCTGGACGCCGCCGGGCTGGCCACGGTGCTCTCCACGATCGTGTACGAGGCGCGCCGCGAGGAGGGCCCCCCGGCGGCCCACACCCCGGGCGGGCAGGCCGTCTCCGCGGCCCTGGACGCGACAGTGCGGGCCTGGTCCCAGCTGTCCGACGCCGAGGAGGCCCACCGCCTGCGGCCCACCGCCGAGCCCGACCTGGGGCTGGTGTGGCCGGTGCACCGCTGGTGCCGCGGGGCGACGCTGGACGCGGTCCTGGACGCCGCGCGCGGCCCCGTCGACCTGGCGGCCGGCGACTTCGTCCGCTGGGCCCGCCAGCTGCTCGACCTGCTCGACCAGGTGGTCGTCGTGGCGGCGCGGGCGGGCACCGACGAGGGCGACGCGCTGGCGCGCACGGCGCGCCAGGCGATCGCGCTGGTCGACCGCGGGGTCGTGACGTACTCGGCGGGCTCGACCGCCCGGACCGCCTGACCTGCGCGAACGGCGCAACCCTCACCCTGCGCCTGAGCCTCGACCCTCGCTCGAGGGTTGAGGGTGCCGCCCCGTCGGCCAGGGGCGGGTCAGCGGGTGAGGGCGGCCAGGAGGCGCTCGGCGGGGGAGCGCACGCCCCAGCGCTCGGCCACGGCCGCCACCGCGGCCTCGTCGGGCCGGCCGGGCGCGGGCTCGGGGACGTCGGCCGCGTCGGCCCCGCGCGCGTCGTCGCCGAAGGGCTCGACCACCTCCCCGTGGCGCAGCACGCGGACCACGCGCGGCGCGACGTCGAGGTAGCCGGCCGCCTCCGCCAGGCGCCGGCGCTGCGCGGGCGTCACCGACGCGTCGCCGTCCAGGGCGGCCTGCAGGACCCCGAGCAGGTCGCCGTGGCGGCGCAGCAGGCTCGCCGCGGTCTTCTCCCCGATGCCCGCGACGCCGGGCAGGCCGTCGCTGGGGTCGCCGCGCAGCACCGCGAGGTCGGCGTAGGCGTCGCCCGGACGGGCGCGGTCGTCGTCGGGCAGGCCGTAGCGCTCGGCGAGGGCGGCGGCGTCGACCACCTCGGCGCTGCCCACGCCCTTGCCGATCCACACCACGCGCACGCCCGCGCCGCCGCGGGCGCCGTCGTCGACCAGCTGCAGCAGGTCGCGGTCGCCGCTGACGACGTCGACCCCGGTGCGCCCCGGGCGGGTGGCCAGCACACCGGCGACGTCGTCGGCCTCGCAGGCGGGCGCCCCGAGGCGGGGCAGGCCGAGGGCCTCGAGCAGCTCGGCGATGGCGTCGGCCTGCGCGGGCAGGTGCTCGGGCACCTCCTCGCCGGCCCCCGCTCCGGTGCCGGCCACGCGGTGGGCCTTGTAGGAGGTGATCCGGGCCACCCGCCAGGCCGGGCGCCAGTCCTGGTCCCAGCAGGCGACCACGGCGGCGGGGCGGAACCTGTCGACCAGCGCCGCCGTCATGTCCAGGAAGCCGCGGACCGCCCCGGACGGGGTGCCGTCGGGGGCGGTGACCGAGGAGGGGATGGCGTAGAAGGCGCGGAAGTACACGGTGGCGGCGTCCAGGAGCATCGTCCGCGGCGCGGTGTCGGGGGGCACGGCGGCCAGCGTAGGGCGGTGGCCGCCGCCACCTGATAACAGAACCGTGCGGCCTCGGTCCGGCCTCACCGCCGACGACGGCAGAATGAGGCGGTGAGCGAGACCACCGGCCAGGGCGAGGTCCCGGCCAGCGACGCACCCCGGCGCGTCCTCTACCGCGGCGGCAGCGTCTACTCACCCGCCGACCCCTTCGCCACCGCCGTCCTCCTGGAGGGCCCGACCGTGGCCTGGGTGGGCTCGGGCGAGGCCGCCGACGCCCAGGCGGCCCGCGCCCGCGCCGACCACGAGCCGCTGCACGTGGTCGACCTGGACGGCGCGCTGGTCACCCCGGCCTTCGTGGACGCCCACGTCCACACCACCGAGACCGGGCTGGCGCTGGCGGGCGTGGACCTCACCGGGACCCGCAGCCTGGTCGGGGCGCTGGAGCTGGTGGCGCGCGCGGCGGCAGCGCACCCCGGCGAGCCGGTGCTGGGCCACGGCTGGGACGAGACCGGCTGGCCCGAGGGCCGCCCGCCGACCGCCGCCGAGCTGGAGCGCGCCGCCGGCGGGGCGGAGGTCTACCTCTCCCGCGTCGACGTGCACTCCGCCGTCGTCTCCCCGGCCCTGGCCGCCCGCGCCGGCGTCACCGACCAGGCTCACGAGGGCCGGGTGGAGCGCGAGGCCCACCACGCCGCCCGCGCCGCCGCGCGCAGCTCCCTGCGCGACGACCCGCTGCGCCGCCGGCAGGTGCAGCGGCGCGCGCTGCGGGCCGCCGCGGCGGTGGGCATCGGCAGCGTGCACGAGTGCTCCGCCCCCCACGTCGGCTCCCCCGAGGACCTGCGCGACCTCGTGGCCCTCGCCTCCGGGCCGGGCCCGACGGGTGGCCGGCGCGGGGACGAGCGGAGCGGGGAGCAGGACGACGGCGCCGCGCTGCCCGAGGTGCTGGCCCTGTGGGGGGAGCTGGTGGCGGACGAGGACGCCGCCCGCGCCCTGGTCGCCGAGCTGGCCCTGCCCGACGGGGTGCTGCTCGGGCTCGGCGGGGACCTGTGCGTGGACGGCGCCCTCGGCTCGCGCACGGCGCTGCTGCGCGAGCCCTACGCCGACGCGCCGGGCTCGCGCGGGCACGGCTACCTCGACGTCGACGCGCTGCGCGACCACGTGCTGGCCTGCACCCGCGCGGGCCTGCAGGCCGGGGTGCACGCCATCGGCGACGCCGGCCTGGACGTGGCCCTGCAGGCCTTCAGCGCCGCCGCCGACGCGCTGGCCGCCTCCGGCGCCCCGCCGCTGGCGGCCTCGCGCCACCGCCTCGAGCACGCCGTGGCGGTGGACGCCGCCGGCATCGCCACCATGGCCCGGCTCGGGCTGGTCGCCAGCGTCCAGCCGGCCTTCGACGCCGCCTGGGGCGGGTCGGACGGCGTCTACGCCGCCCGGCTCGGCCGCCAGCGGGCCCTGGCGCTGCACCCCTTCGGCCCGCTCGCCGCCGCGGGCGTGCCGCTGGCGCTGGGCTCGGACAGCCCCGTCACCCCGTTCGCCCCGTGGGAGGCGGTGCGCGCGGCGGCCTTCCCGCACGTGCACGAGCACGCCATCTCCGCCCGGGCGGCGTTCCTGGCCTCCACCCGCGGCGGCTGGCGCGCCGCCCGCCGCGACGGGGAGGGCTCCCTGGTGCCCGGCGGAGCCGCCACCCTGGCGGTGTGGGAGCCCTCCGACCTGGTGGTCCAGGCCCCCGACGACAGGTTCCAGGCCTGGAGCACCGACGTGCGCTCGGGCACCCCGGGCCTGCCCGACCTCACCCCCGGCACCCCGGCCCCCCGCTGCCTGCGCACCCTGGTGCGCGGGCGCACCGCCCACGACGCCGGGGTCCTGGGGTGAGCGCGGCGCCGCAGCGCGGAGCGCCGCCCGGGCCGCGGGAGCCGTGGGCGCCCTGGGCACCGCCGGCCCTGCGGGCCCGCTGGGCGGTGCCGGCGGCGGTCGGGGCAGGGCTGCTGCTGTACCTGGCCTTCCCCGGCCACGACCTGTGGTTCCTGGCCCCGCTCGGGGTGGGGTCGCTGCTCGCGGTCGTCACCGGTCGCCGCGCCTGGCCCGCGGCCGGGCTGGGGCTGCTGACGGGACTGGCGCTGTACCTGCCGCTGGTGTCCTGGTCGGGCATCTACCTGGGCCTGATCGCCTGGCTGCCGCTGGCGCTGGCCTGCGCGCTGTCGGTGGCGCTCGCCGGGGTGCTGCTCGCGTGGACCTCCCGGCTGCACCCCGGCGGCCCGCTGCCGGCGGCGCTGGTGCGCGCGGCCACCGCGGCGGGGGCGTGGACGGCGGTGGAGGCGCTCCTGGCCCGCTGGCCGTTCGGCGGCTTCGGGTGGGGGCGGCTGGCCTTCAGCCAGGCCGACGCCCCCGCGCTCGCACTGGCGGCCCTCGGCGGGGCGCCGCTGGTGAGCTTCGCCGTCGCGCTGGCCGGCGCGCTGCTCACGCAGGCGCTGCTCGCCCTGCCGCGCCGGGGCGCGGCGCCCACCGGCGCCGTCCGCCTCACCGCGGCGGTGTCGGCGGCGGCAGCCCTGGCCGTGGTCGGCGCCGGGGCGCTGGTGCCGCGGCCCACCGCACCGCAGGACGGTGAGCTGTCCGTGGCCGCGGTGCAGGGGAACGTGCCGCGCGCCGGGCTGGACTTCAACGCCCAGCGCCGCGCGGTGCTGGACAACCACGTCCAGGGCACCCTGGCGCTGGCCCAGCGCGTGCGCGACGGGCAGGCGCCGGCCCCGCAGCTGGTGGTGTGGCCGGAGAACTCCTCCGACATCGACCCGCTGCGCAACGCCGACGCCTACGCCGAGGTCCAGGGCGCCGCCGACGCGGTGGGCGCCCCGATCGTGCTGGGCGCGGTGCTGGTCGGCGACGAGCCGGGCACGGTGCGCAACACCTCGCTGGTGTGGGAGCCCGAGGGCACCACCCGCGACGGCCTGGACGGCGCCGGCGGGGTGGTGGCCGCCTACGACAAGCGCCACCCGGTGCCGTTCGCGGAGTACATCCCGTACAAGTCCTTCTTCCGGCTCATCACCTCGAAGGTCGACCTCGTGGTGGCGCAGTTCGTGCCCGGCGACGCGGTGGGCCGCCTGGACGCGGGCGGCGCCCGCCTGGGCGTGATGATCTGCTTCGAGGTGGTCGAGGACGCCCTGGTCTCCGACACCGTCGACGCCGGCGCCGACCTGCTGGTCGTGCAGACCAACAACGCCACCTTCGGCTACTCCGACGAGAACGTGCAGCAGCTGGCCATGTCCCGGCTGCGGGCGGTGGAGCACGGCCGCGCCGTCGTGCACGTCTCCACCGTCGGCACCAGCGCGCTGGTCATGCCCGACGGCTCCCTGGTCGACCCCACGACCCTGTTCACCCCGGCCGTCGTGGCCGGGCAGGTCCCGCTGCGCACCTCCCTGACGGTGGCCGACCGGGTCCGCCAGGCCGGGGTCCCCGTGGAGGGGCTGCTGTGCCTGCTCGGGCTCGCCGGTGCCGCCGGGGGGCTGCTGGTCGCCCGCCGCGCCCGCCGCCGGGCAGGCGCTGACGAGGACGACGACGGCGCCGGGCCCGTCCAGCGGCCCGCCCGCCGCGAACCCGTCGCGTGAGCGCTGCAGACGGAGCCGGCCGAGCCGCCGGCGGTGCGCCGGGCCCCGGGGCGCGGGTGCTGGTCATCACCCCGACCTACAACGAGGCCGAGTCGCTGCCGGTCACGCTGGCGCGGCTGCGCGCGGCGCAGCCGGCCGCTGACGTCCTCGTCGTCGACGACGGCAGCCCGGACGGCACGGGCGCCCTCGCGGACTCCCTGGCCGCCGCCGACGGCGCCGTCCACGTGCTGCACCGCCCCGGCAAGAGCGGCCTGGGCGCGGCGTACACCGCAGGCTTCACCTGGGGCCTGCAGCGCGGGTACGACGTGCTGGTGGAGATGGACGCCGACGGCTCCCACGCCCCCGAGCAGCTCGGGTCGCTGCTGGCCGCGGTCGGCGCGGGCGGGTCCGGTGGCGCCGACCTGGCCCTGGGCTCGCGCTGGGTGCCCGGAGGGCGGGTGGTCGACTGGCCGCTGGGGCGCCAGCTGCTCTCGCGCGGGGGCAACACGTGGGCGCGCTGGGCGATGGGCGTGCCGCTGCGCGACGCCACCGGCGGCTTCCGCGCCTACCGGGCCCGCGCCCTGCGCGCCGTGGACCTGGCCTCGGTGCGCTCGGAGGGGTACTGCTTCCAGCTGGACCTGGCCGCGCGGGTGGTGCGGGCCGGGCTGGTCGTGGTGGAGGTGCCCATCACCTTCAGCGAGCGGGCCGCGGGCGCGAGCAAGATGAGCCGGGCCATCGTGGCCGAGGCGCTGTGGCGCACCACCGTGTGGGGGGCGCAGCGGCGCGCGGGCCAGCTGGTGCGCCTGGTCCGCGCCGACCGGGGCCGGGTACGACGACGGGCCGGCCTCCCCCGGTAGGGGGAGCCCGGCCCGTTCCCGGGGGACCCGCGGGGTCGAGGCCCTCACCCGGGTCCGCACGGCGCGGCCGCCAGGGACCCTGGGAAGAGGTCCCGGCGCACGCCGTGCGGGGCTGCGGGCAGCGTCAGGCGCTGCGCCGCTGGTGCAGGGTGCCGTTGCGCAGCTTGGTGAGGCGCTCCTGCAGCAGCACCTCCAGGTCGGCCACCGAGCGGCGCTCGAGCAGCATGTCCCAGTGGGTGCGGGCGGGCTTGACCGGCTTGACCTCGGGGGCCTCGCCGTCGCGCAGCAGCGCCTCGGCGCCGCAGCGGCACTCCCACACCGCGGGCACGTCGGCCTCGGCGGCGAACGGCAGCTGCGTCACGTGCCCCTGGGGGCACTCGTAGACCGCGAGCTGGCGCGGTGCGAGCTCGACGCCCTCCTCGCTCTCCATGCTGGAACCGCCGAGGCGCGTTCCGCGCAGGCTCCTGTCACTCATGCTGTCCTCCACTCGCTGTCCACGCCGGTGCGCCCGGTCTCGGCGTCCTCCGGCCCGGTGCCACGGGGGCCGGACCGCGCTGGCGCTGGGCTGTCCGCGTGGCCCCCCACCGCAGCAGCCGGTACCTCTGTCACAACGGGCGGCCCCCCGCTTCTGTTCCCCATCGGTCGCGAACGATCCGACGCTGGGTGTGACGTCGGTGACACCCTGTGCGGCGTGCGCGACGCAGGAGGACCCCGCCAGCCGCTGAGCCCCACCCCGACCCCCACTCCGCCCCGCGTCCCGGCGAGCGCTGCCGGCCCGGCGCCCGGCCCGGCGCCCGGCCCGGCAGCGGGCCTGGCGGCAGCGCTCGAGCGCGGCCCGGTGCTCCTGGACGGCGGCCTGTCCACCGAGCTGGAGGCCCGCGGCCACGACGTCTCCTCCGCGCTGTGGTCGGCGCGCCTGCTGATGGACGACCCCGGCGCCGTGGTCGGCGCGCACGCCGCGTTCGCCGCCGCCGGCGCTCGCGTGCTGACCACCGCCAGCTACCAGGCCACGCTGCCCGGGCTGGTCGCGGCCGGGCTGGACCGCGCCGCGGCAGCGCGGGTGATCACCTCCTCGCTGGCGCTGGCGCGCGAGGGCCTGGCCCTGGCCGGGCGCGAGGGCTGGGTGGCCGGCTCGGTCGGTCCCTACGGGGCCCTGCTCGCCGACGGCTCGGAGTACACCGGCGCCTACCTCGGCCCCGGCCCCGGCCGCGTGGACGCGCGCATGCTGCGCGAGCACCACCGCCCCCACCTGGAGCTGCTCGCCGCCGCGGGAGCGGACGTGCTGGCCTGCGAGACGCTGCCCGGCGCCGCGGAGGTCGAGGCGCTCCTGCCCGAGCTGGAGGCCCTGGGCGCGCCGGCCTGGGTCTCGCTGGGTGCCGTCCTGGACGCCCGCGGCACCGCCCGCACCCGCCGCGGGGAGCAGCTCGCGCCGCTGCTGGCAGCCGCGGCCTCGGTCAGCTGCGTCCTGGCCGTCGGCGTCAACTGCCTGGACCCCTCGTCGGTGCTGCCCGCGCTGCGCCAGGCCGCTGGGCTGCTGCCCCCACCGGCCTCCGCCGGGGCGCACCTGCTCGCCTACCCGAACAGCGGGGAGACCTGGGACGCCGCGGCCCGCGCCTGGTCCGGGCCCCCCGCAGGCGGCGCCGACGACCAGGACGCCGCCGTGGCCGGTGCGCCGCAGTGGGTGCGCGCCGGCGCGCACCTGGTGGGCGGGTGCTGCCGGGTCCGCCCGCACCACACCGCCGCGACCGCCGCCGTGCTGGCCGGCGTCGCACCCGCCCCCTGAGCCGGCGTCGCACCCGCCCCCTGAGCCGGCGTCGCACCCGCCCCCTGAGCCGGCGTCGCTGCCGCGCGCCTCAGCCGGTGCCGCCACCGACGGGCTGCTCGGGCACCCGCTGGGCCTGCTGGCGGCCGCGGGCCACGTCCACCCGGGCCAGCAGCACCCCACCGACGACGAAGAACACCACCAGCGAGGCGATCGCGGGCCGGTAGGACCCGGTCAGCTGGAACACCAGCCCGAAGACCAGCGTCCCCAGCCAGCTCGTGCCGCGCTCGGCGGACTGGTACAGCCCGAACCACTCCGCCTCGCGGCCCACCGGCACCAGCTGGCTGAAGACCGAGCGCGACAGCGCCTGCGTGCCGCCCAGCACCAGGCCGATCGCCGCGGCCAGGGCCAGGAACAGCCCGAACTCACCGGCGGGGATGACCATCCCGGCCGCCACCACTCCCACCCAGACCACGAGGCTGCCCAGCACGGTGGCCTTGGCGCTGGTGCGCTGGGCGACCCAGCCCGCGGCCAGCGCCCCCAGCAGCGCCACCACCTGCACCAGCAGGATCGCGACCACCAGCTGGGAGGCGGCGAAGCCCAGCTGCTGCTGGCCGTAGATGCTCGCCGCGGCGATCACCGTCTGCACCCCGTCGTTGAAGAACAGGTACGCCACGAGGAACAGCAGGGTCTGGGGGAAGGCCGGCGCGGACCGCAGCGTGCGCACCAGCTGCCCCAGAGAGCCGGCCACGACGCGGGCGGTGCCGGCCGGGGGCTCGCCCTGCGCGCCGGGCAGGACGACGACGGCGGGCTCGCCGTCCAGCCGGCGCAGCCCCAGGTGCGGCACCAGCGTGAACGCCCCCCACCACAGCCCCGCGCTGAGCAGCGAGACCCGCACCGCCGAGCCCTCGTCCAGCCCCAGCGAGCCCGCCCGGGCCAGCAGCACCAGGTTGGCCGCCAGCAGCAGCGCCCCACCGGCGTACCCCAGCGCCCACCCGCGGCTGGAGACCCTGTCGCGCTCCTCGGGCCCGGCCAGGCGGACCAGCAGGGCGTCGTAGACCACCAGCGAGGCACCCAGGCACAGGCTGGCCACCAGCTGCAGCAGCGCTCCCAGCACCCAGCGGTCCCCGGCCACGAAGACCATGCACGACGCCGCGGCGGCCCCCACCCACGCGAAGCCGGTCATGAGGCGGCGGGGGGAGCGGGACCTGTCGGCCACCGCGCCCACCGCCGGCAGCACCACCGCGGACAGCAGCGTGGCGAAGGTGACCACGTACAGCGCCAGGGAGCCCGGCGCCACGGGGACCCCCAGCACGCTGAGCGGCACGGGGCAGGTGGTCGCCCCGTCGCGCACCACCTGCCCGACCCCGCCCGGGCACGCCGCCGCCTCGGCGACGGCCGTGAGGTAGGGGGAGAACAGCACCGTCGCGGTGGTGGTGACGTAGGCGGAGTTGGCCCAGTCGTAGACGTACCAGGCGCGGCGGGCGCGCCCCCGCTGCTGCGCGGTCAGGCCGGTGGCCGCCTGGGCGCTCACGGGCCCACCCCCTCGTCGTCGTGCCGGTGCTGGTCGTGGTGCTGGTGCTGGTGGTCGTGCTGGTCCTGCGCCGGCGGCTGCGGCGCCTCGCGGGGCGGCCAGGCGTCGCGCTCGCGGAGCACCTCGCGGACGGCGGCGGCGTCGTCGGTGACCACCCCGTCCACCCCGGTGTCGAACAGGAGTCTCATCTGGTCGGGGTCGTCCACGGTCCACACGTGCACCACCAGGCCCGCCGAGTGCGCGGCGTCGACCAGCGCCGGGGTCACCAGGTGCACCGGCAGGCGCCGGCGGCCGACCGGCACGGACGTCGCCGGGGGCACCTGCAGGGCGTCGGCACCGACCAGCGCCCGCAGCACCCGCCCGCGCAGGCCCAGGCGCGCGCCCACCAGGAAGCGCAGCACGCCACCGGTGCCCGCCGAGCTGGCCACGCGCACCCCCCGCGCCGCCAGGCCCGCGACCACCGCGCGCCGCCGCGCGTCGGAGAAGGAGGCCACGCACACCCGCTCCGCCTCGCGCGGCCGCGAGGCGAGCAGGTCCACCAGCGGGACCACGGCGGCCAGCTCCTTGACGTCGACGTTGAGGCGCACCCGCGGGCTCGCTGCGGGCCAGGCGTCCAGCAGGTCCACCAGGCGCACCGGGGCGTGCCCGGTGACCGCCCCGGAGGCGTCCCGCAGCCGCAGCGCGGCCACCTGCTCCCACGCCAGCGCCGACAGCGGGCCCGAGCCGTCGGTGGTGCGGTCCAGCGTCGGGTCGTGCAGGGCCACCAGCACCCCGTCGGCGGTGGTGTGCACGTCGGTCTCCAGCACCCGGTGCCCCAGCGCCACGGCGGCCTCGAAGGCGGCCAGGGAGTTCTCCGGGTGCGCCGCGCTGCCGCGGTGCGCCAGGCCCACCGGGCCGCGCAGGCCCAGGAAGGGCGGCCCGCCGCCCGGGGCCGGCGCCCCGGGCCCCGGGGACCCCGAGGGCTCCGGGGGGTGGGCGCGCGGGCTCGTCCTCGGGCCGCTCACCCGCGCAGTCTGGCGCAGCGCGAGCCCGTGACGGGGCGCTCCTGGCCCGCGCGGGGTGTCGAGCAGGTGAACACCGCGGGAGCGGGCCGCCCAGCCGCCCAGCCCCGGGCCGCCCAGCGGTCCGGCCCTGGCGCGGCGCTCGCGGCGCGTCCTCGTCCCCGGCGCCCTCGACCGCCTCCCTACGATGCTCGTCGTGGTGCCCGAGGAGCTCTCCGAGCAGTCGACAAGCCAGCCCAGCGACCGGTCCAGCGACCAGCCCAGCGCTCCGGTCGGCCCGGTGGACTCCTCCCGGGTCCCGCGCTTCGCCGGGCCGGCGACCTTCGCCCGCCTCCCGCGCGCCGACGAGGTCGGGCGCGCCGACGTCGCCGTCATCGGGGTCCCCTTCGACTCCGGGGTCTCCTACCGCCCCGGCGCCAGGTTCGGGCCCGCCGCCGTGCGCGAGGCCTCCCGCCTGCTGCGCCCCCACCACCCCGGCCTGGACCTGGACCCCTTCGCCCGCCAGCAGGTCGTCGACGCCGGCGACGTCGTCGCCAACCCCTTCTCGATCGAACAGGCGATCGAGCAGGTGGAGGCCGGCGCGGACGAGCTCTCCGGCGCCGGCGCCCGCCTGGTCACCCTCGGCGGGGACCACACCATCGCCCTCCCCCTGCTGCGCTCGGTCGCCCGCCGCCACGGCCCGGTCGCCCTGGTCCACTTCGACGCCCACCTGGACACCTGGGACACCTACTTCGGCGCCCCCTACACCCACGGCACCCCCTTCCGCCGCGCCGTGGAGGAGGGCCTGCTCGAGCCCGGCGCCCTCACCCACGTGGGCACCCGCGGCCCCCTGTACGGCCGCTCGGACCTGGTCGACGACGCCCGCCTCGGCTTCGGGCTGGTCACCAGCGCCGACGTCATGCGCCGCGGCGTCGACGAGGTCGTGGACGGCCTGCGCTCGCGGATCGGGGACCGCCCGCTCTACCTCAGCATCGACATCGACGTCCTCGACCCCGCCCACGCCCCCGGCACCGGCACCCCCGAGGCCGGCGGCATGACCAGCCGCGAGCTGCTGGAGGTGCTGCGCGGCCTGGCCGGGCTGCAGCTGGTCGGCGCCGACGTCGTCGAGGTCGCCCCCGCCTACGACCACGCCCAGATGACCGCCGTCGCCGCCAGCCACGTCGCCTACGACCTGGTCTCCCTCATGGCTCTGGGAGCCCGCTCGTGACCTCCGCCACCGGCGAGGGGGTGCTCGGCACCCTGGCGCACCCGGAGGTGACCATGCTCACCCCCGACTTCCCCTTCGAGCACGACCGCTGGCTGACCCACCCCGCAGGGCTGGGCAGCGTGCCCGCCGAGGCCCGCGGGGCCAGCGTCGCCGTGGTCGGCGCCGGCATCTCCGGCCTCGTCGCCGCCTACGAGCTCGCCCGCCTGGGGCTGCGCCCCGTCGTCCACGAGGCCGACCAGATCGGCGGCCGGCTCCGCTCGGTGCCCTTCCCCGGCGGGGTCGACGGCGTCCTGGCCGAGCTCGGCGGCATGCGCTTCCCCACCTCCGGGCGCTCCTTCTTCCACTACCTCGACCTGGTCCGGGCCCGCACCACCCCCTTCCCCAACCCCCTGACGCCCACTGCCGCCTCCACCGTCATCGACCTCGGCGGCCAGGTCCACTACGCCGAGAGCGCCGCGGACCTGCCGCCCTTCTTCACCGAGGTCGCCCGCGCCTGGGCCTCCGCCCTGGCCGAGGTCGGGGTCCCGGACCTGCAGCGCGCCATCGCCGAGCGCGACCTGCCCCGCGTCAAGGCCCTGTGGGACCCCCTCGTGCGCGCCCGCGACGAGCAGAGCTTCTACGGCTTCGTGGCCGCCTCCGCCGCCTTCCGCGCCCTGCCCTACGCCGCCCGCGAGGCCTTCGGCCAGGTCGGCTTCGGCACCGGGGGCTGGGACACCGACTTCCCCAACTCCATCCTGGAGATCCTGCGCGTCATCGCCACCAACGCCGACGAGGACCACCAGCGCGTCCTCGGCGGCGTCCAGCAGGTCCCGCTGCGCCTGTGGGCCCAGCCCCTGCCCGACGGCCCCTTCGCCGGCCAGAGCCTGCGCGACCTGCACGGGGGAGCCCCCCGCCCCGGGGTGGCGGCCCTGGCCCGCGCCGGCTCGGCCACCTCCGGCACCTCCACCGGCTCCCGGGTCGCCGTCACCGACCGCTGGGGACGCACCACCGCCCACGACGCCGTCGTCGTCACCTGCCAGTCCTGGCTGCTGTCCGCGCGCATCGAGACCGAGGAGGCCCTGTTCGACCACCCCACGTGGATGGCCATGGACAGGTCCCACTACGCCCAGTCCTCCAAGACCTTCGTCATGGTCGACAGGCCCTTCTGGCGCGACAGGGACCCGGCCACCGGCCGCCGCGTCATGTCCACCACCCTCACCGACCGCATGACCCGCGCCACCTACCTCCTGGACGGCGAAGGGGGAGGAGACGACGAGCCCGCCACCATCTGCCTGAGCTACACCTGGAACGACGACGCCCTGAAGTGGCTGGCCCTGTCCACCGACGAGCGCGTGCGCCTCATGGTCCGCTCCCTGGGGGAGGTCTACCCCGGCGTCGACATCGCCAGCCACATCATCGGCGAGCCCGTCACCGTCTCCTGGGAGTCCGACCCCAACTTCATGGGCGCCTTCCGCGGCGCCCTGCCCGGCCACTACCGCTACCAGCGCCGCCTGTTCTCCCACTTCGTCAGGGACGACCTGCCCCCCGCCCAGCAGGGCCTCTTCCTCGCCGGCGACGACATCTCCTTCACCCCCGGCTGGGCCGACGGCGCCGTCACCACCGCCCTCAACGCCGTCTGGGGCGTCGTGCGCCACCTCGGCGGCGCCGCCCACCCCGACAACCCCGGCCCCGGCGACGCCTTCGCCGACCTCGCCCCCCTCGACCTGGACGCCACCGACCCCAGCGCCTCCGCCGACCCACCACCCACCGCCCACGACGCAGCCGGCGGATGAGGAACCCCTACCGCGAGGTCCTGCGCACCCCCGGAGCCCCCGCCTTCGTGGCCGCCGGGCTCCTGGCCCGCCTGCCCATCTCCATGTACGGCCTCATCTACGTCTTCCTCGTCGAGCAGGCCACCGGCTCCTACGGCGCCGCCGGCGCCGTGGCCGCCGCCTCCGCCGTCGCCGCCGCCCTGGGCGCCCCCGTCCTGAGCCGCCTGGTGGACCGCCACGGCCAGGCCCGCGTCGCCCTGCCCGCGCTCGCCGTCCACAGCGCCGCCATCGCCGCAGTCCTGGCCATCGGCGCCCAGCCATCGACCACCACCACCCACGCCGTGCTCATCGGCGCCGCCGCCGCGCTCGCGGGCGCCTCCTTCACCAGCTGGGGCTCCCTGGTGCGCGCCCGCTGGGCCTGGGCCCTGCGCACCCAGCCCGCCCGCCTGCACCCCGCCTTCTCCCTGGAGTCCGTCCTCGACGAGGTCACCTTCACCGTCGGCCCACCCCTGGCCACCGTCCTGGCCGTCGCCGTCTCACCCTCGGTGGCCCTGGCCACCGCGCTCGCGGCGACCGTGCTGGGTGGCACCGCCCTGGTGCTGCAGCGCTCCACGCAGCCGCCCGTCGCAGGCGCGAGCAGCGCGGACCCCGTCGCGCCCGCGGTGGCGGCCAGCACGACGACGGCGGGGGCGGGGCCGCGGCTGTCGAGCGGCTGGCGCACCCGGGTGCGCGGGGCGGCCGGCGTCATGGAGCACGCGGGGCTGCGGGCGCTGGTGGCGGCCTTCGTGGCCACCGGGGTGGTCTTCGGCTCGGTGGAGGTCATCGCCGTCGCCTTCACCGCCGAGCGCGGCGCGCCGGCGGCGGCCGGGGTGGTCCTCGCGCTGTACTCGGTGGGCAGCCTGCTGGCCGGCCTGGTCTTCGGGGCCGTCACCTGGCGGGGGAGCCTGCCGCGCCGCTTCCGGCTGGGCGCGGTGGGGATGGCGGTGCTCATCGCCCCGGTCGCGCTGTCGGGCAGCATCCCGGTGCTGGCGGCCACCCTGTTCCTGTCCGGGCTGGCGATCTCCCCGACGCTCATCTCCGGCAACGCCCTGGTCGCCGAGCTCGTCCCGGCGCGCCAGCTCACCGAGGGGCTGGCCTGGATCGGCACGTCCCTGGGCCTGGGCGTCTCGGTGGGCGCCGCCGTGGCCGGCCGCATCATCGACGGTCCCGGGGCACAGGCAGCGCTGCTGCTGCCGGTGGCGGCCGCGGCGCTGGCGGCGCTCGTCGTCGTCGCCTGCTCCCGCGCCCTGGGCGTGCGCGCGCGCAGCGCCACCGCCGGAACGCCCTGACCCGGCCGAGCCAGGTGGGCCGGCTGAGCCCGCCGGGCCGGCTGACCCCGACCGGGCCGCCAGCCCGGTGGCGGCTCGCGCGCTCAGGCGGCGACGAGCGCCGGTGCGCTGGGGGCGCCCGCGCGCACCGCCTGCAGCCGGTAGGCCAGGGACGCGCTGTCCTCCCCGGGGGCGGGGACGGCGACCACCCGGGCCAGGGCGCTGAGCCCCGCCGCGCGCACCAGACCCGGGCGCCCCAGCGCCGTGGGCGCGACGACCGCGACGGTCCGTTCGGCGCGGGCCACCGCCGCCGCGGCCAGGGCCGCCCCCGCTGCGGTGGCGGCCCAGGCCCCGCGGGCGTCCAGGCCGGTGGGGGTCAGCACGGCCAGGTCGAGGTGGAGGTCGTCCAGCGCGGCCAGCGCGGCCGGTCCGACCAGGTCCGGGCCGCCCTGCTCGGCCTCGCCGCCGATCACCACCAGGCGCACCCCGGGGGCCCCGGCCAGCACCGTCGCCGGGGCCAGGGCCGTCACGGCGACGGTCAGGGCGGTGGGCGTGCGGGCCGCGCCGGAGGCGGCGGCGCGGACCAGGTGGTGCGCCAGCGCCAGGCAGCCGGTGCCACCGGTCAGCAGGACGGCCGAGCCGGGGGCCAGATCGGCCAGGGCCGCGTGGGCGGCGCGCACCCACGGGTCCTCGCTGCCCGCGGCGCGGAGGGGGCCGGTGGGGTCCGCACCGCGCTCGTCACGGGCGGCGTGGACGTCGTCGCGGCGGGCGCCGTGGACGTGGTCGCGGCGGTCCTCGGAGGGGTCGGTGCCGCGGCCCGGTGGGGGAGCGGTGGGGCGCGGTGAGGACGGGGCCGGGACGTCCCAGCCCGGAGGTGCCTCCTCGGCCGGACGCCCCTGGCGCCAGGGGGCGACCTGGGGGTCGTGGCGGAAGCCGTCGGGTCCGGTGCGGGGGCCCGGGGCGCTCACGGGGGCGCTCACGGGGGCGACGGGCTGGGCCTCGTCCGGGTCGGCGTCGTGCGGCGAGGCGTCGGCTGCAGGCGCGGTGCCGCCCGTGCGGGGCGGGGTGATGCCCGGCGGCAGGGCAGCTGCCAACGAAGCGATAACGGAACCGAGCGATGCTGGTGCTCGATGAGCGGCGCCGGGGGAGGTGCCGGCGTCCTCGACGCCAAGGAACCGGTCTGCCTCGCCGGCACCCGCCGCCGGCGCGGGTGCCCCTGGGCGCGCTGGGGAGGGGGCCGGCGGGGGGCTCGGCGCAGCGGCAGGCAGCTCCGCGGGGGAGACGGGAGCCGGCTGCGCCGCCGTCGGGGCGCGGGGTGGGGCGGAGGCGGGGTCGACCTCCGCGGCCGGTCGGCCGGTGGGGGACGCCGCCGTGGTCAGGCTGACCGCGCCACCGCGCACCCGCTGGAGCCGGCCGGCGGCTGTCAGGGCGTCCAGGTCGCGACGGATGGTCATCTCCGAGACCTCGAAGCGAGCGGCCAGGGCCCCCAGCGCGACGCGCCCGTCGGCGTCGACCCACCGCGTGATCTCATCCCACCGCTGTGCACTCACACGACCACTCAAGCAGATGTGACTCCGCTGCGAACACCCGAGGGGCCATCAGGACGTCACCTCACACGTGAGGTGACGTCATGTGCGGTACGGCTCTCACATCACGTCTGTGAGGTCAGTGGATCGGTTCCCTGGGTGTGAGATGTGGGAGAGTGCTGTGACGCCCTGATCGCGCATCACGGGAGACTCCATTCCTCACACGGCGAGCAGGCCGGCGACCGCGGTGATCGCCGGGACGGACAGCGCCGTCGTCGTGAAGATGGCGTCGCGGGACAGTGCCACGCCGCGTTCGTAGCGGGAGGCGTGCACGAAGATGTTCTGCGCCGTGGGCAGCGCGGCCAGCACCGTCACCGCCAGCAGGGGAGCGCCCTGCATCCCCAGGGCGAAGCGCCCTGCGGCGTAGGCCACCAGCGGCATGACCACGACCTTCAGGGCGGTGATCGTGGCCAGCTCAGTGACCGCTGCACCGCTGCCCGGCCGCGGTCCCAGGCGCAGGGAGATCCCGTAGGCGATGAGCATCGCCGGCACCGCCATCCCGGCCACCAGCTGCAGCGGGTCGGCGACCAGGGCGGGGAGCTGCAGGCCGCTCAGCGACAGGCCCAGGCCCAGCAGCGAGCCGACGGTCAGGGGCGTCATCAGCGGTCGCAGCAGGACCGCGCCCAGGGCTGGCCGGCGGTCCGCGACGCCGACGTCGAGCGCGACCAGAGCCAGCGGCTGCAGCACGAGCAGCTGCAGCAGCCAGGTCGGCGCCACCAGGGCCGCGTCTCCCAGCACGTAGGCGGCGATCGGCAGACCCAGGTTCCCGGCGTTGACGTAGGCGGCCGAGAGCGCGCCGATGGTCGTGCGGGCCAGGTCGTGGGGGAAGAGCAGGCGGGAGAGCAGGACGTAGGCGGTCGCGGTCGCCGCGAAGGCGCTGGCGCTGACCACGAGGTTGGCCGACAGCACCTGGTGCACGTCGGCGCCGGCCAGGGTGACGACCATGAGGGCGGGGGAGGCGACGTAGAAGGCCAGTCGGGAGAGCACCCGCTGGGCGTCGAGGTCGAGCACCCGCAGCTGGGCGAGCAGTGCTCCGAGGGCGATGAGGGCGATGATCGTCGCGAAGCCGGCCAGCACCCCACCCATGGGCCGATCCTGTCCCACCGCCCCCGCGCTGCCGGGACCGGCGGTGCCTGCTGTCCTGCGACGTGCTGCCGAGCGCCACTGCCAGCAAGACTGATAACGGCAGCGAGCGCCAGGAAGCGATCATCGGACAGGGGAGCAGGCGGCGACCTCCGCCACGCACCCGCCCGCGTCGGGGCACAGCCACGCCGACGAGCAACCGGCCCGCGCCGCTGGCCCGGGCGTCTGGGAGGTGACTACGGGCGCCTCGACTCACGCGCCGCCGGCATCCTGCAGCCGGTCATGATCCGGACGGCGGACGGCGGACGGCGGACGGCGGACGGCGGACGGCCGCGACGGCCAGTGCGGTACCCGGCGCAGCACCGGGGTCCTGGCCGGAGCCCTGCGATCCCGGACGACCGGCCGCCGCCGGGTTCCGCGACCTCCTGCCGGAGCATCCCGGTGGCCGCAGGTGGCGCGGGCCAGCGAGCCGCCCGGCCTCCTGGCCTCCTGGCCTCCTGGCCTCCTGGCCTCCTGGCCTCCAAGTCGGCGACACGAGCGCCTCGTGCGCCTGCCCGAGGCCGCGGGTGTCCGGCCTGCAGAGCTGCACGGCTGCAGACCTTGCGGACCTGCGGACCGGACAGGGCGGTCAGATCGGTCAGCATGCCTGGAGGGGACGGTGCACCCGGGTGGTCGGAGGTCGTGGGCCACCGGCTCCTCGAGCTGCTCCCCTGGCCGTTCCTCGGACGCCGATAATCGACGTTATGTCAGGCAGTTCGGAGAACGAGGTGGTCAGGCCCTCCCTCAGCGACGGGGCTTGACGTCCTCCAGGCACGTCACCGAGACGGTCAGGTCTCCGCGCCAGCCCACGCCCTGCTGCTCCAGCAGCTCCATCGCGCGCACGAGCGCCTCGGTGCGCGCGTCCTCGTCGGCCGCCACCGCCGAGGCGGCGTCCACCACGAGCAGGTGGCGCACGGTGAAGCGCGTCAGGGTCGGCCCGTAGGTCCAGCACCCGTCCTCGGTGAACGCCGAGGAGAACACGTCGTGCTCGCTCTGGGTGGCCAGCAGCCGCTGGCGCAGCTCTCCCTGCGGGCGCTCGAACTGCCCGACGACCTCGGTGCGGTAGGTGCGTGAGGTGCTGGTGGCCACGGCCGCCAGTGTGCTCCATCCTGGCCCGGTGTCAGAGCAGGCGGCCCGCGCGGCGGGTGAGGCGTTCGTGAAGGCGCTGGCGGCCAGAGACGCCGCGGCGCTGCGGCGGATGCTGGCCGACGACGTCGACTTCTACGGCATGACCCCGGCGCAGCTGTGGCGGGCCCGAGGGGCCGAGCAGGCCGTCCAGGAGGTGCTGTTCGCCTGGTTCGAGCCCGGCGACACCGTCGAGGAGGTCCTCTCCGTCGAGCACGGTGACGCCGGCGGGCGCCCCCGGGTGGACTACCGGCTGCTGGTGCGCAACGAGGCCGGGCTGCACCTGGTCGAGCAGCGCGCCTACTTCGACCTGGACGGCGACGGCGGGCGCATCGTGCGGATGAACGCCGTCTGCGCCGGCTTCCGGCTGCTGCCCCGGGCCTGAGCTCGGCAACCCCTCTGCGACCCCTCCCTGACTCCCCCACGCCTGCGCCCGCTTGTACGTCCACGCATCTGTCCGCGCATCTGTCCACGGGTGCCTGGACCGCTGCAACGTCCCTCTTCGCGCGGCCCTGCCCTCGAGCTCTATCGGCGCCAACTCCCCTGACTTGATAACGGAACCATGCAGAGCCCACCGCCCCTCTCGACCGGACCGTCAGTACGTCGAGGCCAGACCTGATCCCGAACGCGGTTCGCGAGGACGTGGGGTCTGTGGGGGTGACCGGCGGAGGGTGGAGAACGCTTGGTTCCGTTATCAAGCACCGTAAGATGGGTGTCGTGCCTTCCCCGCAGACACCGCCTCCTGCGACCCCCGCTGCCCCCTCCTCTGCTGGTGCACCAGCAGAGGAGGGTCGGCCGACGGCCGCCCCCACACCCCTGGCCCGCCTGGTGGAGGGCTACCTGGCCACCCTGGGCGCCACCAGCCCCTCCACCCAGCGCCAGCGCACCTGGGCCCTGCGCGAGCTGCTGGCCCACGCCCCCGCCTCCCCCGCCTCCCCCGCCTCCCCCGCCGCGGCCCTGGCGCCCGCACCCGTGCGGGCGTGGCTGGACGCGGCCGCCACCGCCGACCCCCCGGCCTCCCTGCCGGGCCTTCGCGCACGCGCCTCCGCCGTGCGCGCCCTGGCCCAGCACGCGGAGTCCACCGGCGCCCTGCCCGCGGGCACCACCGCCTCACTGGCGGCGGTGCTGCGCATGCCCGCTCCCCCGCTGGCACCTGGACCCGACCCCGACCCGGTGCGCCGCCTGCTCATCAAGGCCCACCCCGACGCCCGCCCGCTGGCCGTGCACCCCGCGGTGTGGACGCGCTTCTGCGCCCACGTGCACCTGCTCGCCCTCACCGGTGAGCGCGAGGACGTCATGGCCACCCTGCGCCTGGCCGACGTGACGACCTCACCGCGCACGAGCGCTCCGCCGGCGGAGGCGTCAGATGACGCCACCGACCTGACACCTGACGGTCCTCACCGCACATCCCACAGCTCACCTCACAGCACACCTCACGACCGACCGCGTACCTCACACCTCGCGTCACCGATCGGCTCCGATCACACGAGTGCCTCACCACTCGGCCCTCACATCGACCCGCACAGCGGATCGCACATCGACGGGGACGCCGTCACTCCCCCGCTGTTCGACGACGGCGCTGGCGACGGCGCTCGTGCCAGCGCTGACGACCGTGGTCCTGAGACGGCTGACATCGCCGAGGCAGCTGAGTCCGACGTCGTCCTGGCCGACCCCTCCGCAGGCGGCACGGCCGACGCCGGCATCGGCTGGCCCCGCCGGTCGGCCTCGTGGCTGGCGCTCGACGCCGATGAGGCCCTCTCCGGCGGCACGGGCAGCGAGGGGCGTGAGCGCGGCGCCTCAGCGGGGGCGGCGGGCGTGGTGGCCACCCACGTGCGCATCGAGGCGGGGCTGGCGCCGCGCAGCTGGCGGCTGCCGGAGCCGGCGCGCACCGCGCTGGCGGGGTGGTTGGCCGACCGGGCCGTGCTGGCCTCGCTGCTGCGCGGGTCCGACCCCGGCGCGCTGTGGCTGCGGGTGCGCCCGTCCACCGACCTGCGCACCGGGGCGCTGCGCCCGGCGGGGCTGCCGCTGTCGGACCGGGGGCTGCGGCTGGCCTTCACCACGACCCTGTCGGTCCTGGCCCTGGAGGACCGGGGTCTGGAGGACCTCTCCACCGCGGCGGTGCGGGCCTACGCTCGTGGACGTGGCCCCCTCTGACCGGTGCGCTCGGTGAGCCCCGCCGGCTCCAGCCCCCACCCCGGGCCGCCGCCGAGCACCTCCGCGGCTGCAGGAGCGGCGGCCCCGCCCCAGCACCCCGGCGCGCCGCCCAGCACGCCCGCGGTGAGCACCGGCCCGGAGCGACCCGCCCCCCTCCAGCAGCCGGGTCAGCAGCTCGGTCACCAGATCGGTCACCAGCTCGGTCCTCCGGTGCCCGCCCTGCAGGGCGGGCACCCGGTGCTGGACGTCGTGGTCCCGGTGTTCAACGAGGAAGGCGACCTGCCGGGCTGCGTGCGGGCGCTGCACGCCCACCTGCGCGAGCACCTGCCCTACCCGTTCGCCATCACCGTGGTCGACAACGCCAGCACCGACGCCACGCTGGCCACCGCCGGCGCGCTGGCGCAGGAGCTGGACTCCCCCGGTGCTGAGGTGCGGGTGGTCCACCTGGAGCGCAAGGGCCGCGGCGGCGCGCTGCGGGCGGCGTGGTCGGCCTCGCCCGCGCAGGTGGTGGCCTACATGGACGTGGACCTGTCCACCGACCTGGCCGCCCTGCTGCCCCTGGTGGCGCCGCTGGTCTCGGGGCACTCCGACCTGGCCATCGGCACCCGTCTGCACCGCGCCTCCCGCGTGGTGCGCGGCCCCAAGCGCGAGGTGGTCTCGCGCTGCTACAACACGCTGCTGCGCTCCACGCTGCGCGTGCGCTTCTCCGACGCCCAGTGCGGCTTCAAGGCCGTGCGCAAGGAGGTCGCCGACGCGCTGCTGCCGCTGGTGGCCGACGACGGCTGGTTCTTCGACACCGAGCTGCTCGTGCTGGCCGAGCGCGCCGGGCTGCGCATCCACGAGGTGCCCGTGGACTGGGTGGACGACCCCGACTCCCGCGTGGACCTGCTGGCCACCGCCACCGCCGACCTGCGCGGCATGGCGCGCCTGGCCGCCTCCCTGGCGCGCGGTGAGCTGCCCCTGGCCGACGTGCACGCGGCGCTGGTGACTCGCCCCTCCCCCACCACCCCCACCGGTCTGCTCAGCCAGGTGCTGCGCTTCGCCGTGGTCGGGGTGGCCTGCACGCTGGCCTACGCGCTGCTCTACCTGCTGCTGCGGCCCGTCCTGGGTCCGCAGGGGGCCAACCTGGCCGCCCTGCTGCTGACCGCCGTGGCCAACACCGCCGCCAACCGCGCCTTCACCTTCGGGGTGCGCGGGCGGGCCTCGGTGGCGCGCCACCAGGCCCAGGGACTGGTGGTCTTCGGGATCTGCTGGGCGCTGACCTCGGGCTCCCTGGCGCTGCTGGCCGCGGTGGCACCCGGCGCGTCCCACCTGGTGGAGGTGGTGGCGCTGACGGCGGCCAACCTCGCCGGCACGGTCCTGCGCTTCCTGCTGCTGCGGGTGTGGGTCTTCCGGCGCCAGCGCGTCCCCAGTGCGGACTGGCGCGGCTGAGCGCCGCGCTCGCTGTCCTGCCCGCCACCGGCCCGCCATTTCCCTCCCCCTGCCGCCGCAGCACCGGCTGCTCTCCGTGGGGGCCTGGCCGCCGGCCAGGCCCCCACGGAGAGTGTCATGATCGCCCTGCTTGGTTCTGTTATCACATACCCTGAGGACTGCGTGGTCGGCCGTGCGCCTCCACCCTCAGGCGAGCACCGCCCTGACCAGCTCGTCGAGCTGCGCGCGACCCGCCAGGGGCGCCTCCTCGGCGGCCCGCTGCGCCGCCGCACGACCCTGGTCCCCCAGCGCCCACGCCAGCCGCTCCTCGAGAACCCGCCGGCCCGCAGCGCCCCCGGACAGCCCATCAGGGAGGTGCTCGGCCAGCTGCTCGGCCGCCACGACCGCCGGCCACCCCCACGCCTCGGCCTGGGCGCTGACCTTGCCGCCGCCGGCCACCGGGTCCACCGCCACCGCCGGCACGCCCGCGGCCAGGGCCAGCACCAGGCCGTGCAGGCGCATCGTCACCACCGCGTCGCAGCGGCGCACCACGGCGAGCACCTCCGCGGCCGTGGACGGGTCGCGCCAGCCGCGCGGGTCCAGCCGGGTGTCCAGCGCCAGCAGCGCCGGACCCCCCGTGGCCGCCAGCGACCCCAGCCACTCCCCCAGCGCCGCGGTGACCGCGTCGTGGCGGCGACGCGCGCCGTACTCGGCCTGCCCGGGCGCCAGGTAGACCCCCACCACGCCCGCCGGGCCCCCCGGGGCCGCCTCCCCGCGCGCTGAGGACGACGACGCGCGGGGCAGGTCGCGCGCGAGGGCGGCCGCGGGCCCCGCGGCCAGGTCCCGCACCGCGGCGGCCCCGGGCGCGTCGCGGGCGAGCACGAGGTCCCAGGCGCGCAGGCCCTCGTCGTCCTCGTCGACCACCGAGACCCCGACGGCGGTGCGGCGCAGGGCGGCGAAGCGGGCGGCGACCTCGGCGACCGGCCGCCCGTGCAGCGGGCCGCAGGCCCAGACCACGTCGGTGTAGGCGGACGGGTCCGCCGCCGACAGCTCCACCCCCCCGGCGCCGGGGGCGCTCGCCATGACGGGGCTCCACGCCAGGTCGACCTCGACGCCGGCCTCGCGCAGGGCCGCCTCCACCGCGCGCATGCTCAGCACGTCACCGGCGGTGGCCTCACCGTGCACGACGCTGGACCAGCCGACCACCAGCACCCGGCGGTCGCTCACCGGGTGCTCACCGGGTGCTCACCGGGCCGCTCACCGCTCGCCCTGGCGGGCGGGCCGGGTCCGCCACAGCCAGGCCAGCCCCAGCAGCGGCAGCACCAGCGGCACCCAGCCGTAGTCGCGGCCGTACTCCCCCCACACGGTGCCGTCGGGGAAGTCGGCGGCGTCCAGGACGGTGAGGGTGCCCACCGCCAGCACCCCGACCAGCTCCACGATCACCGCGACCAGGGCCACCCGCCACGCCCGCGGCGTGGCGCGCACCAGCGCGGCGGTGGCCACGACGTACACCAGGCCGGCGAACAGGCTGAGCAGGTAGGCCAGCGGCGCCTCGGAGAAGCGGAAGAGCACCTGGTAGGTGCCGCGCACCGTGGCCGACAGCCCCAGCACGGCGTAGACGGCCACGAGCACGCGGCCCGGGCCGTGGCGCATCGCGCCCGCCGCGGAGCGGCCCTGCTGGCGGGAGGCTCCCGCGGTGGCGCGGGGCGGGTGGTCAGGCACCGGTCCTCCAGACCTGCTCCAGGCGCACCACGAGGATGGCCGTGGTCAGCGCCGCGATGAGGAGCACCCCGGTGCCCCAGCGCGACTTCTCCCCCAGCGCCCAGAACGCTCCCACGGGCGGCACGAGGACGGTGGTGACCAGGTAGCTGCCGAAGACGACGCCGTCCACGGGGCGCCCGGTCAGGGCCAGGGCGACGAAGCCGACGACCGCCTGCACGAGCAGGGCCACCTCCAGGACGGCCACGCTGATGAGCAGCCTGTCGTCCAGGCGGCGGCCGCGGGCGGTGGCCGCGCCCGCCAGGGCCGCGACGACCAGGGCCAGGACGCCGCAGGCCCAGGCGAGCACCGGGGTCACGGGCTGGAGCCTCCTGGGTCGCTGGGTCGCTGGGTCCGCTGGCCGGCGGGGCGCCGCTCGGCGCCGGGAGCATCGTAGGTGGCCGCCCGCGAGCGCTGCGGGAGGCGGGCTGGCAGCCTGGCGCCGTGACAGGGACGGGTCGTCTTGTGCTGCTGCGCCACGGTGCGACCGAGTGGTCGAGCTCGGGGCGCCACACCGGGAGCACCGACGTGCCGCTGACCGAGGAGGGCGAGCAGCAGGCGCGGGCGGCGGCGGGGGTGCTGGCCCGGGTGCTGGGTGGGGGTCCCGGCGGCGCGGAGCCGGTGCGGGTGATCACCAGCCCGCGGCAGCGGGCCCGGCGGACCGCGCAGCTGGCGGGCCTGGGGGTGGC
Organism: Quadrisphaera sp. KR29; assembly: GCF_052644995.1. Classification (NCBI taxonomy): domain Bacteria; kingdom Bacillati; phylum Actinomycetota; class Actinomycetes; order Kineosporiales; family Kineosporiaceae; genus Quadrisphaera; species Quadrisphaera sp. KR29. The sequence goes on from NZ_JBQXXG010000009.1 coordinate 122,286, forward strand.
GGTGGCCGAGGGCGGCCTGGGCGGTGGTGAGCCGGTGGTCGAGGAGGACCTCGCCGAGTGGGACTACGGGGCCTACGAGGGGCTGACGACCCCGCAGATCCGCGAGCAGCGCGGTGACGACTGGCGCGTCTTCCGCGACGGGGTGGCTCCCGGGGGGCCCGGGCAGCCGCCGGGTGAGCAGCTGGAGCAGGTCGCTGCGCGCTGCGCGCGGGTGCTGGAGCGGGTCCGCCCGCAGCTGGAGCACGGGGACGTGGTGCTGGTGGCGCACGGGCACCTGCTGCGGGTGCTGGCGGCGGTGTGGCTGGAGGCCGACCCCGCGGCGGGAGCGCAGCTGCTGCTGGACACCGCGGCGGTGTGCGTGCTGGACACCGAGCACGGCGTGCCCGGGGTGAGGCGGTGGAACCTCACCCCGGACCTGCTCGCGTGAGGGGCTGGCGCGGCTGGCAGCGCTGGCGGGACTGACCGGTCCCGCCGGTCCCGTCACAGCGCCGTCAGCGCCGTCAGAGCCGTCAGAGCCGTCAGAGCCGTCAGAGCCGTCAGAGCCGTCAGAGCCGTCAGGCGGTGACCTTCTGGGCGGCCTCGAGGTTGTCGGCCAGGGCGTTGAGCACCCGGGTCTGCTGGACGTGGTCCATGGAGCCGAAGTACCAGGGGTAGAGCTGGGAGGCCTGGGCGGCGGGGGTGGGCGCGAAGGTCGGCTGGGCCTTGAGCCCGTCGGCGTCCAGGGCGTCGATGGGGCTGTAGAGGACGACGTCGGGGGTGTACTGGCCGGCGTTCTCCCAGGAGGCCTGCTCCCAGTAGTAGTCCTGGGTGCTCAGCGGCAGGAACTGCACGCCGAGGGACTCGTAGAAGGCCAGGCCGGGGTCGTCGGCCGCCTTGGCCCAGTACATGCCGTCGCTGGGGGTGGCGTACAGCGCCCCCACGACCAGGCCCTTGGCGGCGGCGGCGCGCACCCTGTCGCACGCGGCGCGCCAGGCGGCCTCGGCCTCGGTGTTCTCCGCGGAGGTGGGGTCGGCGCCCAGGGACTGGGCGAGCTCGGCGTTGCGGGCGATGATCTGCTCGCTGGTGCCCTTCTGGGCGATGGCGACGATGGGCGCGATCTTGGCGGCGGCGTCCTGCTGGGCCTGGTCGGTGAAGGAGAACAGCGAGCCGGTCAGCTGCCCTGAGGAGTCCGCGGGGTAGCCGGGCACGACGAGCAGGTCGGGGGCCAGGCCCGCGAGCGCCTCCAGGTCGACCTCGCCGTAGGTGGAGCCGACGACGGTGACCTCGGAGGTGTCGCGGTCGGTGAAGTTGGCGTCGGCGTCCAGCTGGTAGCGGTGCCAGACGCCGACGGGGGCGATGCCGAAGCCCCACAGGGCGCTGACCTGGTCGGCGTAGCCGGCGATGCGCTGGGGGACGGCGTCCAGGGTGACGGTCTCGCCGCGGTCGTCGGTGAAGCTCCACGGGCCGGAGGCGCTGCCCTCGCCGGTGGTGCCCTGCTCGGAGGTGGCGCTGGTGGCCGAGGAGCCGCAGGCGGCGAGCAGGCCGGCCAGGCCCCCGGCGCCGGCGAGGAGCACCGCGCGGCGGGAGGTGCCGGCGGCGCCGTCGGGCAGGTGGGCGCCGAGCAGGGAGGCCAGGTGGGGGGTGGGGCGGGTCATCGGGGGGCTCCTGTGGTCAGGGGGTGGGTGGTGCGGGTCTGCGGCGGTCGCGCGGGCGCGGCCACCGGTGGCTGGGCGGGCCCGGCGGGCTCGGCCGGGTCGGCGGACCCGGCGGGCCCGCTGAGCTGGTCCGGCGGGCCAGAGCGGGCTGCTGGGGCCGCGGAGGTCGAGGGGGTCGTGGAGGTCGTGGACGCCGTGGCCGCGTGGCGGCCGGCGAGCGGGACGATGAGCGGTCCCCCGGTGACCGGGTCCTCCAGGACCCGCGCGCGCACGGAGAACACCTGTTCGAGCAGGTGTTCGGTGAGGACCTCCGAGGGCGTCCCGGCGGCCACCACGGCCCCGTCCTGCACGACGACGACGTGGTCGGCGTAGCGCGCGGTGAGGTTGAGGTCGTGCAGGACGACGACGGCGGTGCGCGCCGGCCGGCGCGGGCGGTCCCGCTCGTCGTGCTGGGGGTCGTGCTGGGGGTCCGGTGCGGGGTGGACCAGCTCGTGCACGAGGTCGAGCACCTCCAGCTGGTGGCACAGGTCCAGGAAGGTGGTGGGCTCGTCCAGCAGGAGCAGGTCGGTCTCCTGGGCCAGGGCCAGGGCGATCCAGGCGCGCTGGCGCTGGCCCCCTGACAGCTCGTCCACCGCGCGGTCGGCCAGGTCCAGCGCGCCGACGCGGGCCAGGGCGCGGGCCACGGCGTCGTCGTCGGCCGCGGAGGCGCTGGAGTACCAGCGCTGGTGGGGGTGGCGGCCCCTGGAGACCAGGTCGCGCACGGTGAGCCCCTCCGGGGCGGTGGGGCTCTGGGGCAGCAGGGCCAGCTGCCGGGCCACCGCGCGGGTGGGCATCGACTCGATGGCGCGCCCGTCGAGGAGCACCCGGCCGGCGGTGGGGCGCAGCAGGCGGCCGAGGGCGCGCAGCACGGTGGACTTGCCGCACCCGTTGGGGCCGACCACCACCGTCAGGGCGCCGTCGGGCACGTCGAGGTCCAGGCCGCCGTCGCGCCCGACGACGACGCGCTCGCCGTAGGCCAGCCGGACCCGCTCGGCGCGCAGCCGGCTGCTGGTGGGGGGCTTCGCGGTCATCGCACGGTCCTCTCACGGGCTCGTCGCAGGAGCAGCCACAGCAGGCAGGGAGCGCCGATGACGGAGGTGACCACCCCGACCGGCACCTCGTGGGGCAGCGCGAACAGGACGTCCACGCCCAGGCCGGTGCGGCCCACGCAGTCGGCCAGCACCACCAGCAGCGCCCCCAGCACGGCGCTGGCCACCACGGGGGGCCGCCCGCGGGCGGCCGGCCCGGTCAGGCGCAGCGCCACCTGCGGCACGAGCAGCGCCACGAACCCGACGGGGCCGGCGGCCACCACCGCGGCGGCCGCGGCCGCCACCGACACCAGGAGCACCGCCGACCGACTGCGCTGCAGGGGAACACCCAGCGCCAGGGCGGAGTCGTCGCCGAGCACCAGGGCGTCCAGGCGGTGCCCGAGCACCAGGGCCAGCGGCAGCAGCACCGCGAGGGCGGTGCCCGCCTGGGTGACCTGCTCCCAGCCGCGCCCGGACAGCGATCCGGACAGGTAGCGCACCGCCTCGGCCGCCCACTCCAGGCGGGCGCCGATGAGCATCCAGGAGACCAGGCCCTGCAGCGCGGCGGCGATGCCGATGCCGATGAGCACCAGCCGGGTGCCCTGCACGCCGCGGCGCCAGGCCAGCAGGTAGACGAGCGCCGCGGTGCCCAGGGCCCCGGCCCCGGCGGCCAGCGGGACGCCCACCGCCGACAGCGGGCCCGCCAGGGAGGGCACCGCCGTGGCGGCCAGGATCACCACGACGGCGCCGGCGGCCGCTCCCCTGTCGACGCCGAGGATGTCCGGGCTGGCCAGCGGGTTGCGGGCGAAGGCCTGCAGCAGCGCGCCGGACAGCCCCAGCAGCGCGCCCACGGCCACGGCGGTGGCGGTGCGCGGCAGGCGCAGCTCGGTGACCACGAAGCGCGCGCCGCGCTCCCCGCCACCGGTGAGCACCGCGAGCACCTCGTCCAGCCCCAGCTGCGCCGACCCGCGCGAGAGGTCCACGACCACGGCGAGCACCAGCAGCGCCAGCGCACCCACCACGACGCCCAGCGCCCGCCAGCGCAGGCGCACCGAGACCGGGCCGGCGCGCAGCGCCCGGGTACCGGGGGCCGGGAGCAGGCGCGGCCCCCGGAGGTGCGCGTGGGAGTGCTGCCGGCGGTGCAGCGGCGGGGCGCTCACAGGGCCACCAGCCGGCGGCGACGCACGAGCGCCACGAAGGCGGGCCCGCCCAGCACCGCCAGGACCACGCCCACCGGCACCTCGCCGGCCCCGGCCACCAGGCGGCCCAGGACGTCGGCGCCCAGCACGAGCACCGCTCCCAGCAGGGCGGCGACCGGCAGCAGCCAGCGGTGCACCGGGCCCACCAGCGCCCGGGCGGCGTGCGGGACCACCAGGCCGACGAAGGCGATGGGTCCGCAGGCGGCGGTCGCCGCACCCACCAGCGCGACGACCGCGGCCACGCCCAGCAGCCGGGCGGGACCCAGGCGCAGTCCGGCGCCGCGGGCCACGTCGTCGCCCAGGGCCAGCAGGTCCAGCCCGCGAGCGCCGAGCAGCCCCAGCAGCAGGCCGAGGGCGGCGACGGGCGCGGCCAGGGCGACCACGTCGCCGGTGCCGCTGAGCGCTCCCACGGCCCAGAAGCGGTAGGCCTGCAGTCCGGTGGCGTCGCCCAGGACGACGGCCTGGACCAGCGAGCCGAGCAGGGCGGTGACGGCGGCGCCGGCGAGCACGAGGGTGAGCGGGTCGGCCAGGCCGCGCGAGCGGGAGCCGCCGACGGCGACCGCGAGCACGACCAGGGCGCCGGCGGCGGCGCCGACCAGGGCTGCGGTGACGGTGACGGCGGGGTCGAGCACCCCGTCGGCGCCGACGGTCACGGCGACGGCGACGACGGCGAGGGCGGCCCCCTGGGTGACCCCGAGCAGGCCGGGGTCGGCCAGGGGGTTGCGGGTGTGCCCCTGCATGAGGCCGCCGGCCACGCCCAGGGCCGCGCCGGCGAGCACGCCGAGCAGGGTGCGGGGCACGCGCAGCTGCCACACGATGACGGCCGCCTCGGAGGCGCCCGGGCGGGATTCTGCGTCGGGCCCGTCGCGCAGGACCTCCACGACGGTGCCCAGCGGCAGCGCCCGGGAGCCGAGCGCGAGGCTGGCGGCGGCCGCGGCGAGGAGCAGGGCGACCAGCAGGACGGCGACGGCGCGGCGGCGCGCCCGCGAGCGCTGCGCCGGCCGGGCCCGCAGGGCGTCCGCTGCGTCGGCGGCCGGCCGGCCCGGCGCGGCGGGCGGCTGCCCGCGGTCGGGGCGCGCTGGCGCAGCGCCGGTCTCGATCACGCGAGTGAGGTTAGCCTGTCCTCACTCCCGGGGGAACCGGCCCCCGTCGTCCTCCTCGCCTCCCCGGTCAGGAGGTGGCGACCTCCACCACGAGGTCCCCGCCCTCGACCTGCTGCACCGCGCCGATCGCGGTGCGGCGCACCGTGCCGGCCACCGCGGTGGTGATGGAGGCCTCCATCTTCATGGCCTCGATGGTGGCCACGGTCTGGCCGGCCTCGACGGCGTCGCCCTCGGCGACCACGAGGGTGACGACCCCGGCGAAGGGGGAGGCGACGTGGCCGGGGCGGGCCGGGTCGGCCTTCTCGGCGGAGGCGACGTCCACCTGCAGGGTCCTGTCGCGCACCGCGACCGGGCGCAGCTGGCCGTTCAGGACGGTCATGACGGTGCGCACGGCGCGCTCGTCGGGCTCGCCGACGGCCTCCAGGCCGGCGATGAGGGACACCCCGCGGCCCAGGCGGATGGTCGACTCCTGCCCGCGGCGCAGGCCGTAGAGGTAGTCGCGGGTGTCCAGCACCGAGACGTCGCCGTGGTCGGCGCGCACCCTGGCCAGCTCGGCGGCCGGGCCGGGGAAGAGCAGCCGGTTGAGCAGGTCGCGGCGGGAGGCGCTGGTGCCGTCGCGGCCCAGGTCCGCCGGCGCCGCGAGCGCCGCCTCGTCGCCGGGGTCCAGGGCCACCTCGCGGGAGGCCGCGGTGCGCGCCGAGCGGCCCGCGAGCGCCTTGGTGCGGAACGGCTCGGGCCAGCCGCCGGGCGGGTCGCCGAGCTCCCCGGACAGGAAGCCGATGACGGAGTCGGGCACGTCGAAGCGCTGGGGGTCCTCGGCGAACTCGGCGGGGTCGGCACCCACGGCGACCAGGTGCAGGGCGAGGTCGCCGACGACCTTGGAGGAGGGGGTGACCTTGACCAGGTGGCCCAGGATCCGGTCGGCGGCGTGGTACATCGCCTCGACCTGCTCGAACTTCTCCCCCACCCCCAGGGCGATGGCCTGCTGGCGCAGGTTGGACAGCTGCCCGCCGGGGATCTCGTGGTCGTACACGCGTCCGGTGGGGGCGCCGACGCCGGACTCGAAGGGGGCGTACAGGCGGCGCACGGCCTCCCAGTAGGGCTCCAGGTCCATCAGGGCGCGCAGGTCCAGGCCGGTGTCGCGCTCGGTGTGGCGCAGCGCGGCCACCAGCGCGGAGGCGGGGGGCTGGCTGGTGGTGCCGGCCATGGGGGCGGCGGCGACGTCGACGGCGTCGACCCCGGCCTCCACCGCGGCGAGCAGGGTGGCCAGCTGGCCGCCGGCGGTGTCGTGGGTGTGCAGGTGGACCGGCAGGTCGAAGTTCTCGCGCAGCGCGCGCACGAGCCGGGAGGCGGCGGGCGGGCGCAGCAGGCCGGCCATGTCCTTGACGGCCAGGACGTGGGCGCCGGCGGCCACGACCTGCTCGGCCAGGCGCAGGTAGTAGTCCAGGGTGTACAGGTGTTCGGAGGGGTCGGACAGGTCGGAGGTGTAGCACAGGGTGCCCTCGGCCACGGCGGTGCCGGTCTCGAGCACCGCCTCGACGGCGGGGCGGATCTGGGCGATGTCGTTGAGGGCGTCGAAGATCCTGAAGACGTCGACGCCGGTGGCGGTGGCCTCGGCGACGAACGCGCGGGTCACGGCCTCGGGGTAGGGGGTGTACCCGACGGTGTTGCGCCCGCGCAGCAGCATCTGCAGCGCCACGTTGGGCACCGCCTCGCGCAGGGCGGCCAGCCGGTCCCAGGGGTCCTCGCCCAGGAAGCGCAGGGCGACGTCGTAGGTGGCCCCGCCCCAGCACTCCACGCTGAGCAGGCCCGGGAGCATCCGCGCCAGGTGGGGGGCGACGGCCACCAGGTCGCGGGTGCGCACCCGGGTGGCCAGCAGGCTCTGGTGGGCGTCGCGGAAGGTGGTGTCGGTGACCGCCACCGGCACCTGCGCGCGCAGCGCCGCGGCCCAGGCCGCTGGCCCGAGCTCGAGCAGGCGCTGGCGCGAGCCGGCCGGGGCGGGGGCCTCGGTGTCCACGGAGCCGGCGCCGCCGGTGCTGCGAGGCAGCTTCTCGGCCGGGTCCAGGGTGGTGGGCGCCTCCCCGTGGGGGCGGTGCACGGTGACGTCGGCCAGGTAGGCCATGAGCTTGGTGCCGCGGTCGGCCGGAGTGCGCGCGCGCAGCAGCTCGGGGCGCTCCTCGATGAAGGAGGTGGCCACGTCCCCGGCGATGAAGGCCGGGTCGTCCAGCACCGCCTGCAGGAAGGGGATGTTGGTGCTGACCCCGCGCACTCGGAACTCCGCCAGCGCGCGGCGCTGGCGGCGCACCGCGGTGGGGAAGTCCCGGCCGCGGCAGGTGACCTTGACCAGCATGGAGTCGAAGTGGGCGCTGATCTCCACCCCGACCTCGATGGTGCCGCCGTCCAGGCGCACCCCGGCGCCGGCGGCGGAGCGGTAGGCGGTGATGGTGCCGGTGTCGGGGCGGAAGCCGTTGGCGGGGTCCTCGGTGGTGACCCGGCACTGCAGCGCCGCCCCCCGCAGGACGATCCCCTCCTGGCTCAGGCCGAGGTCGGCCAGGGTCTCCCCGGAGGCGATGCGCATCTGGGACTGCACCAGGTCGACGTCGGTGACCTCCTCGGTCACGGTGTGCTCGACCTGGATGCGGGGGTTCATCTCGATGAAGACGTGCTGGCCGGCGCGCTCGCCGGCGGTCTCCACGAGGAACTCCACGGTGCCGGCGCCGACGTAGCCCAGCGACCTGGCGAAGGTCAGGGCGTCGCGGGTGAGGGCCTCGCGCAGGCCCGGGTCGAGGTTCGGGGCGGGGGCGATCTCGACGACCTTCTGGTGGCGCCGCTGCAGGGAGCAGTCGCGCTCGAACAGGTGGACCGTGCCGCCCTCGGTGCCGGTGGCGTCGGCGAGGACCTGCACCTCGATGTGGCGCGGGCGCAGCACCGCCTGCTCCAGGAACACCGTGGGGTCGCCGAAGGCGCCCTCGGCCTCGCGCATCGCGGTCGCCAGGGCCTCCGCGAGCGCGGCGGGCTCGTCCACCCGGCGCATGCCGCGCCCGCCGCCGCCGGCGACGGCCTTGACGAAGACGGGGAAGCCGATGCCCTCGGCGGCGTCCACCAGCTCGGCGACGTCGGCCGAGGGCGCTGAGGAGCGCAGCACGGGGATGCCCGCCTCGCGGGCGCGCGCCAGCGCGCGGACCTTGTTGCCGGCCAGCTCCAGCACCCCCGGCGGGGGGCCGACGAAGGCGATGCCCGCCTCCGCGCAGGCCCGCGCCAGGCGGGGGTTCTCCGACAGGAACCCGTAGCCGGGGTAGACCGCGTCGGCGCCGGACTCGCGCGCCACCCGGATGATCTCGGCGACGTCGAGGTAGGCCCGCACGGGGTGGCCGCGCTCGCCGATCTGGTAGGCCTCGTCGGCCTTGATGCGGTGCACCGCGCCGCGGTCCTCGTAGGGGTACACCGCGACCGTGCGGGCCCCCAGCTCGACGGCGGCGCGGAAGGCGCGCACCGCGATCTCCCCGCGGTTGGCGACCAGGACCTTGCGGAACACGCGTCCTCCAGGGTGCGGCGCCGGGGTGCGGCGCCGCGCTCGCCCTCGCCCGCCGCTGCTCGCGACGACCGTCGCCGCGGACGCTAGCGAAGCCGGCCGGACGGCAGCACCCCGGCGCCCCTCGGCGTCCCCGGGCGTCCCTAGGGTCGACGTCATGGCACGCACCATCGCGACCACCACCCGCGTCGACCTGGCCGGGCTGCTGGAGTTCACCCGCACCCGCCACGACGGGGTGCTCACGACGTTCCGGCGCGACGGCTCGCTGCAGTCCTCCCCGGTCACCTGCGGGGTCGCCGGGGACGGCCAGGAGGCCCGGTTCGTGGTCTCCACCTACCCCGACCGGGCCAAGGCGGTGAACCTGCGACGCGACCCGCGCGCCTCCCTGCTGGTGCTCTCACCCGGGTTCGGCAACGAGTGGGTGCAGGTCGACGGCACCGCAGCCGTCATCGACGGGGAGGAGGCCGTGGAGCCGCTGGTGGAGTACTTCCGGTGCATCTCCGGGGAGCACCCGGACTGGGCGGAGTACCGCCAGGCGATGCGCGACCAGGGCAAGTCGCTGATCAGCATCACTCCCACCCGGTGGGGCCCGATCGCCACCGGCGGGTTCCCCGCCCGCCTGGCCTGACGAGGCCGGGGCGACCTCCGGGACGGGCGCGCTCAGCGCCCGCCGTCGTCCTGGTCGTCGGAGTCGCCCGAGTCGTCCCGGCCGTCACCGCCGGCCTCGGTCGGCGAGGCGCCGGCGCGGGGGGCCGGGCCGGCCTCGCGCACCCGCTCCACCTCGGTGAGGGCCTGGCGCAGCGAGGCCAGCCAGTCCTCGGTGTGCTCACCCACCAGGGCCACGCACCAGGCGAGGGCCTCCGAGCGCGAGCGGGCCACGCCGGCGTCCACGAGGGTGTCCAGCACCAGCCGCTCGGGCTGGCGCAGCCGGGTCATGGTGGGCACCGAGACGCTGGTGAACACCTCGCGGGTGCTGCCCAGGCGGGCGCCCCAGGCCACCGCGCGTCCCCAGCGCTGCTCGACCTCGCGGGCCACGGCGATCCGCTCCTCGCGGGTGCTCTCCCGGAAGCGGGTGATGCGGCCCCGCTCGGCGGCGGCGCGCTCGGCGGGCTCGTCCACCCCCGGCTCCAGGGCGGGCAGCTGCCCGACGACGAGCACCTCGTCGCGGTCGACGGTGAGCTCCACCGGCCCGGTGAACCAGTCCGAGGGCAGCCGGCCGGCCAGCCACCCGGCCAGGCCCTCGGCGGAGGGCGGGGCGCCCTCGCGCCCGCGGGGCCCACCGCGAGCGCGGCCGGGGCGGCCAGCGCCGCCGAAGGGACCGTCGAAGGGGCCGGGGCCGCCGTCGCCGAACGGTCCGCCGCCGCTGCGGGGACCGCCCCGGGGCTCACCGCGGGCGGCGCGCACGCGCTCGGCCCACACGGCGGCGACCTCGGCGGGCAGGTGGGGGTGGCGGTTCCTCATGGCGGCCTCCGGCGGCGTCGCGGGGCGGCGCGCGCTGCTGCGGCGCCGGCGCCGGCGAGGACTGTCGGCGCAGAGCGCACGTTACTCGCTTACACGATTACACGGCAACGCCTGGTGCGGTCGGCATCGTCAGGTCTGTCACAGGTCCGGCCAGGTGTGCACGGGCTGCCCGTCCTCCTCCAGCTCCGCGTACCGCGAGACCATCCCCGCCAGCGCGCTGCGCCGGTCAGCGCCGCGCTCCTCCAGCGCGGCCACCGCCCGCGCCTGCCACTGCGCGCCGGTGCGACCGCTGGCGGCGCGGTCCTGGGCCACCTGCAGGTACCTGTCGGCCTCCGCGCCGCTGACGCCGGCGTCGGCCAGCCCCTGCGCGGCCAGCGGCAGCACCACCTCCAGCAGCAGCCGCGCGGCCGGCACCCGGCCGCGCCCGGGCCACGGCAGCAGCGCGCGCAGGCCCTCCCGGGCGCCGTCGTGCAGGCCCCGCACCACCGCCTCGTGCTCCAGCAGCGCGCGGGGGTCGGGCCCGGTGGTGCGCAGCGCGTGCACCGCCCCCAGCCACACCGCGGCGTCGGCCACGGCGTCCAGCACGGTCGGCGCCGCCGGCAGCACCCGGTTCTCGATGCGCAGGTGGGCCAGCTCCGGGCCCGCGCCGTCCGGGCCCGCGGCGCCCGGGCCCGCGGCGCCCGGGCCCGCGGCGCCCGGGCCCGCGGCGCCGGCTGCGCCGGCGGGGCGCGGCGCGACGTCGTACACGGGGCGGTTCCAGCGCCACACCGTGCCGCCCTGCAGGCACAGCTCCGGCAGCCGCGGCGCGCGCCCGGCGGCGAGCTCCGCAGCGGCGTCCTCGGTCCAGGTCTGCGGCAGCAGCGGGGGGAAGACGCGCACGTTCTCCGCGAACAGGTCCCACGCCGCGAGCGCACCGCGCGCGGGGTCGAGCCAGCCGCTGCCGGGGAAGACCCGCGGCGGAACGCCGGCCGCCGCCAGCTCGGGGGGACGGGTGTCGATGGACTGGGTGAACACCGCCACCCGCGACTCCTCCCAGCAGCGCGCCCCGAAGGCGAACGGGCTGTTGGCGCCCAGGGCCAGCTGCGGGCCCATGAGCAGCTGGGCGGCGTTCCAGCTGGCGGCGAACTGCTCGGGGGCCACCTTCAGGTGCACCTGCGTGCTCGTGCACGCGCCCTCGGCGGCCAGGGTGTCCAGCACCAGCGAGAGGCGCTCGCCGCCGGGGGTGCCCGGAGCCGCCTCGACGTCGAGCTCGAGGTCCTCCCCGCGCGCCGCGAGCACCGCCTCCTGCAGCGCCCGGTAGCGCGCCGAGGGCGTCATCCAGTCCCCGCCGGTGTGCTCCGGGAGCAGCGTGGGCAGCAGGCCCGTCATGACCAGCCGGCCACCGGCCTCGCGGGCGCGGGCGCCGGCCGCCTCCAGCCGCGAGCGCAGACCCCGCTCCAGCGCCGCCAGTCCGCGGCCCTCCAGCGCTCCCGGCGGCAGGTTGACCTCCAGGGTGTGGGCGCTGATCTCCGGGCCCCAGTCCTGCCCGTCGGAGGTCGCGGCGATGCGCTGCAGCACCGCGTCGTTCGCGCGCAGCGGAGCGCTGGTGGCCGGGTCGACCAGCACCAGCTCCAGCTCCACCCCCACCCGCGGCGGGTCGGACTCGAAGCGGGTCCGCCCCGCGGCGTGGTCGCTGAGCTGGCCCTCCAGCGCCGCCAGGCACGCCCGCAGCCGCTCGCGGTGCGCCCTGCGCCGCTCGCGGCCCAGCGCCGCGGCGTCGACCTCCTGGCCCACGTCCCACCTCCTGTGCTGGCTGTGCGGTGCCTGCTCCGAGCGGGTGACCGGCCGGCGGGCCGGTGTCGCGCTGCGCTGCGGGCACCTGCGGTGCGTGACCCGCCGGACGGGCTGTCGGTGGGGCGGCCTAGCGTCCCAGGGGTGCGGATCCTCCACACCTCCGACTGGCACCTGGGCCGCTCCTTCCACCGCGTCGGCATGCTTGAGCACCAGGCCGCCGCCCTGGACGCGCTGGTGGAGGTGGTGCGCGAGCAGCGCGTCGACGCCGTCGTCGTCGCCGGGGACGTCTACGACAGGGCGCTGCCCGCCGTGGACGCGGTGGAGGTCCTCGACGACGCGCTGCACCGCCTCCTCGACGCCGGCGCGCAGGTCCTGCTCACCAGCGGCAACCACGACTCCGCGGCCCGCCTGGGCTTCGGGGGGCGCTCCCTGGAGCGCGCCGGTCTGCACCTGCGCACGCGGGTGGCCGACGCCGCCCGCCCGGTGGAGCTCACCGACGCCCACGGGCCGGTCGCGCTGTACGGGGTGCCCTACCTCGAGCCCGGCCTGGTCGCCGGCCCCCTGGGCGTGGGCCGCAGCCACCCCGCGGTGCTCGGGGAGGTCGCCGGCCGCGTGCGCGCCGACCTCGCCCGCCGGCGCAGCGGCGACGGTGCCCGCGGGCGCACCCGGGCCGTGCTGGCCGCCCACGCCTTCGTGGTGGGCGGCCAGGCCAGCGGGGACGAGCGCGACATCAGCGTCGGCGGCGTCGGGTCCGTGCCCGCCGGGGTGCTGCTGGGCGGGCACCTGTCCCGGCCCGACGACGACGGCGGGCGCCCCGCGGCCACCGACCCACCACGCCCGCCCGGGTCGCCGGGCTCGCCGGGCTCGCCGGACTACCTGGCGCTGGGCCACCTGCACGGCCGGCAGGTGCTCGCCGAGCACGTGCGCTACTCCGGCTCCCCGCTGGCCTACGCCTTCTCCGAGGCCGGCCGGGCCAAGGGGCACTGGCTGGTGGAGCTCGGCGCGAGCGGGGTGGAGCGGGTCGACGCCGTCGACGTCGCCCCGCCCAGGCCGCTGGCGCTGCTGCGCGGGCGCCTGGCCGACCTGCTCGCCGCTCCCTCGCACGCCGGCGCCGAGGGCGCCTGGTGCCAGGTGGTCCTGACCGACCCCGAGCGGCCCCGCGAGCCGATGGCAGCCCTGCGCACCCGCTTCCCCCACGTCCTGGTGCTGTCCTGGGAGCCCGAGCCCACCAGCGGGCAGCGGCGCCCGGCCGGCTACGCCGAGCGCGTCGCCGGCCTGGACGAGGAGGCGCTGTGCTGCTCCTTCGTCGACCACGTCCGCGGGCGCGCCGTCGAGCCCGCCGAGCGCGCCCTGCTGCGCAGCGCCCTGGAGGCCACGCGCCCTGAGCTGCTGGAGGCCGACCAGCACCCGGGGCCCGTGGTCGCGCGGCGCCCGGAGCACCCCGGGGGCCGGGCGGACCTGCTGGAGCTGGCGGCGGTGGACGCCCCCGCGGAGGTCGACGTGCGCGAGCAGCGGCGCGCGGACGCGCGCGGGGCGGCCAGCGCATGAGGCTGCACCGCCTGTCCGTGCAGGCCTTCGGGCCCTTCGCCGGCTCCGAGCGGGTCGACTTCGACCAGCTGGCCGCCGACGGCCTGTTCCTGCTGCACGGCCGCACCGGGGCCGGCAAGACCAGCGTGCTGGACGCCGTCTGCTTCGCCCTCTACGGGGCCGTGCCCGGGGCGCGCTCGGGTGGCGCGCCGGACCTGCGCTCCCACCACGCGGCCCCCGAGCTGGCGCCCGTGGTCGAGCTCGAGCTCACCGCCGGTGGCCGCCGCCTGCGGGTGGAGCGCTCCCCGGCCTGGACCCGCCCCAAGCGGCGCGGCGAGGGGACCACCACTGAGCAGGCCCGCACCCTGCTGGCCGAGTGGGCCCCCGGAGCCCCCGACGCCGGCTCCGACGGCTGGCGCCCGCTGTCCTCGCGCAACGACGAGGCCTCCCAGGTCCTCACCGACGTGCTGGGGATGGGGCTGGCGCAGTTCGCCACCGTCGTCCTGCTGCCCCAGGGGGAGTTCGCGACCTTCCTGCGCTCCGGGGTCGCCGACCGCCGCGCCCTGCTGCAGCGGCTGTTCTCCACCGACAGGTACGAGCGCGCCGAGCGGTGGCTCGTCGCCGAGCGGACCCGCACCGCCGCGGCCCACCAGCGCGCAGCGGCCCGGCTGGCCGCCCCGGCCGAGCGCGCCGAGCAGGCCGCGGCCGAGTGGTCACCGGCGCAGGCCCAGGACGCCGGGGCGTCCGGGGCGGCCGGGGAGCAGGGCCCGGGAGCGGCCGGGGAGCAGGACGCCGAGGTGCACGCCCGCGCGACCGAGGGCGCCCCGGGAGGGCAGGAGCCGCGCGAGGTGCTGGCGCGGGTCCGCCAGCTGGCCGAGGCGGTCGACCGGGCGGCGCTGCGCACCGAGGCCGAGCGGGTCGCCGCCGGTGCAGCCGCCCGCGAGGCGGCGGCCCTGGAGCACCGGTGCCGCCAGGCCGCCGACCGGGCCCGGCGGGCCGCCGAGGTCCGCGAGCAGCAGCGCCAGCTGGCGCAGGCCGCTCCCGCGGTGGAGCGCCAGCGCGCCGAGCTGGCCGCCGCCACCGCGGCGCACGCCCTGGAGGGCCACCTGCAGGCGCTGGCCACCGCCCGGGCCGCCGCCGAGGACGCCGAGCGGCGGGCCGGCGCGGCCGCGGCGCGGCTCGCGGCAGCGGCAGGCCCACCGGGCCAGGACGCTGACGGGCCGCAGGTGTCCGCCGCGCCGGGTGCCCCCGAGCACCTGCGCGAGCTGGCCGCCCGCCACCGCCTGGAACAGGGGCGCCTGGCCGAGCTGGTCGAGCTGGAGGCTGACGCCGCCCGGCGCCAGGAGCAGGCCCGGCAGGTGGCGGCCGAGCACGACCGGCTGGCCCGCATCCAGTCGGTCCTGCGCGAGCGGCTCGAGGCCGGGGCCCGGGCGCGCACCGACCTCGTGGCACGGGTGGAGCGCTGCGCCGCGGGCGCCGCGGGCGCGGAGGAGGCGGCAGCCGCCCTCGGTCGGGCGCTGCGGGTGCACGAGCACGCGACGTCCGCCGAGCGCCTGGAAGCCCGCTGCGAGGACGCCCGGCGCCGCGCCGACGAGGCGGCCACGGCGGCCACCGAGGCCCGGGCGCGGTGGCTGGACGCCCGCCAGGCCCGCTGGGAGCAGGTCGCCGCAGAGCTGGCCGCCCAGCTGCGCCCCGGGGGCGCGTGCCCGGTGTGCGGCTCCTGCGACCACCCGGACCCCGCCGGCCGCCCGTCCCAGGGCGGCACGCCGGCCCGCCACGACCAGCCGGCCCTCGCCGGCCCACCCCCGCACGGCTCCCCGGACGGCTCCCCGGACGGCTCCGCGAGCCGCCCGGCCACGGCTGCCGCCGCGGAGGAGGCCGCCCAGGCGGCCTTCGAGCGCGCCGAGTCGGCGGAGCGCTCGGCGCAGCAGGCCCTGACCGAGCTGGAGCGCGAGGCCGCCGCCGCCCGGGGCCTGGCCGGTGGCACCAGCGCCACGGACGCCGCGCACCAGGTCGAGCAGGCGCGCCAGCGGGCGGACCTCGCGCGCGCCGCGCAGGCCGACCTCGCGGCCGCGCGCTCCGAGCTGGCCGCGGCCGAGGCCGCGCAGGCCGCTGACGGCTCAGCCCTGGAGGCCGCCTCCAGCGGCCTCGTGCGCCTGGCCGAGCGCACCGAGCAGCTGGCGGCGGGCCTCGCCCGAGACCGCGCGCGCCTGCAGGCGGCTGGCGGCGCCGAGGGCCTGGCCGTCCGCAGCTCCCGCCTGGCGGACCTGGCCGCGGCGGCGGAGGACCTGGCCGCCGCGGCGGAGGCGGAGGCGTCGGCGCGGGCCGGTGCTGACGGCGCTGACGCCTCCGCCCGCGCCGCGGCCGTCCGCGCGGGCTTCCCCGACCTCACCGCGGCCCGGCAGGCGCTGCGCGACGCACGGACCCGCCAGGAGCTGCAGGGGGCCGTCGCCGCGCACGAGCGGGCCACCGCCGCGCTCGAGGCCCAGCTGGCCGAGGTCGTCGCCTCCCAGCACCGGGACGGCCTGCCCTCCGACAGCGGGCAGACCGACAGCGGGACCCGCGACGGAGCGCTGGTCGGCGAGGACGCCGGGTGGGACGCCGACCGGGCGGTCGCCGCGGTCGCCGACGCCGCGCGGCGGCGCGAGCAGGCCGACCGGGCCGAGGAGGCCGCCGTGCGCGCCGCCGAGCGCGCCGCGACCTCAGCGCGCCTGCTGGAGCGGACCGCGGCGGAGGCCGAGCGGGCCGTCGCCGCCCTCGAGCCCCTCGCGCACGAGGCTCGGGTGGCCGACGACCTGGCCCGCTGCGCCGAGGGCACCGGCGGTGGCAACGCCCGCCGGATGAAGCTGTCCACCTACGTGCTCGCCGCGCGCCTGGAACAGGTGGCGCACGCAGCCAGCGAGCGCCTGGAGGTCATGAGCGACGGCCGGTACCGCCTGGCGCACTCCGACGCCCTGGAGCGCCGCGGCGCAGGATCCGGCCTGGGGCTGCGGGTGCTGGACGGGTGGACGGGCGTCGAGCGCGACGTGGCCACCCTGTCCGGCGGGGAGACGTTCATGGCCTCGCTGGCGCTGGCGCTCGGCCTGGCCGAGGTGGTCCGCGCCGAGGGGGGTGGGGCGCCGGTGGAGACCCTGTTCGTCGACGAGGGCTTCGGCACGCTCGACCCGGAGTCCCTGGAGGAGGTCATGGGCGTGCTCGAGCAGCTGCGGGCCGGTGGGCGCGCCGTCGGGCTGGTCAGCCACGTGCCCGAGCTGCGCACGCGGGTGCCCGCGCGCCTGGAGGTGCTGCGCACCGCCACCGGGTCTCGCCTGACCACCGTCCTCGCCTGAGCGCTGGCCCGGGGGCGGAGGCAGGGTGGACGGTGTGGAGCGGGCCTTCCGCGAGCACGTGCTCGCCGTCGCCGCCGACGAGGGTCCCGAGCACCTCGCCCGGGCCGCGGCGTGGCTGGACGAGCTGCCGGGCCTGGTCGACGGCTGGCGCCGCCACTGGCGCCTGGGGCCGCTGACCCGGCTCCCGGCGAGCATCCACTGGGTGGGGCTCGGGCGGCGCGAGGACGGGCGCGGCTGCGTGCTGAAGCTCGCCGTGCCCGGCGCCTCCCAGCCCTGGGCCGAGGTCGCGTGGCTGCGCCGCGTCGCCCTCCCGCACCCCGCCGCAGCCGCCGGTGCACGGGCCGGGCTGACGGCCGGGGCCGCGGGCGCCGTCAGGGCGGTGGCCGGGGCCAGGAGCACGGTCAGGGCGGTGGCGCTCCTGGACGCGGACCCCGCCGCCGGCGCCCAGCTCCTGGAGCTGGTGGAGCCCGGGGAGCCGCTGGCCGACGCGCTGGTGGGCGCCGCGGGCTCCTCCCGCTTCACCGCCGCGGACGAGGCCGCCTGCGACGTCCTCGCGGCCGCCGCCAGCGCCGTGCGGCGGCCGGCCCCCCGCTCAGTCGACGAGGTCGAGGACGGCGAGCCGCGCGGTGCTGACCGCGGGCTGGAGCGGAGCACCGGTCAGCGGCCCGGTCGGCGGCCCGGTCAGCGGCCTGGCCAGCAGCCTGGCCCGAGGCTGGCCCCGGAGTCTGAGCGGGCGGCGCTCGGGTCGGTGCGCGAGCACCTGGAGCAGCTCTTCGACGTCGCCGGGCACCGCGACCAGCGGCACCGGCAGCTGCCGGGTCCGCTGGTGCAGGCGGCAGCCGATCAGGCCCGCCAGCTGCTCGCCACGGCGGCCGCCGACGGGCAGGCCGAGGTGCTGCTGCACGGTGACCTGCACCACGGCAACGTGCTGCGGGCCGGGCACGGCGACGGGCACGGGCAGGGCGGCTGGGTGGTGATCGACCCCCACGGGGTGGTCGGGGAGGCCGCCTACGAGGTGGCCTGCGCGGTCTACAACCCCTTCCAGCTCGGGCAGCTGGCCGCCGAGCGCGCCGTCGTGCGCTGCGAGCACCTGGCCGGCGCGTGCGGGCTGCCGGTCGACAGGGTGCGCGGGTGGGCGCTGGTGCAGGCCGTGCTCTCGGCGGTGTGGTCGCTGGCCGGGCACGGCGGCACCGGCCCGGTGCCCTGGGAGGTCCGTCACACCCTCGCCGTCGCCGAGCGCCTGGCCGGGTGAGGGCCGGGTGAGGTGGCCCGGCGGACCGACCCGGCGGACTGGCCGGCTGCCGCTGCGGGGCGGCTCAGCCTGCGGTGCGGCGAGCGGCGCGGCGGGCGGCGAGCTCGTCGGTGGCCGAGGAGCCGCCGTCGACCTTCTCGCTCGGGAGCGTGGCCAGGGAGGCCTCCACCTCGCGCCAGACCCTGCCCACGGCGATCCCGAACACGCCCTGGCCGCCCTGGACGAGGTCGACGACCTCCTCGGCGGAGGTGCACTCGTACACGCTGGCGCCGTCGCTCATGAGGGTGATCTGGGCGAGGTCCTCGACCTCGCGCTCGTGCAGATGGCCGACCGCGGAGCGGATCTGCTGCAGGGAGACACCCGTGTCGAGCAGCCGCTTGACGACCTTGAGCACGAGGATGTCGCGGAAGCCGTACAGGCGCTGGGTGCCCGAGCCGCTGGCCGGGCGCACGCTGGGCTCGACGAGCCCGGTGCGGGCCCAGTAGTCGAGCTGGCGGTAGGTGATGCCCGCCGCCTTGCACGCCGTGGGGCCGCGGTATCCCGCCTCCCGGTCGAGCGCCGGCAGCGCCTCCGTGAAGAGCAGGCTCTGCGCAGCCGCGGTGCGACCGCTCCCGCCGTCTCCCGAGCCCCTCACGCGGACCTCCCGTCATGCGCCGTGCCCGGGCCGGCGCGAGACCGCGGCGCGAGGTGCGTCACGGACCGCCGGCAGCTCCGGGGCAGGGCGTCCTCATGACGGTAGGGCCGGGCAGGCCCCCCGTCAACGAAGGCTGCTCTCAGCGGCCCGGCGTGTCGCGGCCCGGCGTGTCGTCGCCGGCGTCACCGGGCGGGTCACCTTCGAAGTCCTCGGCGCTGACGTGGTCGAGGAACTCGCGGAACTTCTCCACCTCGTCCTCGTCCTGGTCGGGCACGGGAACGCTCGCCGAGGAGAGCACCTCCTCGGCGCCGAGGATGGGCGAGCCGGTCCGCAGCGCCAGGGCGATGGCGTCCGAGGACCTGGCGCTCACCGTCGTTCCGCCGTCGAGGACGAGCTCGGCGTGGTAGACGCCCTCCTTGACCGCGACGATGCGGACCTCCGTCAGGGTGCGGCCCACCGCCTCGATGACGTCCTTGAGCAGGTCGTGCGTCAGCGGCCGGGGCGGCACGACGCCCTGCTGGGCGAAGGCGATGGCGCTGGCCTCCGGCGCCCCGATCCAGATGGGGAGCATGCGGTCCCCCTCGCGCTCCCGCAGCAGCACGATGGGGTTGTTGGAAGGCATCTCCACCCTGACGCCCACGACCTCGAGCTCGCGCACCGGACCACCGTAACGCTGCCGGCCGGGTGGCCGGAGGGGTGGCCGGAGGGGTGGCCGCAGGGTGGCGGGGGCGGTGCCATCACCCCTGGACGCGGGGCGGCCGGCGTGGGCTCAGGTGGGCGGGGGCACCGCGTCGAGCGCGCAGCCGAGCGCCGCCGCGTGCAGGGCCAGCAGCGAGCCCACCAGCTCCCGGGCCACGCGCTCGGCGTCCTCGGCGCGCTCACCGGCGCGCTCCGGGCGGTCTCCGGGGCGCGCCCGGCGCAGCGGGCTGACCACCTGCTCCACCAGCGCCGCCTCGGCTCCCACCGCGGTGCGCAGCGCCCGCAGGTGGCGCGGCTCGATGCCGTGCTCACCCAGGACCGCCGCGGCCCGCACCAGGTCGAGCGCGGGGCGGGGGTAGCGGCCGGCGCTCTCCCGCGGCAGCAGGCCGTGGTCCTCCAGGGCCTCCAGCAGCGCCGAGGACCCCCCGGCGCCGGCGAGGACGTCCGCGCGGGCCACGGGCTCGGCCCGGTCGGCGGGCGACGCCGCACGGGCAGTTGCAACGGCCGGGGCCGCGGGGGCGCCCGGGGCAGCGGGCGCCTCCGGTGCAGCCGGCCCAGCCGGTGCCTCTGGCGCATCCGGTGCATCCGCCGCAAACGGCGCTTCGCCGGCCCGCGCGGCGCCGGGCGCGGGCTCGCGCCCCTCGTCCAGCGAGGCCAGGTGCTCGCGGATGACGCGCAGCGGCATGTACTGGTCGCGCTGCAGGCGCAGCACGGTGCGCAGGCGCTCCAGGTCGGTGGCGCTGAACTTGCGGTAGCCGCTGGGCGTGCGCTGCGGGGACACCAGCCCGCGGTCCTCCAGGAACCTCACCTTGGAGTGCGTCACCTCGCCGAACTCCGGCGCGAGCCGTGCCAGCACCTCACCGATGGTGAGCAGCGGCTCCTGGCCACCGCGGGCGGGCGCGGCCTGCGGTGCGCGCCGGGCGGGAGACGCGGCCCGCTCGCTCACCGGGCGCGGAAGGAGTGGAAGGTCAGGCGGTACTTGCCGATCTGGACCTCGTCACCGTTGGTGAGCACGACGTCGTCCACGCGGTCGCGGTTGACGTACGTGCCGTTGAGGCTGCCGACGTCGCGCACGCGGAAGCCCTGCCCGTCGCGGACGAACTCCGCGTGCTTGCGGGAGACGGTGACGTCGTCGAGGAAGATGTCGCTGCTCGGCTGGCGCCCGGCGGTGGTGCGGTCGGCGTCGAGCAGGAAGCGCGCGCCGGCGTTGGGCCCGCGCTGCACCACGAGCAGGGCGCAGCCGTCCGGCAGGGCGTCGACGGCGCGCTGCTGGTCCGACGTCAGCCCGGGGGGCGCGTCCGACGAGGTGTCGACCTCCGGCACCGAGATGGCCGGGAAGGACATCGTCGTGTCCGAACCGCCCTGCCTGCCCGGCTCCTCGCGCTCGCTCACGGCCTCACCCTAGCCGCCGGGGCGAGCCCGCCCACAGGCCTTCCGCACCCCCGCCGCGGCGCCGCCGTCACGAGATGTGGTCGCGGTAGCCGGAGGCGTCGAGCAGCCCGTCGAGCACCGAGGCGTCGTCAGGGCGCACCTCCAGCACCCAGCCCTCGCCGTAGGGGTCGGAGTTCACCAGCTCGGGGCTGCCGTCCAGGCTCTCGTTGCGCCCTGTCACCTCACCGGTGACGGGGGCGTACAGCTCGCTGACGCTCTTGGTCGACTCCAGCTCCCCGCAGGAGGAGCCCGCCTCGACGCGCTCACCCACGGCGGGCAGGGAGACGTAGACGATGTCGCCCAGCTCCCCCTGCGCGTACGCGGTGATGCCGATCCTCACGACGCCGTCCTCGGCGGGCGCCACCCACTCGTGCTCCGCGGTGTAGCGCAGCTGCTCGGGGACCTCGACGTCGGGCATGGGGCGGCCTCCTGGGTCACGGGCTGAGCATCAACGGGGGCGACGACGACGCGGCGACGACGACGGCCCGACGCCTCAGCCGGAGCCGCTCGGCGCGACCGGTCGAGCGTACGCAGGCGCGCCTGCGGGCTGCAACGCCGTCACGTCGACCCGCTCGAGCTGCTCCACGGTGATCGAGCCGCCCACCCGGCGCACCGTCGGGCCGACCCCGTCGGGGAACTCCATCGCGCTGGCCAGGGTCTGGGACCCGCCGATCGCGAGCACCGTGAAGGGGGCCCGGACCAGCACCGGCGAGGCCGGCCCCCCCACCGCCACCGCCCCGTCGGCGGTGTCGGTGAAGGCGGTGCTGGCGATGACCCGGGCATCGCCGATCTGGATCGCCTCGGCGCCGGCGTCGCGCAGCTCCTGCACCGCACCCAGCAGCAGCGTCGCGGCGCTGGGGCTGGACCCGGTGGGCACCTGCACGGTCAGGCGGATGCCGGGCCCGGTGGCCGGCAGGGTGCCCGCCAGGATGCCCAGGGCGTCCACCCGCTGCTGCGCGAGCTCGCGGGCCGCCGCCTGCTGGTCTCCGCTGGCGCGCAGGTCCTGCTGGGCGCTCTCCAGGCCGCTGATCTCGCGCTGCAGGCGCTGGGAGCGGTCGGTGGCGTCGTCGAGCAGGCCCAGCAGCTCCGACTGCGGCAGCGCGGCGAGGTCGGCGCCGGTGCGCTGCTGGACCTGCACGGCGACCGCCAGGCCGAGCAGGAGGCACAGCAGGCCCACCACGAGCTGGCCGCGGGTGGCGCGGGGCGCGAGCGCGTAGCGCAGCCCGCGGCGGGTCGGGTCCGGCCCCGGCCCGCCGGCAGCAGCCGCGCCGGACGGGCGCACCGGCGCCGGGGAGGCCGCGGCCCCACCGGCGGAGGGCGGCGCCGCAGCGCCGCCGCCGAGCGCGCCGCCGCCGGGCGCGCCGCCGCCGTCGTCGTCGTGGTGGGGCACGGTGATGTCCAGCTGCAGCTGGTCGGCGGAGCCGGCCCCGGCCGGCAGGTCCAGGGCCAGCTGGCCGGGCCCGGGAGCCGGCTGGGGACGGGGGGCCGCGTCGGGCGGCTGGTCGGGCAGGTCGCTGGTCATGCCTTGAACAGGTGCCGCCGGATCGAGGCGACGTTGGAGAAGATGCGGATGCCCAGCACGACGATGACGCCGGTGGACAGCTGGCTGCCCACGCCCAGCTGGTCGCCGAGGTAGACGATGAGCGCCGCGACGACGACGTTGGACAGGAACGAGACCACGAAGACGCGGTCGTCGAAGAGCCCGTCGAGGGCGGCGCGGAAGCCGCCGAAGACGGCGTCGAGGGCGGCGACCACGGCGATCGGCAGGTAGGGCTGCAACCAGGCGGGGACCGTGGGGTCGAGCACGAGGCCCAGGACGATGCCGACCACCAGGCCGACGGCGGCGATCACGAGGCGGGCTCCTGCTGCTCCGGGCGGGCTGGGGGCTGGGTGCCGGCCGGGCTCGGGCTCGGGGAGCCCGCGGTGCTCCC
Source organism: Quadrisphaera sp. KR29 (assembly GCF_052644995.1). Classification (NCBI taxonomy): domain Bacteria; kingdom Bacillati; phylum Actinomycetota; class Actinomycetes; order Kineosporiales; family Kineosporiaceae; genus Quadrisphaera; species Quadrisphaera sp. KR29. Next base: position 144,858 of record NZ_JBQXXG010000009.1, read on the forward strand.
GGGGACGCGAGCACTGTAGAGGCGCTGCGCGTCGAGCGCGGGCAGGTCCAGCGCGTCAGCGGTGGTCACCTGCACGCCGATGCCGTACTGGTCCCCCAGCGCCTGCAGCCAGCGCGCCGCGGGCGTGAGCGCGAAGGAGGCGGCCAGCGCGTTGGGCGAGCCGATGGCCTCCACCCGGTACGGCGGGGAGAGCGGGCGGAAGTTGACCAGCACCGCGCCGCCGGCGCTGCGGATGGCGGTGGCCGCGGTCAGCCGCTGCCCGTTGACCGCGACCGCCTCGGCGCCGGAGCTCCACAGCCCGTTGGCCACGCGCTGGAGGTCGCCGTCCTGCACCCGGGCGTCGGCGGCGGGGTCGACGTCGCGGGGGGCCGCGGGGTCGGGGACCGCACCGGGGCCGTCGGTGAGGGTGACCACGAGCCCCGGGCCGGTGACCTCGGTGGTGCCGGAGGCGACGAGCACGCCGTCGTCGGCGCTGGGGGCGCTGGGGTCACCGGCGAGCACGGCGTCCTGGGCGGCCTGGACCTGCGCGCGCAGGTCCGCCGCACGGGCGGCGAGGGCGTCGGCCTCGGCCGTGCGGCGGCTGATGTCGGCGACCAGCGCGGCGCGGTCGGCGGGGTCGGAGGGGGTGTGCAGCGCGAGCACGGCGCCGGTGACCACCAGGCCGGTGGCGGCGGCCAGGGCGGCGGTGAGCAGGCGGCGGCGCGCGCGGTGCGCCGGCGGCGGGCCGTCGGGGTGGGCCTGCGCCTGGGCGCGCCGGCGCTGCGCCGCGGCGGCGTAGCCGGGGTCGAGGGGCCTCTCGACCACCTCGCGCAGCAGGGTCATCGAGGCGTCAGGGCGGGCCAGCCGCGGGGGGCGCGAGGCGCGGTCGGGCGGGGCGCTGGGCGGGCTGCTCATCGGGTGGCCCGCGCGGTGGTCGCCGCGCGGGCGCGCAGCAGGTGGGCCACGTGGGCGGCGTAGCGCAGGCCCGCCCACCAGTACAGCGCCGTGCCCCACAGCGCGAAGGCCCAGCCCAGGGGGCGGGCGACGGCGGCGACCGGGCCGCCCACCGAGGACAGCAGGATGAGCGGGAAGGCGTACAGCAGCGCGAACGTCGCGGCCTTGCCGAGGTCGCTGACGGGCAGCGGTCCGTGGCCGAGCCGCGCCAGCGGGGGTCCCAGCGCCACGATGAGCAGGTCGCGGCCGACGATGACCGCCACGAGCCACCAGGGCACCAGGTCGCGCACGGCCATGCCCAGCAGGGTCGCGAGGATGAACAGGCGGTCGGCCGCCGGGTCGAGGACCTGGCCCAGGCGGGTGATCTGGTGCCAGCGGCGCGCCAGGCGGCCGTCGAGCCAGTCGCTGGCGCCGGAGACGGCGAGCACGGCGATGGCCCACAGGTCGTGGCCCGACAGGATGAGGGCGGCGAAGACCGGCACGAGCAGCAGCCGCAGCGCCGACAGCGCGTTGGGCAGCGTGAGGACCCTGTCGCTGGGGTTCTCGGCGGTGCCCACCGCCGCAGCGCTCCTCACCCCTCCAGCATCGCAGCCCGCGGTGGCGGCTCGGCCCCCGCCGGTCGGGGCGGCGTCGCCGGCACCGCCCTCGGTGCAGGGCGTGGTGGAGGCTGGAGCGGCCGACCCCGCCCCCGACCCCAGGAGGTCCTCCGTGAGCAGCACCAGCACGAGCCGGCAGTGGCAGCTCGTCTCCCGTCCCGTCGGCGAGGCCCAGCCCTCCGACGTCCGCCTGGTCGAGGTCGGCCTGCCCGACCTGGGTCCCGGCCAGGTGCGCGTGGCCAACGAGTTCGTCTCGGTCGACCCGTACATGCGCGGGCGCATGAACGACGCGCGGAGCTACGTGCCGCCGTTCGGCCTGGGTGAGGCCATGACGGGCGGCGCGGTGGGGCGCGTGGTGGAGTCGACCAGCGAGGAGCTGCCGGTCGGCGCGCTCGTGGCCCACCAGCTCGGGTGGCGCGACGTCGCCCAGGGCGACGCGCAGGGCTTCCGCGCCCTGCCGGAGGTCCAGCGCGACGGTGTCGCCGTGCCCTCCTCGGTGCACCTGGGCGTCCTGGGGCTGACCGGGCTGACCGCCTACGCCGGCCTGACCGCCGTCGGGCGCCTGCAGGAGGGCGAGACCGTGCTCGTCTCGGGGGCCGCGGGAGCGGTGGGCACGGCGGTCGGCCAGGTGGCGCGCCTGCTGGGCGCCTCCCGCGTGGTGGGCTCGGCAGGCGGGCCGGAGAAGGTGGCGCTGCTGCGCGAGCGGTTCGGCTTCGACGCCGCGCTGGACTACAAGGAGGCCCCGGTGCGCGAGCAGCTGCCCGCGCTCGTCCCCGGCGGGGTGGACGTCTACGTCGACAACGTCGGCGGGGACCACCTGCAGGCCGCGCTGGACGTGATGAACCGCGGCGGGCGCCTGGTGCTGTGCGGGGCGATCTCGGGGTACGACGCGAGCCCGTCGCAGCCGGGACCCGCCGGGCCCGACAACCTCGCCAACGCCATCACCCGCAGCCTCACCCTGCAGGGCTTCACGCTGGGCGACTTCTCAGCCCTGCTGCCCGAGGCGACGGCGCGGCTGGCGGAGTGGTTCGCCGCCGGGCAGCTGCACCACGAGGAGACCGTGGTGGACGGCGTCGAGAACGCCTTCGAGGCGTTCAGGTCGATGATGCGCGGCGGCAACACCGGGAAGATGGTGGTGCGCGTCGGCCGAGCCCCAAGACGACGAAGGCCCTGGTGAGCGTGCTCACCAGGGCCTCGCTGTCGGGCTGACAGGATTTGAACCTGCGACCCCGTGACCCCCAGTCACGTGCGCTACCAAGCTGCGCCACAGCCCGTGATCCCTCGAGGACCGTGGAACACCTTACAGGCTCACGCCCCGGCCTCCGGAGCGAGGTGGTCCTCCCCGTCCAGCAGGGAGCCCACGACCGCCACGGGCCCGGCCTCCCGACCCACGGGGCGCACGTAGCGCCTGGTGGAGCGCTCGTCACGGTGGCCCAGCCGCTCGGCGATCCGCTCAGCGCTCACGCCGCCCTCGTTCAGCCAGGAGGCGTGGGCGTGCCGGGTCTGGCTCGCGAGCGGCCGGAAGTCGAGCTCCGCCGACGCGACAGCGGCTGCCCACAGGGCGCTCCAGCCCTGGTGGCTCACCGCTCCGATGCCGGCCACGCCGGAGGACGCCGCCGAGTCGACCGGGGCTCCGGCGCCGCGCACGCGCGGGCGCCGGGGCACCTCGTCCGCGCGCTGGGCCTGCCGGCGCTCCCGCCTCTTCTGCGCGGAGTACTCCGAGATGGCCTGCCGGCAGCACGCCGAGCGGCACTTCCCCGTGACGTAGCCGTTCACGGTGCCGTGCTGGTAGCGCCTGCCGTTCGGCCCGGTGAAGGAGCCGAGCCCGGCGAGGCGCTGCGCGGTCAGCGGCTCGGTGTGGATCCTGCGGGGGAAGCTGCGGCCGGAGGGTGGCGGCAGCACCAGGCGCGCGGGCAAGAGGAGCTCCTCGTCCTGCAGTCCGGCCGCGGCGCACCAGGCGAGCAGGCGCTCGGTGAAGGCCCTCCCGACGTCCACCCTGCGAGGCTGGCCGTTCTTGGTGGAGGGCCGCAGGACGAAGCGCTCACCGTCGGCGGAGAAGCGGCGCCCCGGCTCGGACAGGCACCGCCGCACGAGGAGCTCACCGTCGCCGACGTCGGCCGGCCGCAGCGCGAGCGCCTCCCCGACCCTGAGCCCGCTGCGGACGAGGAGCTCCGCCAGCAGGCGAGCGCCCTCCGTGGGGAGCTGCTCGCGCACGCGGACGAACTCCTGCGGCGTCATCACCCTCTCCACGACCGCCTCGGAGTGCGGCGCGGGCACGCCGTCGGTCGGCAGGACGCCGATGACGCGCTGCGACTGCGCGTGGCGGCAGGCGGCGGCCAGGACGACCCGGGCGAGCCTCACCAGCGAGGCGCTGGCCCCCCGGGCGCGCAGCCCCTCGAGCAGGCGGACCACGTCGTCGCGGGTCACCTCGGCGACCGGCACGTCACCGAGCGCCGGTGCGACGTGCCGCACGAAGACGCCCTCGTAGACCGACATGGTCTTCGGGTCGACCGTCGCTGTCCGGACGTACCCGTCCCAGGCGCTGCCCACGGTCATCGGTGCGCCGGCGCCCTCGCCGGACGCACGGGTGTTCGGTCCCACGGGCTCGATCCTGACGCTGACCACCGACAACGGCCGTCACGACGGACGACGGCGGCCGGCTGCTCCTGGCAGCCGCCCGCCGTCGTCGTCGCCCCGCGGGGAGCGGGAGGGTCAGCGGCGGCGCTTCTCCCGCACGCGCACGCTGACCTCCACCGGGGAGCCCTCGAAGCCGAACTGCTCGCGCAGCCGCCGCTCCAGGAACCGCCGGTACTGCGCCTCCAGGAAGCCGGAGGCGAACAGCACGAACCGCGGCGGCCGCGTGGAGGCCTGCGTGCCGAAGAGGATCCGCGGCTGCTTGCCGCCCCGCAGCGGGTGGGGGTGGGCCTGCACGACCTCGGAGAGGAACTGGTTGAGCCGGCCCGTCGGCACGCGCGTGTCCCAGCTGTCCAGCGCCACGTCGAGCGCGGGCACGAGGCGGTCGGTGTGCCGCCCGGTGCGCGCGGAGATGTTCACCCGCGGCGCCCACGCCACCTGCGCGAGGTCGGTCTCGATCTCCCGCTCGAGGTAGTGGCGGCGCTCCTCGTCGGTCAGGTCCCACTTGTTGAACGCCAGCACGAGCGCCCGCCCGGACTCCACGACGGTGGAGATGATGCGGGTGTCCTGCTCGGTGAGGCGCTCGGAGGCCTCCAGCAGCACCACGGCCACCTCGGCGCGCTCCAGTGCCGCCTGCGTGCGCAGGGAGGCGTAGTAGTCCGCGCCGGAGGTCTGGTGCACCCGGCGGCGGATGCCGGCGGTGTCGACGAAGCGCCACAGCCGCCCGCCCAGCTCCACCAGCTCGTCCACGGGGTCGCGGGTGGTGCCGGCGGTGCTGTCGACGACGACGCGCTCGGAACCGACCAGCTTGTTGAGCAGGCTCGACTTGCCCACGTTGGGGCGTCCCAGCAGCGCCACCCGCCGCGGCCCGCCGGGCGCCTCGGCCTCCCCCACGAGCTTGTCGGGGACGGCGGCCAGCACCGCGTCGAGCAGGTCGCCCGAGCCGCGCCCGTGCAGCGCGGAGACCGGGTGCGGCTCGCCCAGCCCGAGCGACCACAGCGAGGCCGCGTCGGCCTCGGTGCGCGCGTCGTCGACCTTGTTGGCCGCCAGCACCACCGGCTTGCCCGAGCGGCGCAGCAGGCGCACCACGGCCTCGTCGGTGCCGGTGGCCCCGACGGAGGCGTCCACGACGAAGACGACGACGTCGGCCAGCTCGATCGCGATCTCGGCCTGCTCGGCCACCCGGGCGTCCAGCCCGTGGACGTCGACCTCCCACCCGCCGGTGTCCACGAGCGTGAAGGGCGTGCCCGCCCACTCGGTGGTGTAGCGGACCCTGTCGCGCGTCACGCCGGGCACGTCCTGCACGACGGCCTCGCGGCGGCCGAGCACGCGGTTGACCAGCGTCGACTTGCCCACGTTGGGGCGCCCGATGATGGCGACGACGGGCAGCACCCGCTCGTCCTCGCCGCTGTGCTCGTCGCGCTCCCCGTCCAGGACGGCGAGGTCGTCCTCGGACAGGTCGTAGTCCTGCAGGCCCACGCGCAGCGCGCGCGTGGGGTCGAGCTGGTCCTCGGCGGGGCCGGTCTGCTCGCTCACGCGCGGGCCCCCGCCACCTGCTGGGACGGCTCGCCCGTGCGCACCGGGAGGGCGGCGGTCGCCAGCGCGAGCAGCGCCTCGACCCCCTCCTGCAGGGTGCCGGAGTTGTCGAGCACGACGACGCCGTCGGCGGCCTCGGTGAAGGCGGCCACGGTGGAGTCGTCGCGGTCGCGGCGGACCACCTCGTCGCGGGTGCGCTCCACGGCGTCCGCGTCGGAGGTGCCGTGCAGCTCCAGGGCCCGGCGCGCCAGGCGCCGCTGCTCGTCGACCACCACCAGCACGCGCACGGCGGCGTCGGGGGCGACGACCGTGGTGAGGTCGCGGCCCTCGGCCACCACCCCGCGCTCGGCGGCGCGTGCGGCGATCGCGGCGCGCTGGCGGGCGATGAGCTCCGCGCGCACCTCGAGGTTGGTGGCCACCACGCTCACGGCCGCCGAGATCCGGCTCTCGCGCACGGCGGCGGTGACGTCGGTGCCGCGCACGACGACGTAGGGGCGCTCGGGGTCGGTGCCGACCCGCAGGTCCAGCCCGCGGGCCAGGCTGCTGACGGCCTCGTCGACCCCCGGGTCGCGCCCGTCCGCACCACCCGCGGCGCCGACCAGGTCGACCCCGTCCTCCAGGGCCGCCCAGCACACCGCGCGGTAGTAGGCGCCGGTGTCCAGGTAGGCGGCACCGAGGGCTGCGGCGGTGCGGCGGCACAGCGTGGACTTGCCGGAGCCGGAGGGACCGTCGACGGCGACCACGAGCCCGCGCGCGCGGGGCGCCGCGCCGGGCCCGGCGGCGGTCGAGGAGGGGTGTTCGGGTGGAGCGTGCACCGTCGAAGGGTAGTCGCCGATCGCGACCTGCCTGGTCACTAGCCTGCTCGTGTGGCCACCGCACCCCCTCCCGCCGCCGACGCCGCGCAGGCCCTGGACTTCGTCGCCGCCCTCGTCACCCGCCTCGGGGAGGAGGCCGCCCGCCGCCAGGGCAGCGCCGTGGAGCAGCGCAAGCCCGCTGCGGCCCTGACCGGGTCGGTGGTCACCGACGTCGACCTCGAGACCGAGCGCGCCGTCGACGACGCGCTGCGCGAGCGCTTCCCCGCCGACGGGCTGATCGGGGAGGAGGGCGCCGACAGGCCCCCGGCGGACCCCGAGCACGGGCGGACGTGGGTGGTCGACCCCATCGACGGCACCCTCAACTACGCCCGCCGCCTGGGCCCGTGGTCGGTGGTGGTCTCCGCCTGGCGCGGCCCGCGCGAGCGCCCGCAGCCGGAGTCGGTGGCCGTGTGGACCGGCGGGCACCTGTACACGGCCCTGGCCGGCCACGGCGCCTTCGTGCGCGTCGGGGGCCCCCAGGCCGAGCCGCGCCGGCTGCACCTGGAGGGCGCCGCCGAGCCCGGCGGCGTCGTCAGGGCCGGCGCGGGGGTGGTCGGCGCCGTCAAGGAGGCGGGCTGGCTGGCCAAGGTGGTGGAGAGCTCGGCCGCCGAGGTGGCCTCCATCGCCGACGGCCGGGTCATGGGCACGCTGCGCCTGGGCGGGGACCGCCGGGACCTGCACGGCCCTGCCCTGCTGGTCGCCGAGGCCGGCGGGGCCGTGGTGCCGCTCGACGGGGAGCCGCTGTCGGGGGTGAGCCGCTCGCTGGTGCTGGCCCACCCGGGCGCCGCGGACGACCTGGTGGCCCTGGCCACCGCGAACCTCCCGGTCACCGGTCCCGCCGACTGAGGGCACCGAGGTGGGGGGGGGGGGGCCGGCAGGCCTGGGGGGGGGGGGGGGGGGGCCCCCCCCCGGGGGGGGGCGCGCGCCCCCC
>NZ_JBQXXG010000010.1:0-151647 GCF_052644995.1 Quadrisphaera sp. KR29
GGGGTGGGGTGTGGCCCCCCCCCCCGCCCCCCGCGGGCCGGGGGGGGGGGGCCCCCCGGGGGGGCCCCCCCCCCCCCCGCGTCCAGGGGCCCTACCTCCCCAGGACCATCCCGCCGTTGGGGGAGATGACCTGGGCGGTGACCCAGCCGGCGTCGGGACCGAGCAGCCAGCAGACCAGCGAGGCGATCTCGTCGGCGTCCCCGACCCTGCCCACGAGGGTCTGGGCGACCCGGGCCTGCACCACCTCCTGCGACACGCCGGCCCAGAACTCCGTGCCCGGCACGAAGCCGGGCGCCACGACGTTGGCGGTCCCTCCCGAGCGGCCCAGCTGGGCGGCGAGGTCGAAGGCCCAGGAGTGCAGGGCCGCCTTGCTGGCGCCGTAGGAGCCGGTGCGCGAGCCGCGCAGCGCCGCCACCGAGGACAGCAGCACCACCCGGCCCCCCTCGCGCTCCAGCGCCGGCCGCAGCGCCTCGACCAGCAGCACCGCCGTCATGACGTTGAGGTCGAAGCCGGCGCGCCAGTGGTCCCGGACGGCCTCCAGCGAGCCGTCGGCGGCCGGTGGGGCTTTGCCGCCCGCCGACGCGACGACGCCGGCGCAGCCCAGTCCTGCTGCCGCGACGGCCCCGGCGACGCGGCGCGCGCCGTCCGGGGTGGAGACGTCGGCGTCGACGACGAGGAAGCTGCCGGGGGCGTGGGCGGCCACCTCCTCGAGCTTGTCCCGCCGTCGCCCCACCAGGGTGGCGTGGCGCCCCCGGGCGGCGAGCGCCAGCGCCGTCGCCCGGCCGATGCCCGTGCCACCGCCGGAGACGACCACGGTGCTCAGGGCGCCGTCGGCGCCACCGCTGCCGGTGTCCGGGGCCGCCACGCCGGTCAGCCCTCGTACTCCGCGACGAGCTCCCGCTTGAGGACCTTCCCGGAGGGTCCCTGCGGCAGTGCGGGCCGCACGTGCACCACGCGCGGGTGCTTGTAGGCGGCCAGGTGCTGGCGGGCCTCGGCCACCATCGCGTCGGGGTCGAAGGCGCGCCCGGCCTCGGAGTCCTCCAGCACCACCGCGGCGTGCACCTCCTGGCCGTGCTCGGGGTCGGCCACGCCGAAGACGGCCACCGACGCGACGCCGGGGTAGCGGACCAGGACCTCCTCCACCTCGCGGCAGTACACGTTGTAGCCGTTGCGGATGATCATGTCCTTGGCGCGGTCGACGATGCGGATGCGCCCCTGCTCGTCCTTCGTGGCGATGTCCCCGGTGCGCAGCCAGCCCTCCACCACCGCCTCCTCGGTGGCGTCGGGGTCGCCCAGGTAGCCCTTGAAGAGGTTGTGCCCGCGGATGACCAGCTCGCCGCGCTCCCCGGCCGGCAGCACGACGATCCGCTCGGGCTGGGAGGGGTCGCTCACCTCCGCCTCCACGCCCCACACCGCGAAGCCCACCGACCCCGCCACCGCCGGTTCGCCGACCCTGTTGAAGGAGGCCACCGGCGAGGTCTCGGTGAGGCCGTAGCCCTCGTGCACCGGGGCTGCGAAGACCTGCTGGAAGCGCTCGAGCACCGCCTCGGGCAGGGCCGCGCCCCCGGAGACGGCGTAGCGCAGCGGCGGCAGCTGGCCACCGCCCTCGCGGTGCGGGCCGGCGGCCTGCAGCAGCGCCCCGTACATGGTCGGCACGCCGATGAAGACGGTGGCCTGCTCGGCCTCCATGACCCGCAGCGCCGTCGCCGGGTCGAACTTCGGGAGCAGCAGCACGGTGGCCCCGATGCGGAAGGCGGTGTTCATGACGCACACCTGCCCGAAGGTGTGGAACAGCGGCAGCCCGCCGAAGACGACGTCGCCGGTGCGCATGTCGAAGCAGTCGATGAGCACCGTGTTGACGTTCTCGACGATGGCCAGGTGGCTGCCGACGGCGCCCTTCGGCCTGCCGGTGGTCCCGGAGGTGTAGAGCACGGTGGCCGGCGCCAGCGGCGGGACGGCGACCAGCTGCTCCAGGGGCTCGGCCGCGGCCGCCTCGTCCTCCAGGCGCGGGGCGGGCACCTTCTCGCGCTGCTCGTCCGGCACGAGCACGGTGACCACGGGGACCCCGGCGGCCGCCGCGGCCGGCAGCGCCGCCGCCAGCACCGGGGCGGCGGCCACCACGAGGGTGGCGCCGGAGTCGCGCAGCACGTGCTCGACCTCCTCGGCGGTGAACAGCAGGTGCACCGGGACGACGACGGCGCCCAGCGCCAGCAGGCCGAAGTACACGCGGGGGAAGTCCGGCACGTTGGGCACGAGCACCGCCACGCGGTCCCCGGGCCCCACGCCGCGGGCGCGGAAGGCGCCGGCGCACGCGCGGGCCTGCTCCCACAGCTGCGCGTACGTCACGCGCTCGGAGCCGCACACCACGGCGGTGCGCCCGCCGTGGCGCCCCGCGGAGGAGGCCAGCAGCGAGGCGACCGACAGCGAGCCCAGGCCCGGCCCGGTGAGGGCGTCGGCGCGCGGGTCCGGCCACGCCGCCCGCGGTGAGCCCTCGGCGCTGGTGGTCGGCGCGGCGGGTGCGGTGGTCACGGGGCGTCCTCCCTCCGGCGCCGTCACCGGCGGCGGCGCCTGCGGACATCGTGTCCGGTCGGCTGCGACCGGTCCACCCGTGGGTCACCGCCCCGGGGCGGTCGCTGGCATGCTGCCCGGGCGCCGGCGAGGAGCCGCGCCCACCGCCGTCGTCCCCACAGACCTGGAGGAGCCGTGAAGGGCTTCCGCGAGTTCATCCTGCGCGGCAACGTCGTCGACCTCGCCGTCGCCGTCCTCATCGGAGCCGCCTTCAGCGCCCTGGTGAGCTCCTTCACCGAGAACCTGCTCACCCCGCTCCTGGGAGCCTTCGGCGGAGTGCGCGACTTCTCGGCCCTGGTGCTCACCGTCGGCGGCAGCAGGTTCGGCGTCGGCGCCTTCATCAACGCCGTCATCACCTTCCTCATCACCGCGGCGGTCCTGTACTTCCTCGTGGTGAGGCCGGTCAACGCCCTGGTGGCGCGCTACCGCACCGAGCCGGAGCCCTCGGCGCCCGTGCACGAGTGCCCCGAGTGCCTGTCCAAGATCCCGGTGCGGGCCACCCGCTGCGCCTTCTGCACCGCCCGGGTCGCGCCCGCCGCCTGACGGGTGGCACGGGGGCGGGCCGGGTTGGGGCACCTGCTGCGCGGGTAGGGACCGGTCATGGCCATGACGACCACGAGGGGCGAGGTCCGCGAGGGCGAGCTGCCCAGCACGCTGCAGCGCTCGGGGGCGAAGGCGCAGGCGACCTTCGCCAAGGCCCACGACTCCGCGCAGGAGAGCTACGCGGACGCTCCGGACACCGAGGAGCGGGCCCGGCGCACCGCCTTCTCCGCGCTGAAGCACACCCACGAGAAGGTCGGCGACCACTGGGAGCCCAAGGAGGGCGGGCGCAAGGGCCCCTCCGACCCCCAGGCCGCAGGTGGCGCCGACACCGACCGCCCCACCGCCGGCGGCGTGGACGCGGGGGCCACCAAGGAGCACCTGCTCGAGCTCGCCAGGCGCCTGGACGTGCGCGGCCGGTCCCGGATGAGCAAGGACGAGCTGGTGCAGGCGCTGCAGAGGGCCAACGACGCGCAGACGCGCCGCGCCCGCTCCTGAGGAGCGGTCCGGGCGGCCACGGCGGTCCGCTCCGGTGTGCCGCGGGCCCGACGGGGGTAGGGGCCTGCCATGACGCAGACACCCGCTTCCGCAGGAGCCCCGACCGGCGGCCAGACCCCGCCCCCGAGCACCGAGGGGGTCGCCCGCGCGGTGACGGAGCTGGCCCAGCAGGCCAGCGGCCTGGTCCAGCAGGAGGTCGCCAGCGCCCAGGGCGAGCTGGTCGACAAGCTCAAGGCCAACCTGCCCGCCGCAGCCCTGCTCGGCACGGCGGGGGTCTTCGGCGTGTTCGCCCTCGCGAGCGCGTACCGGTGGGGTGCGGCCCTGCTCGAGAAGGCCCTGCCGCCGGCGAGCGCGGCGTTCGCCGGCCTGCTCCTGGACGGTGCGCTCGCGGGCGCTGCCGGCATCGCCGGGGCGCGGCTGCTGCGGGAGGCCCCGGCCCCGCTGCCCACCGAGACCGCGCGCGACGCCCAGCAGGCCGTCCTCGACGTCCGCGACCAGGTGCAGCAGCAGGCACCGAGCAGCTGAGGAGCGCTCCCCGCGCGGTGCGCGGCCGCCCCGGGCGCCGCCGCCGGGCGCGCAGGAGCCCGGCACCCCCCGCCGAAGGACCGGGGGTGCCGGGCTCCTGCGCGCTGCGGCCGTCGGCCGCGCCGCGCGGTCAGCTCACTGGCAGGCCTCGCAGTCCTCGCCGTTCTCGATCGAGCAGGCGGTGGCGCCGGTGAGCCAGTCGTCGTCCTCGGCGGCCGCCTGCGGCTCGGCCGGGGCGGTGGTGGCGGTGGTCTGCGTCATGCGGTCCTCCAGGGGTGCGGGGGGCGTGCGCCGGGCCTGCTGGCGCGACGCCCGCGGGGGTCACAGCCCGACGGGCGCGGGGCCGTCCAGGGTAGACGCGCGCCGCGAGCGCCGGCCCGTCAGGCACGCCGCGGCGGCGAGCCCGACGGCGACGCCGTCCTCGACCAGCGCCGCCTGCCAGTCCGGCACCCGCCGCGAGGCCCACCGCCGCCAGGCCAGGCCCCCGAAGGCGCCGCCCGTGGCGCCCGCCGCCGCCGCGACCGAGGGGACGACGGCGTTGGCGCCCTCCCGGGCGGCCAGGGCCGCGGCCCCGCCGGTGGCGGACACCAGGCGCGCCGGCAGCCCCTGCGCCGAGGTGCGCGCGGGGGCCGCGGGCGACTTGTCGGCCACCAGCTCACCCACCGCCGGCAGCACCGCGAGCACCTTGGCGCCGGCCGAGGCCCCCGACGTCAGCGCGGGGGCCACCAGCCCCAGGCTGCTGCGGCTGCCCGCCGCCGCGCCCAGCAGCGCCGACCTGAGCACCAGCCCGGCGCTGGCGCGGCGCCGCCGCGCGCTGGCCGGCTCCAGCGCCCGGAGCACCCCGTGGGCCGCCATCCCGAAGGCCAGGTGGGGCACCGCGTCGGCCACCCAGTCCCGCCGCGTCCACGTCCGGGGGTCCGAGACGCCCAGCGCCCCCATCGGCAGGTCGGTCGCGGCCATCGCCACGGCGCCGGTGACGGCCGCCCCCCCCGGCCCGGAGAAGCGCAGCCCGGCGGTGCGCGCCGCGCTCACGAGGACCCCCGTCGCCAGGCCGGCCGCGGTGCCCGACAACGCGCCGAGCGCGGTGAGGCGGTTGCTGCGCTGCTCGCCCCGCCCCGGCACGTCGCGGCCGGTGGCGCGCACCGCGGCCTCGACCACGTCCGCGGGCGCGCTGCTGGCGGGCCGCCCGCGCCAGGCCATGTCGGCGTGGGTGACGGCGCCGAGGACCGCGGTGCCCACGGCGCCGGCGGCCAGGCCGCGGCCGAGCGCCGATCCGCGCGGGCGAGGGGTGGATGCCATGCCCGCCACGGTCGAGGGGGCGGGCCACCTCGGCAACTCGGGCGGCGCCGCGGGGCCTGCGGCGCGCCCGCCGTCGCCGGACCACCCGCTCCCGCGGGGGCGGGCGGTCCGGGCGCCTCGTGTGGCACCCTCGTCCCGTGCGGAGCTGCACCGGCGCTCGCCCTCACGGGTGGTCGTGGTCGCGGCGCGCTCACCTCAGGCGCGGTCCGCGCCGAGGGGACGGGTGTGGAGGTGGCTGAGACGGCGCAGCGGCGCACGAGCACGCGGGCGACCGCGGGGTTCGTGGTGGGCACGTGGGGAGGCTCGGCGGCTGCCGCCGGGGCCGGCCTCGCGCTGTGCGCGGTCACCGGGTCCCCGTGGCCCGCGGCGGCGCTGCCCGTGCTGGGCGGCGCCCTGGCCGTGGTGCCCCTCAGCGGCGCGGCCACGGCGGTGGCCGCGGCGCCGCTGGCGGCGGCGACCACCGCCGTCGCCCTCTCGTCGGTCGGGCGGGGAGACCTGGGGGCGGCGGCCGGCCTGGCGGCCGCCCTCGTCGTCGGGGCGCTGGTGGCGCTCGCCGTGCTCATGACCCGTCGCCGCGCGGCGTCCGAGCTCGAGGCCGCGCTGCAGCTGGCCGACGCGGTCTCCGTGGTGGACGAGGCCACGGGCTGCTACAACGCCAACGGGCTCGACCTGCTCGCCCGCCACGTGCTCGGCGCCGCACGCCGCTCCAGCGGGGCCATGCACGCCTCGCTGGTGCAGCTCGGCGACCTCGAGCCCGTGCGCGACCTCGGCGGTCCGGAGGCCGTGGCGGAGGTCGTCGGCGGGGTGGCCGACGCGCTGCGCGCCAGCACCCGCGGCGCCGACGTGGTGGGCCGCTGGGCCGACGACCTGTTCGTGGTGCTCGGCCCCGGCACCGGTACCACCCCCGCCGAGCTGGAGCGCCGCCTGCGCGTGCGCCTGCTCGGCAGCCCCGAGGCACCGCTGGTGCGCTGGGCCTGCTCCCTCACCGTCGGCTCCGGCCTGCTCGAGCCGTGGGACTCCGGCGGCCTGGCCGAGCTGGTCGGCCGCGCCGAGCAGGACCTCGCGCTGCGCCGCGCCCTGCGCGCGCCCAGCGCCGTCGAGCCGGTCCGCTCCCGGCCCTCGCGCCGGTCCCAGGACCACCCCGGCCCCCTCGGCTGACGCCCCGCGCCCCTCTCCGTGGGCGCAGGGTGGCCCTGGTCCCGTGGGAGTGGAGCAGGGCCACCCTGCGCCAGTGGGGGACGGGCACGGCTCCACCCGGGCGCTGACCGGCACCGCTCATGACGACGGCGAGGGCGGCCGCGCGCGCCGCTGCGCCCGCCGCCTAGCCTCGGCGGGGTGGCACGCGGCGCGCAGCAGGGGCTCGGCCGCGCGGTCGCCGTCGTCGCCGACCTCGCGCGCGCCTGCCACCCGGCGCCGACGGTCGCGGTGACCTCCTTCGCCGCGGCCCTGGCCGCCGCGGCCGCGCCCCCGGGACGGCGCGCGTCGACGGCGGGCCGGGTGGCCGCTGCCGTGGGCCTGGGGCAGGTGGCGGTGGGCTGGGCCAACGACGCCCTCGACGCGCCCCTGGACGCCGCCGCCGGGCGCACCGAGAAGCCCGTGGCGGCCGGCAGGCTGCCGCGCGCCGCCGTCGGCGCCGGGGCCGTGCTCGCCGCCGCGGCCGCCGTGCCGGCCTCGCTGGCCCTGGAGGCCGGCCGCGCCGGGACCGGGCGCCTGCACCTGGTGGGCCTGGCCGGCGCCCTCGGCTACGACCTCGGCCTGAAGGGCACCCCGGCCAGCCCCCTGCCGTACCTGCTGTTCTTCGGGTCGCTGCCCTCGGTGGCCGTGGGGGCGGCCGGCCGCAGCGCCCCGCGCCTGCTGTGCACCGCCGCCGGCCTGCTCGGCCTGGCGGCGCACCTGGCCAACACGGTCCCGGACGCCGCTGCCGACGCCGCCACCGGCGTGCGCGGCCTGCCCCAGCGGCTCGGTCCGCGGGCCAGCCGCGTGGGCGCGGCGCTCGGGGTCGCGCTGGCCGACGCCGTGCTGCTGGCCGGGCGCCGGCGGGAGCTGGGACCGGCGCCCACCGGGCTGCTGCTGGCCGCCGGTGCCGCCGGAGCCCTCGGCGCGGCCGCGGACGGGCGCACCGGCTTCCGCGCCGTGATGGGCGCCGCAGCGCTCAGCGTGGCCGGGGTGCTCGCCGACGCCGCCGGCGGCCGCGCCGCGCTGCTGCGCTGAGGCGCTCGCCGGCCGCACGCCGGATCCGGGCGGGACCCCGCGACTACCCTGGTGGGCACGCCCGGGGCCTTCGCCCGGGCACCGAGAGGAGCCCCCAGCGTGACCACCACGGACCAGCCAGCCCCCGCGCCCAGCGACGCGCCGCCCCAGCGGTACACCGCCGCGCTCGCGGCGCAGCTGGAGCTCGCGTGGCAGCAGCGCTGGGCCGAGGAGGGCACCTTCGAGGCGCCCAACCCCAGCGGCCCGTGGGGTGACGCGGCGGCGGTGGCCGGGCGCGAGCCGCTGTTCGTCATGGACATGTTCCCCTACCCCTCGGGAGCCGGGCTGCACGTCGGGCACCCCCTGGGCTACATCGCCACCGACGTGTGGGCCCGCTACCAGCGCATGAGCGGCCGCAACGTGCTGCACACGCTGGGCTACGACGCGTTCGGCCTGCCCGCCGAGCAGTACGCGGTGCAGACCGGCCAGCACCCGCGGGTCACCACCGAGGCGAACATCGCCACGATGCGCCGCCAGCTGCGACGCCTGGGCCTGGCCCACGACGCGCGCCGCTCCATCTCCACCATCGACCCCGACTACTACCGCTGGACCCAGTGGATCTTCCGCGAGGTCTTCGAGAGCTGGTACGACCCGCAGGCCGTCCGCCCCGACGGCGGCCGCGGCGCGGCGCGGCCCATCGCCGAGCTGCGCGAGGCCTACTCCTCCGGCGCCCGTCGGCCCGAGGACGGCTCCTCCTGGGCCGACCTGGACGACGTCGCCCGCCGCCGCCTGGTGGACGACCAGCGCCTGGCCTACATCTCCGAGGCGCCGGTGAACTGGTGCCCGGGCCTGGGCACGGTGCTGGCCAACGAGGAGGTCACCGCCGACGGCCGCAGCGAGCGCGGCAACTTCCCCGTGGTGAAGCGTCCGCTGCGCCAGTGGATGATGCGGATCACCGCCTACGCCGACCGCCTGGTGGACGACCTGGACCGGCTGGACTGGCCCGAGGCCGTCAAGGCGATGCAGCGGCACTGGATCGGGCGCTCCACCGGCGCGCAGGTGCGCTTCGCCCTGTCCGGCGACGGCGTCGACGGCGGGCACCTGGAGGTCTTCACCACCCGACCGGACACGCTGTTCGGGGTGACGTTCATGGTCGTCGCGCCCGAGCACGGCTCGCTGGACGACCTGCCCGCCGCGTGGCCTGCGGGCACCCCCGAGGGCTGGACCGGCGGCGCCGCCACGCCCGCGCAGGCCGTGGCCGCCTACCGCGCCCAGGCCGCCGCCCGCACCGAGGCCGAGCGCACCGACGAGGGCCGCACCAAGACCGGCGTCTTCACGGGGCTGCACGCGGTCAACCCCGTCACCGGCACCGCCGTGCCGGTCTTCACGGCCGACTACGTGCTCATCGGGTACGGCACCGGCGCGATCATGGCCGTGCCCGGCCAGGACGAGCGCGACCACGCCTTCGCCGAGCGCTTCGAGCTGCCCGTCGTGCGCACGGTGCAGCCGCCGGAGGGCTTCGAGGGCGGCGCCTACACCGGCGCCGGTCCGGCCATCAACTCCTCCAACGACGACGTCGACCTGGACGGCCTGGACGTGCCCGAGGCGAAGGAGCGCATCACCGCCTGGCTGGAGCGCACCGGCGCCGGCCGCCCGGTGACCACCTACCGCCTGCGCGACTGGCTGTTCAGCCGCCAGCGCTACTGGGGCGAGCCGTTCCCCGTCGTCTACGACGAGCACGGCCTGCCGGTCGCCGTCCCCGCCGACCAGCTGCCCGTGCTGCTGCCGGACGTGCCGGACTACTCCCCGCGCACCTTCGAGCCCGACGACACCACCAGCGAGCCCTCCCCGCCGCTGTCGCGCGTGCCGGAGTGGGTCGACGTCACCCTGGACCTGGGTGACGGCCCGAAGCAGTACCGCCGCGAGACCAACACCATGCCCAACTGGGCGGGCTCGTGCTGGTACGAGCTGCGCTACCTGGACCCCCAGAACGGCCAGGCCCTGGTCGACCCCGAGGTCGAGCGGTACTGGATGGGCCCCCGCCCGGAGCGGGCGGTGCGGGCCGCCGACGGGTCCGCCGTGCGCGACCCCGGAGGGGTCGACCTGTACGTCGGCGGCGTCGAGCACGCCGTGCTGCACCTGCTGTACTCCCGCTTCTGGCACAAGGTGCTGTTCGACCTGGGTCACGTCTCCTCCGAGGAGCCGTTCCGCCGCCTGTTCAACCAGGGCTACATCCAGGCCGACGCCTTCACCGACGTCCGCGGCAGCTACGTGCCCGCCGCCGAGGTGGTCGAGACCACCAGCCCCACCGGGGCGCGGGAGTTCACCTGGCAGGGCGAGCCCGTCACCCGCGAGTACGGGAAGATGGGCAAGTCGCTGAAGAACGTCGTCACCCCCGACGACATGTACGAGGCCTACGGCGCCGACACGTTCCGCGTCTACGAGATGTCGATGGGACCGCTGGACGACTCCCGCCCCTGGGAGACCCGCGCGGTCGTCGGCTCGCAGCGCTTCCTGCAGCGGCTGTGGCGCAACGTCGTCGACGAGGCCACCGGTGAGGTGCTGGTCAGCGACGCCGACGCCGACCCGGCCACCCGCGCGCTGGTGGCCCGCACCGCCGCGGGCGTGGCAGCGGACTACGAGGGGCTGCGCTTCAACACCGCCGTCTCCAAGCTCATCGAGCTGAACAACGAGCTCACCAAGCTGTCCTCGGTGCCGCGCGAGGCCGCCGAGGCCCTCGTGCTCATGGTGGCGCCGCTGGCGCCGCACGTGGCCGAGGAGCTGTGGTCCCGCCTGGGCCACGAGCGCTCGCTGGCCTTCGAGGCGTTCCCCCGCGCCGACCCCGCGCTGCTGGTGCAGCAGACGGTGACGTGCGTGGTGCAGGTCTCCGGCAAGGTGCGCGACCGCCTCGAGGTGCCCGCCGACGCCACCGAGGACGCGCTGCGCGAGCTGGCCCTGGCCTCCTCGGCCGTGCAGCGGGCGCTGGAGGGGCGCGGGGTGCGCACCGTGGTCGTCAGGGCCCCCAAGCTCGTCAACGTCGTACCCGCCTGAGGCTCGCGCCGACCTCCTGCTGACGGGGCCCGCCGTCCGCCCACAGGGCGGGCGGCGCGCCCCGTCGCCGGTGGCGCCTCCACAGGTGCCCCGCCGGGGAGGCCGGTGCGGTGGCGACGGCGACAGCCTGGTCGGGTGCTGGACGGGGCGCCCGGCCCGGGCTGGGAGGACGACGGCGGCACCGGCTCGTCGGCCGGTGCGCGTCCGCCGGAGGGTGCGAGCGCGCCACCGGACGGCGCGAGCGCGCCACCGGCCGCGGCGGCCCTGCGGAACAGGAGCGCCGTGCGGGCGGCCTCGCGCCGCGACCTGCGGGCGGCTGCCCCGCCGTGGCAGCCGTCGGTGGCCGAGCGGCTGCGGGAGGCGCGCTGGTCCCTCGGCCCGTCGGCGGCCGCCGGTGCCCTGCTGGTCCTCGCCGCGGCCGCGGTGCTGCTGGTGCTCTCAGCGGGCTCGGCGCCCTCCGCCGTGCCCACCCCGACCCCGGCGGTGGCCGTGCCCGCGCGCACGCCCGCTCCGGAGCCCTCCGGGCCGTCCTCGGTCCCGCCGGAGCCGTCGGTCGCCGCGGTCGGCGCACCGCTCGCGGCGGCCGCGCCGGCGCCCGCCGAGGTGGTCGTCGACGTCGCCGGCCAGGTGGCGGCGCCGGGCCTGGTGCGCCTGCCCGCCGGGGCCCGCGTCGACGACGCCGTGCGCGCGGCGGGCGGGGCCCTGCCCGGGGCCGACGTGCGCCGCGTGAACCTGGCCCGGGTGCTGCTCGACGGCGAGCAGGTGGTGCTGCCGGCACCGGGGGAGGAGCTGCCCGCACCGCCGGTGAGCGGCCCGGCCGCCGCTGCCGGGCCCGTGCCGCCGGCGGCCGCCGCTGACGCGGCGGGCGGCGGTCCGGGCGGCGCCGTGGACCTCAACAGCGCGACCCTGGCCGACCTCGACGCCCTGCCGGGCGTCGGTCCCGTGCTCGCGCAGCGGCTCCTGGACTGGAGGGCCGAGCACGGCCGCTTCTCCAGCGTGGAGGAGATCGGGGAGGTGCCGGGCTTCGGGCCCGCAGCCCTGGAGCGGCTGACGCCGCTGCTCGCGGTGGACCCGTGAGCGGGGCGGGGCCGTGACGGACGTGCCACCGGTGCTGGGCCTGCTGCTGCCAGCCGCCTCCGACGGGCTGCGCGGCCCCGGCGGCGCCCGCACCAGGGCTCGCCTGGACGCCCGGCTGCTGCCCGCGGCGGTCGCTGCCTGGGGGTCGGCGGCACTGGCGCCCGTGCTGCCGGTGCCGGTGCTGGCGGCCGCGGCCGCGGGCGCCGCCGTGGCGGCCGCCGGCTGCGTGCTGCGCCGGCGCGCGGCGGGGGCGGCGCTGGTGCTGGCGCTCGTGGCGGCCGTCGCGGTCTCCGCCGGCGCCGGGCTCGTGCAGCGCTCCACCGGGCTGCTGCAGCCGCTGGCGGCCCAGCAGGCGACGGCGGAGGTCACCGGCACGGCCGCCTCCGACCCGGTCGCCGTCCGTCACGACCCGGACCGCGCGTGGGCGGGCGCGAGCCCGCGGTGGGTGGTCCGACTGTCCGCCACGGCGGTCAGCGGGCGGGGGAGCGCCTCCGCGGTGCGCGCGGAGGTCGTGGTCGTCGGCGGGGCGGGCTGGGACGCGGTCCGCCGCGGTGACCGCGTCCGCGCCACGGGGCGGCTGCAGCCGACCGGGCCCGCCGACCCGGCGGCCGCGCTGCTCCTCGCGATCGGCGCGCCCGACGCACGGCCGGCCGGCGGGTGGGCCGCAGCGACCGCCCAGCGCCTGCGGGCGGGCCTGGTCAGCGCGTGCTCACCGCTGCCGGTGGACGCGCGGGGGCTGCTGCCCGGCCTCGTGGTCGGTGACACCACCGCCGTTCCCGCGGACCTCGCCGAGGCGATGCGGGCCACCGGCCTGACGCACCTCACGTCGGTCTCGGGGGGCAACACGGCGCTGGTGGCCGGAGCGGTGCTGGTGCTCGGCGCGGCCGTCGGCGTCCCCCGCCGGGCCCGCCTGGTGCTGGCGGGGGCCGCCCTGGTGGCCTACGGCGCCCTGGCGGGCGCCGACCCCAGCGTGCTGCGCGCGGCGGTGATGGGGCTCGCCGCCGTGGTCGGCGGGCTGCTGGCCCGCGGCGGGGGAGGGCTGCCCGCGCTGTCGACGGCGGTCGCCGCCCTCGTGGTGGCCGACCCGTGGCTGGCGCGGCAGGCGGGCTTCGCCCTGTCGGTGCTGGCCACCGCGGCCCTGGTCCTGCTCGCGCCCGTCTGGGCGGAGGCGCTGGCGCGCCCGCTGCTGCGCGGCGCGGTGCCGGGGCGCCGGGCGGCGCCCGTCCGCGACGCCCTGGTCGGCGCCGCGGCCGCCGCGGTGGCCGTGCCGCTGGCGGCCCAGGTGGTGTGCGCCCCCGTGGTGCTCCTGCTGGCGCCCGGGGTGCCGCTGCTCGCGGTGCCCGCCAACGCCCTGGCGGGCCCGGCCGTGGTGCCCGCGACGCTGCTCGGGCTGGTGGCCACCGCCGCCGAGCCGCTGGGGTCACCGGGAGCAGCGCTGGCCGGCGCGGCGGCGCGCGCCGGGGGCCTCGCGGCGCAGTGGGTGGCCCTGGTCGCCCGCACCGGGGCGGCCTCGCCGGTGGCGGTGCTGCCCTGGCCGCAGGGTCCCGCCGCTGCGGCGGCGCTGGGAGCGCTGACCGTGCTGGTCGCGGTGCTCCCGCGGCTGCTCCGGCCGGGGCGGCGCGCGCGCCGGCGCGCATGATCGCCGTCGGGCCGGCGTGGCAGGGTGTGCCGGTGCCCGCAGCCCGCTCCACCGCCCGCAGCCGCCCCACCCCGGCGCGCGGCCAGGGCGGTGCCCCGGCCCTGCCCTGGCACCAGGCCCACCCCGGGCCCGTGGTCCTCGTGACGGGCCCGGAGCAGCTGCTCGCCGAGCGCGCGGTGGAGCGCGTCCGCGACGCCTGCCGGCAGGATTCCCCCGACCTCGAGGTGGTCACCGTGGAGGCCGGTGCCTACCGCTCCGGGGAGCTGGCCCAGTGGACCAGCCCCTCCCTGTTCGAGGAGGCGCGGCTGGTGGTCGTCGTCGGGCTGGAGGCCGCGCCCGACGCGCTGGTCACCGACGTCACCGCCGCGCTGGGCGCCCTCCCGCAGGACGTGGTGCTGCTGCTGCGCCACGCCGGCGGTGCGCGGGCGGGTGCGCTGCTGCAGGCGGCCAGGCAGGTGCCCGGCGCGGTGCTGGTGGAGTGCCCCGCGGTCAAGGGAGCCGCCGAGCAGCGCGCGTTCGCCCAGACCGAGCTGCGCTCCCACGGGCGCAGCATCGACGACGACGCGCTGGACGCGCTGCTGCTGGCCGTCGGCTCGGACCTGCGCTCCCTGGCCGCGGCCTGCTCGCAGCTGGCCGCGGACGTGCCCCGGGGCCCGGGGGGCCGGCCCGCCCGGCTGAGCGGTGAGGACGTGGAGCGCTACTACGGCGGGCGCGCCGAGGTCACCGGCTTCAAGGTGGCCGATGCCGCGGTGGCCGGGCAGCGCGCCGAGGCCCTGCGCCTGCTGCGCCAGGCCCTCGACGCCGGCCTCGACCCGGTGCCGCTGGTGGCCGCCCTCGCGCTGAAGCTGCGGGGGATGGCCAAGGTCGCCTCCGCCGGGCGGGGCTCGCCCGACGCCCTCGCCAGGGGGCTGGGCATGGCGCCCTGGCAGGTGCGCACCACCCGCGACGCCCTGCGCGGCTGGACGCCCGAGGGCATCGCCGCCGGCATCACCGCCCTGGCCGAGGCCGACGAGCAGGTGAAGGGCGCCGGGCGCGACCCCCGCTACGCGGTGGAGAAGGCCGTCATCGCCATCACCGCCGCCCGCGCCGGCTGAGGCCGCCCCCGGGGCGCCGGGGACACCGGGGACGACGCAGGGCGGGGACGGACCTCGTCCGTCCCCGCCCTGCGGAGTGCTGTGGCGGTCGGCCGCTGCCTCAGGAGGCGGCGGACACGGCCTTGGCCAGGGCCGACTTGCGGTTGGCGGCCTGGTTGGAGTGGATGACGCCCTTGGAGACGGCCTTGTCGAGCTTGCGCCCGGCCACGCGCAGCGCGGTGCTGGCCTTCTCGGCGTCACCGGCGGCGACGGCCTCGCGGACGTGGCGCACGGCGGTGCGCAGCTCGGACTTCACGGCCTTGTTGCGCAGGCGCGCAGCCTCGTTGGTGCGGATGCGCTTGATCTGGGACTTGATGTTGGCCACGGGCCGGTCTCTCCGTCGCGTCTGGGGTGTCTGTCTGTTCAGGCGGTGGCCGGTGGCAGCAGCTGCCCCGGCCCCCGGAGCCTTCGTGCGGCCCCGTCCCCGGTGGGAGGTGCGCGCGCAACCACCAAGGCTACCAGCGCCGCGACGCAGCACTGGACAGCACCGGACAGCGCTGGGCGGCCCAGCGCGGACGGACCCGCCGCGGACTCGCCCGTCCCGCTGCCCGCGGGGCCCTGGCCTCGATACGGTCGCGACCATGGACGTGAGGTCGTCGACCGGCGGCGCCGGCAGCGGGGTGGACGAGCTCCCCGGCGGGCTCTTCGACGGGTACGCCGCCGCCGCGGCGGCCAGCGGCGCCTGGGACGAGATGTTCACCCCGGACCTGTCCGTGCGCGAGGCCAGCGCCCCCGTCCACGCGGCGCTGGCGGGCACCGCGGTGCGCGACCTGCGCGGCCGCGCTGACGCCCTGGCCTCCTCCTACACCGACAAGGGCATCACCTTCGCCGTCGGCGGGGAGGAGCGCCCCTTCCCCCTCGACGTCGTGCCCCGCGTGGTCAGCGCCCAGGAGTGGTCGGTGGTCGAGGCCGGTGTCGCCCAGCGCGTGCGGGCGCTGGAGGCCTTCCTGGCCGACGCCTACGGGCCGCTGCGCGCCGTCGAGGACGGCGTGGTGCCCCGCGCGGTCATCACCTCCTCCTCCCACTTCCACCGCGTGGTCGCCGGCATCGAGCCGCCCAACGGGGTGCGCGTCCACGTGGCCGGGGTCGACCTCGTGCGCGACGCCGAGGGCGTCTTCCGGGTGCTGGAGGACAACGTCCGGGTGCCCTCGGGCGTCAGCTACGTGCTCACCAACCGCACGGCGATGGCGGGCGCGATGCCCGAGGCCTTCAGCGACCAGCGCATCCGCCCGGTCTCGGCCTACCCCCGCCGGCTCCTGGCCGCGCTGCGCGCAGCGGCGCCGGTGGGCGTGGAGGACCCGACGGTCGTCGTCCTGACCCCCGGGGTCTACAACAGCGCCTACTTCGAGCACGCGCTGCTGGCCCGCAGCATGGGCATCGAGCTGGTGGAGGGCCGCGACCTCGTCTGCCGCGGCGGGCGGCTGCACATGCGCACCACCGCCGGCCTGCGCCCGGTGCACGTGGTCTACCGGCGCGTCGACGACGAGTACCTCGACCCGGTGCACTTCCGCTCCGACTCCATGCTGGGGTGCCCCGGCCTGCTCAACGCCGCGCGCGCCGGCAACGTGACCATCGCCAACGGCATCGGCAACGGCGTCGCGGACGACAAGCTCCTCTACACCTACGTGCCCGACCTGGTGCGCTACTACCTCGGCGAGGAGCCCGTGCTGCCCAACGTCCCCACGTGGCGGCTGGAGGAGCCGGCGGCCCGCGAGGAGGTCTTCGACAGGCTCGCCGAGCTGGTGGTCAAGCCGGTCGACGGCTCCGGCGGCAAGGGCATCGTCATCGGCCCGGCCGCGAGCCCGCAGGAGCTGGAGCAGCTGCGGGCCCGCGTCAGCGCCGACCCCCGCGGGTGGATCGCCCAGCCGGTGGTGCGCCTCTCGACGGTGCCGACGCTGGTGGGGGACAGGGTGGCGCCGCGCCACGTCGACCTGCGCCCCTTCGCCGTCAACGACGGCTCGAACGTGTGGGTGCTGCCGGGGGGCCTGACGCGCGTGGCGCTGCCCGAGGGGGAGCTGGTGGTCAACTCCTCCCAGGGCGGCGGCAGCAAGGACACGTGGGTGCTCGCCGACGACCGCCCGGAGGAGGCCGCTCCCGCGCGCGCCCGCTCCAGCGCCGTCCCGGCGCCCCCGGGGGCCCCGCCGGACCGCGGGCCGGGCGTGGCCGGCACCGCCGACGTGCGCGACCAGCAGCAGCAGCAGCAGCAGCAGGCGCAGCGGGCGCCGGGGGAGCAGGGGCAGCCGTGCTGAGCCGCATCGCCGAGGCGCTGTTCTGGATCGGGCGCTACGTGGAGCGCGCCGAGGACACCGCCCGCCTGCTCGACGTCCAGCTGCAGCTCCTGGTCGAGGACCCGTGGCTGGACGAGGCGACGGCGTGCGCCAACCTCCTCGCCGTCATGGGCGCGCCCCTGGAGGCCGGCGAGGACGGCACCGTCCCGGCGGCGGACCGCCGCACCGTGCTCGACAGGCTCGGCTACGACCCGTACTCCTCCGCCTCGATCGTGGCCTCGATCGGCGGTGCCCGCGAGAACGCCCGCCGGGCCCGCGAGACGGTCTCCACGGAGATGTGGGAGGTGCTCAACACCGCCTACAACGCCGTGCCCTCGGGCCGGTGGCGCGCGGTGAGCGCCCACACGTTCTTCGCGTGGGTGCGCGACAGGACCTCCACCGTCACCGGCATCGCCGACTCCACGATGAGCCGCGACGACGGCTGGCTGTTCCTCGTGCTGGGCCGCAGCATCGAGCGCGCCGACATGACGGCCCGGCTCATCACCTCCACCGCCAGCCTGGGCGGGCCGGCGAGCCGCTGGCCGTCCCTGCTGCGCGCGTGCGGCGCGCACGAGACCTTCCTGCGCACCTACCGGGGCCTGGAGGACGAGACCGAGGCGGCGGAGTTCCTCCTGCTCGACAGGCTCTTCCCGCGCTCGGTCGTGCACGCCCTCGCCCAGGCGGAGCGGTGCCTGGCCGAGCTGGAGTCCAGCGGGCAGCGGGCGGGGGTCTTCGACGAGGCGCAGCGCCGCCTCGGCCGGGCGCGCGCGGAGCTGGAGTACCGCCCGCTGACGGACGTCCTGGCGCACCTGCCCGACGAGATGGAGCGGGTGCAGCGCACCTGCTCGGCCGCCTCCGACGCGGTGGCCCGCCGGTACTTCTCCAGCGCCGAGGCGCTGACCTGGGTGGGGGGGACCGCATGAGCGCGCGCCTGCGCATCGCGCACCACACCGGCTACCGCTACGGCGCACCGGTGACCAGCTCCTACAACGAGGTGCGGGTCACCCCGATGACCACCCCGGAGCAGACCGCGCTGCGCACGCGGCTGGAGGTGCGCCCGGCGCCCTGGCAGCACGTCTACCACGACTACTGGGGCTCGCAGGTGACCGTCTTCGAGGTGCACGAGCCGCACTCGGAGCTGGCGGTCACCGCGACCTCCACCGTGGAGGTCGACAGGCCGACAGCGCCCGTGCCCGGCGGCGGCTGGGAGGTGCTCCGCGACCCGCGCGCCGTCGACGAGATGGTGGAGCTGCTGGCCGCCTCCCCGGCCACCCAGCCCCCCGCGGAGCTCGCCGAGCGCGTGCAGCGGCTGGCCGCCTCCGGCGCCGCGCCGGACGACCTGGCCGCTGAGGTCTGCTCCCTGCTGCACCGGGAGGTCCGCTACGTGCCGGGCGCCACCGGGGTGGCCTCCCACGCCGCCGACGCCTGGCGCGAGCGCGCCGGCGTCTGCCAGGACCTCGCCCACCTCGCGCTGGGCGCGCTGCGGCTCGCGGGCGTGCCGGCCCGCTACGTCTCCGGGTACCTGCACCCCGACCCCTCGGCGCCGGTGGGCGCCACCGTCTCGGGGGAGTCCCACGCCTGGGTGGAGTGGTGGACCGGGGACTGGTTCGGGTGGGACCCCACCAACGACGTGCCGCCCGGCGACCGCCACGTGGTCGTCGCCCGCGGGCGCGAGTACTCCGACGTGCCGCCGCTCAAGGGCGTCTACGCCGGGACCGCGCCCTCGGAGATGGTCGTCAAGGTCGACATCACGCGCCTGGCCTGACCCGCGCCGGCTCAGCCGGCGGTGGGGAGCAGGCGCGGGGCCCTGCGGGCGTCGACGACGGCCTCGAACGCGGCGGCGTAGCCGAGCACGTCGACGTCGTCCCACTGCGCGCCGGTGAACGTGACGCCCACCGGGAGCACGTCGCCGGGGCCCGCGAAGCCCGCGGGCACGGTCACGGCCGGGTACCCGGCCACGGCGGCCGGCGTGGAGGTGGCGTAGACGAAGGCCGGCGGCTCGCCGTCGGTGTTCTGGTAGCTGAGCAGGTCCGGCGGCGTGCCGGTCAGCGAGACGACCGCCGCGAGGTCGTCCTGGTCACCGGGTCCCTGGGCGAGCGTGGTGTCGATCGACGCGCGCGCCAGCCGCCGGGCGTCCGCGCGGGCGCTGGCGACCTGCGGGGAGTCCGCCCCCGGCCCGGAGGCGGCGTCCTCGAAGGTCTCCTGACCGAACAGCGACAGCTCCACGGGGTCGGCGGCGTTGATCGCGATGAGGTCGCCGAGGGTCCTCGGCTGCCCCGGCGCGAGGCCGGCCAGGTAGGCGTCGACGTCGCGGGCGAACTCCGGCGCCAGGGCCAGGCCCTCGCCGGCCCCGACCGCCTCGGTGTCGGGCAGCTGGACGGGCACCAGCGTCGCGCCCGCCGCCTGCAGCGCGGCGACGGCGGAGGCGTAGACGGCCTCGGTGGCGTCGTCGACGGCGGCGGACTCCTCCTCGGTCAGCGTCCAGTACCCCAGGCGCGCTCCGGCCAGGGAGGGCCCGTTGCCCTCCACCAGGCGGCCGAAGGAGGTGTCCACGCCGTCGGGGCGCGCGGTGGTCGCGGCGTCGGCCGGGTCGACGTCGTCGAGGGCCTCCATGGCCAGCGCCGCGTCGACGGCGTGGCGGGCCAGGAGCCCGGCGGTGTCCTGCTCCAGCGACAGCGGCACGACGCCGGTGCGGCTGACCACGCCCAGGGTCGGCTTGACGCCCACCACCCCGTTGGTGGCGGCGGGGCAGACGATGGAGCCGTCGGTCTCGGTGCCGATCGCGATCTGCGCCAGGGAGGCGGCCACGCCCGCTCCGGACCCGGAGGAGGAGCCGCAGGGGTCCCGGTCGAGCGCGTGGGGGTTGCGCGTCTGCCCGCCGACGCCGCTCCAGCCGCTGGTGGCGGACGTGGAGCGGAAGTTGGCCCACTCCGACAGGTTCGCCTTGCCGATGACCACGGCGCCCGCGGCCCGCAGCTGCGCGGTGAGCGAGGCGTCGGGCGCGAGGTTGCCCGCCAGCGCCCGCGAGCCCGCCGTGGTCGGCAGCCCGGCGGAGCCGATGTTGTCCTTGAGGAGCACCGGCACGCCCTCCAGCGGGCTGCGGGCGCCGTGGGCGGCGCGGTGGGCGTCGCTGGCGCGCGCCTGCTCCAGCGCCGTGGGGTCGAGCGCCAGCACGGCACCGACCTGCGGGTCGACGTCGCGGATGCGCTGCAGGTAGGCGGCGGTCAGGCCCTCGGCGGTGAGCTCGCCGGCCTCGATGCGCCGCTGCAGCTCCGGGACCGTGAGCGGGTCGAGGTCCAGCCGGGGCACCTGCAGCCCCGCGGCCTGCGCCGCGGCGAGCAGCTCCCCCGCGCGGGCGGGGGCCGCGGTGCCGGTCCGGGCGGGCTCGGCGGCGGTGGGACCGCCGGCCCCCGCCAGGTCAGCGGCTGCCGCGTCGGCCGCCGGGGGCGCGGTGGGGTCGAGGTCCGCGGCCGAGGCGGACAGCGCCCCCGCGGGCAGGACCAGCGCGGCGGCCAGGGCGGAGGCGGCGGCGCGCGGTGCTCGGCGGACGGGACGGGGCACGGGAGCCTCCCAGGGTGCTGTGCGCCGGCTGGTGCGCAGCCGGGCGCCTCGGGTGGTTCGTCACCGTACGGGTGGTCCGTCCCGGTGTCTCCCTGTGCCTCCCCGTGGCTCCCGGTGCCTCCTGCGTCCGCCGGGTGCTCGGAGGACCGGCCCCTTGCGCGTGACGACCCGGTCACGCGCAAGGGGCCGATCCTCCGAGCACGGCGCATGGCGCACGACGCACCCCGGCGTCCGCAGGGCCGCGCGAGCCGCGCAGGGAGGGCTGCCGCCGCCGGAGGCCGGCGGGCGCACCGGCGCGGACCCCGCTGCGTGGGAGCATGGGCCGGTGCCAGCGTCCCCCACGTCGTCGTCCGCCGGGCTGGCGGGCATCCAGCCCGCGTCCACGGCGCCGGAGCGCCTCCGCAATTTCTGCATCATCGCCCACATCGACCACGGCAAGTCGACCCTGGCCGACCGCATGCTGCAGATCACCGGCATCGTCGACGACCGCGCCATGCGCGCGCAGTACCTCGACCGCATGGACATCGAGCGCGAGCGCGGCATCACCATCAAGAGCCAGGCCGTGCGCATGCCGTGGGCGCCCCGCACCGGCGCGCTCGCGGGCCAGGCGCACGCCCTCAACATGATCGACACCCCGGGCCACGTCGACTTCACCTACGAGGTCTCCCGCTCGCTGGCCGCCTGCGAGGGCGCCGTGCTGCTGGTCGACGCCGCCCAGGGCATCGAGGCCCAGACGCTGGCCAACCTCTACCTGGCGATGGAGAACGACCTCGCCATCGTCCCGGTCCTCAACAAGATCGACCTGCCGGCGGCGCAGCCGGAGCGCTACGCCGAGGAGCTCGCGGGCCTGGTCGGCGGTGACCCCGCCGACGTCCTGCGGGTCTCCGGCAAGACGGGCGTGGGCGTGGAGGCGCTGCTCGACAGGATCGTCGACGTCGTCCCCGCCCCGGTGGGAGACCCCGCCGCCCCGGCGCGCGCCATGATCTTCGACTCCGTCTACGACACCTACCGCGGCGTGGTCACCTACGTCCGCGTCGTCGACGGCGTGCTGCGCCCCCGCGAGCGCATCGCGATGATGTCGACCCGCGCCCAGCACGACCTGCTGGAGATCGGCGTCTCCAGCCCCGAGCCGACCCCGTCCGAGGGCCTCGGCGTCGGCGAGGTGGGCTACCTCATCACCGGCGTGAAGGACGTCCGCCAGAGCCGCGTCGGCGACACCGTCACCTCCGCCGCGCGCCAGGCCGCCGAGCCGGTCGGCGCCTACGAGGACCCCAAGCCGATGGTGTTCTCGGGCCTGTTCCCCATCGACGGCTCGGACTACCCGCTGCTGCGCGACGCCCTGGACAAGCTCAAGCTCAACGACGCCGCCCTGGCCTACGAGCCCGAGACGTCGGTGGCCCTCGGCTTCGGGTTCCGCTGCGGCTTCCTGGGGCTGCTGCACCTGGAGATCACCCGCGACCGCCTCGAGCGCGAGTTCGGGCTCGACCTCATCTCCACCGCGCCGTCGGTGGTCTACGAGGTCACCCTCGACGACGGCCGCGAGGTCACCGTCACCAACCCCAGCGAGTACCCCGCGGGCAAGGTCTCCGAGGTCCGCGAGCCGGTGGTCAAGGCCACCGTGCTCACGCCGAGCGACTACATCGGCACGGTCATGGAGCTGTGCCAGCAGCGCCGCGGCGAGCTGCAGGGGATGGACTACCTCTCCGAGGACCGCGTGGAGATGCGCTACCGCCTCCCGATGGCGGAGATCGTCTTCGACTTCTTCGACGCCCTGAAGTCGCGCACCCGCGGCTACGCGAGCTTCGACTACGACGTCGACGGCGACCAGGCCGCCGACCTCGTCAAGGTCGACATCCTCCTGCAGGGCGAGCAGGTCGACGCCTTCAGCGCCATCGTCCACAAGGACAAGGCGTACGCCTACGGCGTGATGATGGCCGGCAAGCTGCGCGAGCTCATCCCGCGCCAGCAGTTCGAGGTGCCCGTGCAGGCCGCGATCGGCGCGCGCGTCATCGCCCGCGAGACCGTCCGCGCCATCCGCAAGGACGTCCTGGCCAAGTGCTACGGCGGTGACATCACCCGCAAGCGCAAGCTGCTGGAGAAGCAGAAGGAGGGCAAGAAGCGCATGAAGATGGTCGGCCGCGTCGAGGTCCCCCAGGAGGCGTTCATCGCCGCGCTCTCCACCGACGCGCCGACGGGCAAGGACGCCGCCAAGAAGTGAGTCAGCCGCAGCGCGCGGTCATCGCGCGCTGCGGTCCGGCGTCGCCGCCCAGGTACCTCCCGACGTCGGCGAACCCGGCGCGCGCGTAGGCGCGCAGGCCGGCGTGGTTGCGCTCGTTGACCGTCAGGACGACGATGCGCGCCTCCGGCGCCACGGCCGGCGCCAGCGCCACGACCGCGCGCGCAGCGGCGGTCCCGAGGCCGCGGCCCTGCTGGCCCGCGCCGATGACGAAGGACCGCAGCAGCACCGCGGCGGCCGGGTCCTCGCCGGCGGCGGTGAGCAGCCCGGCGAGCTCGGCGTCGGCGTCGCGGGCCGCCGCGCCGGCGTGGAGCACCCCGGCGCCGACCACGACGTCGTCGTCGACCACGACGAACGGCGTGCGCGCCGGGTCGGCGAGGGCCAGCGGGAAGGACTCCGCCGGCGGGAGGGCGAACCGGCGCTGCTCGGGGCTGGTCTGCAGGCCGGACGCCGCGGCCAGCAGCGCGCCGTCGTCGGGTGCCACCACCACGAGGCGCACTGCCACGCCGCCATCCTGCCCCGCGGTGTCGGAACGCTGCCGCGAGGTGTCGGAACCGGGCCCGGGTTCCGACGGGTGGTGGCGCAGTTCCGACAAGTCGGGCCCGCTCGCCGCACCGCCCGGGGAGGATCGGGTCCTGTGGGCACCCTCCTCGCCGTCTGCCGCGTGCACCAGCTGCTGCCCGACGACGGCACCGTGGGCGTCACGGCCATCGACAAGCGCCCCGTGCAGGGTCCGGTCAAGGTGCTGGCGCTCGGCGCCCACGGCGACGTCCAGGCCGACAGGTACGACCACGGCGGACGCGACAAGGCGCTGTACGCCTACGCCCAGGAGGCCGCCGACCGGTGGGCCACCGAGCTGGGGCGCGAGGTGCCGCCGGGGCTGTTCGGGGAGAACCTGCGCACGGCCGGGGTCGACGTCGACGGCGCCGAGGTCGGCGAGCGGTGGCGCATCGGCTCCGGGGAGGCAGCCCTGGAGGTGGAGGTGACGATGCCCCGCACCCCCTGCGCGACGTTCGCGCGGCGCATGGGGGAGCAGCGGTGGGTCAGGCGGTTCGCCCGCGCCGGCGCCCCGGGCGCCTACCTGCGGGTCGTCCGGCCCGGCACGGTCGCCGCCGGAGACGCCGTGGAGGTCCTGTCGCGCCCCGGGCACGGCGTGGGCGTGGCCCGCTGGCTGGTCGAGGCCGACCCCGCCGACGCCCGCACGCTGCTGGCCTGCGCGGCCGACGGGGAGCTCGACCTCGCCCCGGACCTGCTCGACCTCCTGGTCGTCGTCGCCCGGCGCTGACGGCCCCGCCCGGTCAGCGCGGCTGCAGCGCCGCGACCATGACCACCTGCGGGTCGGCGGCCTGCGCCAGCCACCGGGCGCCGCTGTCCGCGAAGCCGGCCCGGGCGTACGCCGTGCGCGCCGCGGCGTTCGACTCGTGCACGCACAGCACCAGCAGCTCGGCCTCCGGCTCCAGCGCGTGCGCCAGCGCCCGCGCCTGGCGGGCCGCCGCCGTCCCGTACCCCCGGCCCTGGTGGTCGTGGCCGACGTAGAAGGCCCGCAGCAGCAGGCCCCGACCGGGGTCGTCCAGCAGGTGCTCGAGCTGGCCGTGGCGGTCCAGGGTGCCGAAGCCGACCACCCGCCCACCCCCGCCCGTCCCCGGGTCCGGGTCCGGGTCCGCGAGCACGGCGAAGGGGACCCGCAGCGCGTCCGCGCTGGCCGGGGGGTAGGTGCGCGAGGCCGGCAGGCAGTACCGGTCCTGGCCCGGTCCGGGCCGCAGCGCCAGGACCTCCGCGAGCAGCCGCGGGTCGCTCGCCGCCGACAGCGGCTCCAGCCTCACGCGCGGCAGCGGCCCGCCGGTCTGCGCCCCACCGCGTCGTCCAGCACCGCGTCGTCCAGCCACGTCCCCATCCCAGCACCGCCACCCGCCCGCTCGCGCTCCGCCCACCCGCGGCGGGGGTGCGACCATGGACGGCGATGAGCCCCGCCCTGCCCGACGGCGACCCCGCCCCCGCCGACGGGCTCCTGCCACCGTCGGCGCAGGCCGGCGCCGGCGCCCGCGACCTCGGCGTCTACCTGCACGTCCCGTTCTGCCGCGTCCGCTGCGGCTACTGCGACTTCAACACCTACACCGCCGCCGAGCTCGGCCCGCCGGAGCTGCCCGGCGCCTCCCAGGCCGGCTACGCCGGTGCGCTGGTCGAGGAGGTCGCGCTCGCGGCCCGCGTGCTGGAGGCCTCCGGCCTGCCCCGCCGGGAGGTGTCCACGGTCTTCGTCGGCGGCGGCACCCCCACGCTGCTGCCCGCCGCCGACCTGGCCAGGGGCCTGGACGCCGTGCGCGAGCACCTCGGCCTGGCCGCCGGCGCCGAGGTCACCACCGAGGCCAACCCCGACTCGGTCACCCCCGCCTCCCTGGAGCAGCTCGCCGCCGCTGGCTACACGCGCGTCAGCTTCGGGATGCAGTCGGCGGTGCCGCACGTGCTCGCCGTCCTGGAGCGCACCCACGACCCGTCCCGCGTGCCGCAGGCCGTCCGCTGGGCGCGCGAGGCCGGCCTGGCCGTCAGCCTGGACCTCATCTACGGCGCACCGGGGGAGTCCCTGGCCGACTGGCGCACCAGCCTGGAGGCGGCGCTGGCCTGCGAGCCGGACCACCTGTCCGCCTACGCCCTGGTGGTGGAGGAGGGGACGGCGATGGCCGCGCGGGTGCGCCGCGGGGAGCTCCCCCTGCCCGACCCCGACGACGAGGCCGCCCAGTACGAGCTGGCCGACGCCGTGCTGCGCGAGGCCGGCTACGGCTGGTACGAGGTGAGCAACTGGGCGCGCACGCCCGCCGACGCCTGCCGCCACAACCTCGCCTACTGGCGCGGGCAGGACTGGTGGGGCGCCGGCCCCGGCGCCCACAGCCACGTGGGCGGGGTGCGCTGGTGGAACGCCAAGCACCCCGCCGCCTGGGCGCGCCGCCTGGCCGCCGGCACCAGCCCCGCGGTGGGCCGGGAGGTCCTCGACGACGACGCGCGCTCCGTGGAGGCGGTGCTGCTCGGCGTCCGCCTGGCCGAGGGGCTGCCCGCCTCCCTGGTGCCGCCGGCGGGGCTCGCGCAGGTGCCGCGCCTGGTCGCCGACGGTCTGCTCGAGCCGCCCCCGGGCGACCCGGCCGACCCGGTGCGCCCCGGACGCGGCGGCACCCCCGACCGCGACCAGCCGCGGCTGCGGCTGACGCTGCGGGGGCGCCTGCTGGCCGACGCCGTCGTCCGCGCCCTCCTCGGCTGGGAGGGCCAGGACGACGGCGTCGCCGAGGTCACTTCACGAGCCGCCAGTTGAGCGGGTAGCGGTAGTCGACGCCCTGGTTGGCCCTGACGGCCGCGATGATGACGAAGACCAGCGCGACCAGCCCCAGCGGCACGTAGAGCAGCGCCCCGAGGCCGAGCGTGACGACGGTCACCACGCCGAGGGCGAGCGCGACGATGTTCACCAGGATCTGGAAGTTCAGCGCCTCCGCCGACTGGCTGCGGACGAACTGGCCGCGCTCGCGCAGGACCAGGTAGATCACCAGCGGCCCGACGAAGGTCAGCCCGATGAGGGAGCTGGCGATGGCGGAGACGTGGGACAGGCAGGCCCACAGGCGCTGGTCCTGCGGGGTCATCTCCGCGCCCTGCTGGTAGGCGGGCTGGTAGCCCTGCTGGTACGGCTGCTGGCCGTAGCCCTGCTGGCCGTAGCCCTGCTGGTACGGCGGCTGCTGGGCGTACCCCTGCTGGTACGGCGGCTGCTGGGCGTACCCCTGCTGGTACGGCGGCTGCTGGGCGTACCCCTGCTGGCCGCTGCCCTGCTGGTGCGGCGCCTGCTCGCTCCCGGAGGCCTGCTCGCCGTAACCGCGGCCGTACTGGCCGTACTGGGGCGGGGGCACCTCCCCGGACTGCGGGTCGGTCTGGTCGGACGGCCGACCGGGCTGCTCGGACACTTCTCCTCCTCGGGGCCCGGGGCGGGTCCGGGGGCCCGCCACCAGCGTCTCGGAAACGAGCCCCCCGCACCAGCGCCACACGCCCGGACGGACCCGCTCCCCGCCGTCGTCGCCCCACGGGCGCTCAGCGGTCGAGCTGGTCGCCGGTGACGAAGTCGATGAGCTCCTCCACCCGGCCCGACAGCGTCGGCTCCAGGTCGGCGATCGTGCGGACGCTGGCCAGCACCCGCTGCCAGCCGCGGGCGAGGTCGGCGGGGGTCTCGCGCGGCCAGCCCAGGGCCTCCAGGACGCCCTCCTTCCACGGCCGCCCGCGGGGGACCACCGGCCACGCGCCCAGGCCCAGGCGCGCGGGCCGCACGGCCTGCCAGACGTCGACGTAGGGGTGCCCGACCACCAGCACGTGCTCGGCGGCGCCCGGGGCGGCGCGCAGCGCCTCGGCCACGAGCCGCGTCTCCTTGGACCCCGTCACGAGGTGGTCCACGAGCACCCCGACCCGCCGGCCGGGCCCGGGACGGAACTCCGCGACGGCGGCGGCCAGGTGGTCCACGCCCTGCAGGCCCTCCACCACCACGCCCTCGACGCGCAGGTCGTCGCCCCAGACCTTCTCGACCAGCTCGG
The DNA here is from genome assembly GCF_052644995.1 of Quadrisphaera sp. KR29. Classification (NCBI taxonomy): domain Bacteria; kingdom Bacillati; phylum Actinomycetota; class Actinomycetes; order Kineosporiales; family Kineosporiaceae; genus Quadrisphaera; species Quadrisphaera sp. KR29. The sequence goes on from NZ_JBQXXG010000010.1 coordinate 27,138, forward strand.
CGTCGTGCTTGCCCTCCACCCAGATCCGCGACCCCCGCGCCACGCGAGCGCGGGCGCCCTCGACGGCGAAGGAGCCGCTGGCGGTGCGGCCCGGGCGCAGCGGCGCGGCCCCCGAGGCGGTGCGGGCGGCCGGGGGCGGGGCCACCGGCGGCACCAGCACCACCGGCCGGCCCTCCTCGAGGAACCCGGCGCCGAGGGGGAAGCTGCGGGTGCGGCCCTTCCAGTCCTCCAGGACGACGACGCGCACGCCGCCGGCCTTCTCCACCCGCACGACGGCCCCGCTCCACCCGGTCTCGACGTCCTCCACCACCAGGCCCGGGGCTGCGGGGACCTCGCGGCTGGCGGTGCGGGCGCGGCGACGCCCGCTGGCCGGGTCGGTGACGGTGTCGCCGCGGCGCAGCGGCTCGCGGGCACCCCACCCGCCGTACAGCGGCCCGGAGCTCGCCGGCGCGCCCGGGGAGGGAGCGGGGGACGGGGCGCGCCGGCGCGGGGGCGTCGGGGGGGTCGGCACCCGCGCGACGCTACCTGCGGCCGCTGCCCGACGGCGTAGGATTGGCACTCCGCACCCGTGAGTGCCAGGCGCACCAGGCCGCCGCGCCGCCTCGCGCCACGACGCACCACCGACGAGCAGGGAGGACGCACCGTGACCGAGCCCCGGCGCCTCGCCGTCCTGCGCGCGATCGTGGAGGACTACGTCGCCACGCGGGAGCCGGTCGGCTCCAAGGCCCTGGTCGAGCGGCACGCCCTGGGCGTCTCGCCGGCCACCATCCGCAACGACATGGCAGCGCTGGAGGAGGAGGGGCTGATCGCCCAGCCCCACACCAGCGCCGGCCGGGTGCCCACCGACAAGGGCTACCGCGCCTTCGTCGACGGGCTGCCGGCCGTGCGCCCGCTCTCACCGGCGGAGCGGCGGGCCATCGACAGGCTCCTCGGCGAGGGCGGCCAGCCGGTCGACCTCGACGACGTGCTCGAGCGCACCGTGCGCGCCCTGGCGCAGCTGACCCACCAGGTCGCCGTCATCCAGTACCCCTCCCTGGCGCGCGCCCGCGTGCGCCACGTCGAGCTGGTGCAGCTGGCGCCGCGACGGCTGGTGCTGGTGCTCATCACCGACAGCGGACGGGTGGAGCAGCGCTCGGTGGAGGTGCCGCCGGAGGCCCCCGAGGTGGCCGCGGACCTGGTCAGCGAGCTGCGGGGCCGCTTCGGCGCGGCCACCGCCAGCCGCCGCGCCGACGAGGCGGTGGCCGCCCTGGACGGCGTGGTCGCCACCGTGTCCGCGGCCCGGCCCGAGGACGCCGCCGCGGCGGCCGCGGTGGCGGCTGCGCTGCGCTCCGCCCTGGACGCCACCCGCGACGAGCGCATGGTGCTGGCCGGCACCGCCAACCTCGTGCGCGGCGCGGGCGGCTTCTCGGCCTCGGTCGCCCCGGTCCTGGAGGCGATCGAGGAGCAGGTGGTGGTGCTGCGCCTGCTCGCCGAGATGGCGGACGACCCAGCCAGCGGCGTCTCGGTGCGGATCGGGCGGGAGATCGTGCACAGCGGCCTGTCCGACGCGGCCGTGGTCGCCTCCGGCTACGGCTCGGGCGGCGAGGTGGTGGCCCGCCTGGGCATCCTGGGTCCGACGCGCATGGACTACCCCACCTCGATCGCCGCCGTCCGCGCCGTCGCCCGCTACCTCAGCAAGGTCCTGGCGCGGTGAGCCGCCCGGCTGCCCGCGCCCTCCCGTCCGCACCTCCGTCCGCGGGCCCGCCCCGACGGACCCCCCGACTCCTCAGGAGCGTCTGACCGTGCCGACCGACCACTACGCCGCCCTCGGCGTGCCCCGCGACGCGAGCACCGAGGACGTCAAGAAGGCCTACCGCAAGCTCGCCCGCCAGCTGCACCCCGACGTCAACCCCGACGCCGGCGAGCGGTTCAAGGAGGTCTCGGCCGCGTACGAGGTGCTGAGCAACCCCGACAAGCGGCGGGTGTACGACGCGACGGGCAGCTCCGGCGGGCCCGGCGGCTTCGGCGGCGGCGGGTTCGGCGCCCAGGGCCAGCCCTTCGACCTCGGCGACCTGTTCGGCACCTTCTTCGGCGGGGGCGGCGGCGCGGCGCGCGGCCCGGTCTCGAGGGCCCAGCCCGGCCAGGACGCGCTGATCCGCCTCGAGGTCGACCTGGCCGAGGCCGTGTTCGGCGCCGAGCGGGAGATCACCGTGGACACCGCCGTGGTCTGCCCCACCTGCGACGGGAACTGCGCGCAGCCGGGCACCCAGGTGCGCACCTGCGACGTCTGCCACGGGCAGGGCCAGGTGCAGCGCGCCGCCCGCTCGCTGCTCGGCCAGGTGCTCACCACCTCCCCGTGCCCCGCGTGCGGCGGCTACGGCACCACCATCCCCGACCCCTGCAACGAGTGCGCCGGCGACGGCCGGGTGCGCCGCCGGCGCACCCTGACCATCCGCGTGCCCGCCGGGGTGGACACCGGCACCCGCATCCAGCTCTCCGGGCAGGGCGAGGTCGGCCCCGGCGGTGGTCCGGCCGGCGACCTCTACGTCGAGGTGGTCCAGCGCCCCCACGACCTGTTCACCCGCCGCGGGGAGGACCTGCACGCCACCCTGCCGGTGCCGGTGACCGCCGCCGCCCTGGGCACGGTGCTGGAGATGGAGACCCTCGACGGCCCGCGCGAGGTGGAGGTGCGCCCCGGCACGCAGCCGGCCGAGGTGGTCACCCTGCGCGGCCTGGGCGCCGCGCGGCTGCGCTCCGGCGGCCGCGGTGACCTTCACGTCCACATCGACGTGCAGGTGCCCCGCGGCCTCGACGAGGAGCAGGCCGACCTGCTGCGCCAGCTGGCCCGCCTGCGCGGCGAGGAGCGGCCCGAGGGCCGGCTCTCACCGGCCTCCGGAGGGGTCTTCTCCCGCCTCAAGCGGGGCTTCTCCGGCCGCTGAGGCGCGCCGCCCGGCCGGGCCACCGGCCGGGCCCCCGGCTCGGGCAGGTCACCTGCGGGGTCAGTCGACGTAGAAGGTGACCCTGGCGGGACCCTCCTCGAGCTGCCCCTCGCCCCCGGACTCGTCGGGCGCCCACACCTCGGCGGTGCACGGGGTGCAGGTGCCCGCCTGCACGGTCTGCGGGATGGTGAACTCCCCGACCTCGCCGTTCGCGCCGGCGTCGGTGTAGCCGTCGGTGAGGACCGTGCCGTCGGCCTGGGTGATGCGGAACAGCAGGGTGCCCTCGAAGGCGGTGCCGCGCCCCACCACCCCCATCGGCCCCGCCGGGAGCCGCTCGCCCTCGACGGGGGCGGTGATGACCACGGACGAGGACAGGCCGGTGCCCGTGGCCGCCGGGCCGGGCGCGGCGGCGGCGGTGGTGCCGGCCGTGGACGCCGCGCTGCCCGCGGAGGTGGCGGAGGACGACGACGGCGGGGCCGACGCGGAGGACGAGCCGCTGGCCTCGCCGCCGACGGGCTCCGTCTGCGGCGACGCCTGCTGGCCGCACCCGGTCAGCAGCAGCAGGACCAGGGCAGCGGAGGGGGCGGCCGCGCCGGCGGTGGTGCGGCGCGCACGCCGGGGTCGGGGCTGGGCTGGCATGCCTCGTTGATACCGCCCCCGGCGGTGCCGGCGGGGGCGAACGCGCCGAGCCGTCCGCCGGGCCGTCGGCCGAGCGCTCGCCCCGGCGGCGGCGCGGTGGGTACCGTCGCGGCGTGCCCCAGGACCCCGACTGCGTCTTCTGCCGCATCGCCGCCGGCGACGTGCCGGCCACCGTGGTCGCGCGCACGGACCGCGTCGTCGCCTTCCGCGACCTCGACCCGCAGGCGCCGCTGCACGTGCTCGTGGTGCCGGTCGACCACCACCGCGACGCCCCCGCGCTGGCGGCGGCCGACCCACCGCTGCTCGCCGAGCTGGTCGCCACGGGCGGGCGGGTGGCCGCCGAGCTGGGCGACGGCCAGTTCCGCCTGGTCTTCAACACCGGCGCCGGCGTCGGCCAGAGCGTCTTCCACGTGCACGGGCACGTGCTCGCCGGGCGGCCGATGAGCTGGCCGCCCGGCTGAGGCCGGCCGGGGCCGCCCGCCGGGTCAGCGGTCGCCGCCGCCGCGCCGGTCGCCGTCGTCCTGCCGGTCGCCGTCCTGCCGGTCACCGTCCTGCCGGTCGCGGTGCTCGTGCACCGTCACGGCCGCGTTGACCAGCGCCAGGTGGCTCAGCGCCTGCGGCAGGTTGCCCAGCCAGTGGCCGGTGGCCGGGTCGACCATCTCGGCGAGCACCCCGACGTCGTTGAGCACGGTGTCCGGGCCCTCGACCAGGGCGTCCATGAGCTCTCGCGCCTCGGCGCCGCGCCCGCACAGCTGCAGCGCCGAGACCATCCAGAACGAGCACGCCACGAAGGCGCCCTCCTCCCGCTGCGCCCCGGTGTAGCGGTGCAGGTGCGGCCCGCTGCCCAGCTGCCGGCGCAGCGCGTCCAGGGTCGAGCTCATCCGCGGGCCCCTGTCGAAGCCGCTGACGGCGTGCAGCAGCACCGACGCGTCCAGCTCCTGCGTGCCGGGGTACCAGGTGTAGGCCCCCAGCTCCTGCGACCAGCAGCGCTCGGCCACCCAGTCGCGGATGAGCTCGGCCTCCGAGCGCCAGCGCGCCGGGTCGCCGGGGACCATGCCCAGCTCGGCGAGGTGCACGGCGTGGGTGAGGGCCTGCCAGCAGCCCATCTTGCTGCTCGTGTAGTGCCGCGCGGTGTGCAGCTCCCACATGCCGGCGTCGGGCTGGCGCCACCTGTCGCAGGCCGCGTCGGCGGTGGAGGCCAGCAGCCGGCCGGTCTCGGCGTCCAGCGCCCCGCCCCCGTCGACGTAGAGCCGCAGGATGCTGAACAGGTCGCCGTAGACGCCCAGCTGCAGCTGGGAGGAGGCGGCGTTGCCGCGCACCACGGGGCCCGAGCCGCGCCAGCCGGGCGCCTCGAGCTCCTCCACGCCGTCGTCGGGGACGCGCCCGGACAGGGCGTAGAAGACGTCGGGGGCGGTGCCGCGCTCGCGGATCGTGCGCAGCAGCCAGCTCACCGCGGCGTGCGGCTCCTCCCGCAGCCCGAAGCGCATCATCGCCTCCAGGGCGTACGCGGAGTCGCGCACCCACGCGAAGCGGTAGTCCCAGCACTTGCCGCCCGCCGGGTCCTCCGGCAGGGAGGTGGTCGCCGCCGCGGCCACCGCGCCGCTGGGGGCGTGCAGCAGCAGCTTGAGCACCATCACGCTGCGGCGCACGGCCGCCTCCCACGGGCCGTCCCAGCCGAAGCTGGCGGAGTAGGTGCGCCAGTTGTCGGCCGTCCTGTCGATGCCGGCGTCCACCGCGGAGCCCGAGGGCATCCACAGCGGCTCCGCCGAGGTGGCCACCAGCCCCAGCACCACCCGGGAGCCGGCGGGCACGTCGAGCTCCACGCGCACCTCCCGCTCGGTGTCGGTGCGCTCCGCGCGCGCGGCGGCGGTGCCGGCCGGACCGGGGTCGAGCACCTCGCAGACCACGGCCATGGTCAGCCCGTCCACGCGCAGCAGCGTCCCGGCGGCCGAGCGCTCCACCCAGGGGCCCGCGGTCCCCAGGCAGGTGCCGGGGCGCACCACCGCGCGCAGGCGCACCCGGCCCTCCAGGCCCTCCACGCGGCGGCCGAGCTCGGCCCAGGGCAGGCGACCGGCGACGCCGGTGCTGAGGGCGTCGGTGACCCGCACCGCGCCGCTGGCGGTGCGGTAGGTGGTGGCCAGCACGTTGGTGTGCGGGACGTGCTCGCGCTCGAGCTCGAACGGCTCCACCGGCGCCAGCTCCACGCACCCGCCGTCGTCCGGGTCGAGGAGGGCCGCGAAGGGCGGGGTGGAGTCCAGGTCGGGCAGGGGCAGCCAGTCGATGCGGCCGTCGCGGGCCACCAGCGCCACCGTCCGGCCGTCCCCGACGGCGGCGTAGGTGCGCAGGTCGGCCCAGCCGCCGCCGTCGCGCTCGGCCACACCGGCGGGGCCGGGAGCCGAGCCCCCGGTCCAGCGCAGGGCGGGTGCCGCGGTCGGTGCGGCCGCCGTGAGCAGGGACGGCCGGCGGACCGGCCCGTCGGGGCGGCGGGGGGACTCGGGGGTGCCGTCGGTGTCGATGCCCCGACGCTAGGTGCGTCGCGCCCGACGCGCCTCGCGGGCGCCGGGCACCGGCGTCGCCGGGCGCGCGCACCCGGCGCTGTCGGCCCCCGGCGGTAGTCTTGACCCCGATCGGCCCCGGTCAGGGGCCCGGCCCGCAGGAGACCGGGGCGCCCCGCCCCTCCCATGCCCGACTCCACACCGCCCGCCGGCCCCGCGTCCGCCCCGGGCGCGCGCCCCGCGAGCAGCCAGCCCGCCGTCGTCCACACCATCGTCGTGCCCCCGGAGGTGCCGATGGTGGCCCTGCTCGGCACCCGAGACGAGCTGCTGCGGACCGTCGAGCGGGCCTTCCCCCGCGCCGACGTCCACGTCCGCGGCAACGAGGTCACCGTCACCGGCGGCTCCGCCGACGTCGCCCTGGTCGAGCGGCTGCTCGACGAGATGACCGCCGTCGTCCGCACCGGCCAGCAGCTCACCGGCGACGCCGTGGAGCGCTCGCTGGGGATGCTGCGCGCCCAGACCGCCGAGCGCCCCGCCGACGTGCTGACCATGAACATCCTGTCCGGGCGGGGGCGCTCCATCCGCCCCAAGACCCTCGGGCAGAAGCGCTACGTCGACGCCATCGACAGCCACACCATCGTCTTCGGCATCGGCCCCGCCGGCACCGGCAAGACGTACCTGGCCATGGCCAAGGCGGTGCAGGCGCTGCAGGCCAAGCAGGTCAACCGGATCATCCTGACCCGCCCCGCCGTGGAGGCGGGGGAGCGGCTGGGGTTCCTGCCCGGGTCGCTCACGGACAAGATCGACCCGTACCTGCGGCCGCTGTACGACGCCCTGCACGACATGCTCGACCCCGACTCCATCCCGCGGCTCATGGCCGCCGGGACCATCGAGGTGGCGCCGCTGGCGTTCATGCGCGGCAGGTCGCTCAACGACTCCTTCGTCGTCCTCGACGAGGCGCAGAACACCTCCCCCGAGCAGATGAAGATGTTCCTCACCCGCCTGGGCTTCGACTCCAAGATGGTCATCACCGGTGACTCCACCCAGGTCGACCTGCCCGCGGGCACCCAGTCCGGCCTGCGGGTGGTCGAGTCGATCCTGTCGGGCATCGAGGACATCCACTTCTCCCGCCTGACCAGCCTCGACGTGGTCCGCCACCGGCTGGTCGGGGAGATCGTCGACGCCTACGGGCGCTGGGACGAGGCCCACCAGCAGCCCGCGGCCGCGCCGCGCGGCCAGCAGGGGCGGCGGCGGTGAGCGCCCGGTGAGCGTGGAGGTCGTCGACGAGTCCGGCTTCACCGACCCCGCCGGCGCCGGCAGTCCGGGGGTGTCGGTCGACGAGGTCTCCGAGCTCGCCCGCTTCGTGCTGTCCGAGATGCACGTGCACCCCGCGGCGGACCTGTCCGTGATCCTCGTCGACACCACCGCGATGACCGCGCTGCACGAGCAGTGGATGGACGAGCCGGGGCCCACCGACGTCCTGAGCTTCCCCATGGACGAGCTGCGCCCGGGCAGCGAGGACGAGCCCAGCCCGCCCGGGCTGCTCGGCGACGTCGTGGTGTGCCCCGAGGTCGCCGCGCGGCAGGCGCGCGAGTCCGGTCACTCCACCGCCGAGGAGGTGCTGCTGCTCGTCACCCACGGCTGCCTGCACCTGCTCGGCTTCGACCACGCCGAGCCCGACGAGGAGCGCGAGATGTTCGCGCTGCAGCGCCGGCTGCTGCTGACGTTCCTGTCGCGCCGCCCCCAGCGCTCGTGACCGGCTCGTGAGGCGGCCGTGACCCCCGTCCCCGACGCCTCCCTGCCCTGGCTGGCGGTGGCGGCGGTGGTCGGGCTCGTCGTGGCCGGGTACCTGGCCGCCGCCGAGGCGGCGGTCTCCCGCCTGACCCGGGCGGAGGCGCAGCGCCTGGCCGCCGAGGGCCGCCGCGGTGCGCCCGCGGTGGTGGCGCTGGTGGCCGACCCGGTGCCCGCGCTGTCGGTGGCCACCCTGGTGCGCGTCTCGCTGGAGGCGCTGGCCACCGTCTGCGCCGCGCTGGCCTCGGCGGCCCTCTTCTCCCAGTGGTGGGCCGCGCTGGTCACCGCCGTCGTCATGGGCGCGGCGGTCTTCACCCTGCTCGGGGTGAGCCCGCGCACCGTCGGGCGGCAGGCCCCCGAGCGCATCGCGCTGCGCTCCGCGGGCCAGCTGCGCGCGCTGACCCGGGTGCTCGGCCCGCTGGCCCGCGGCCTGGTGGCGCTGGCCAACGCCGTGACGCCCGGGCGCGGCTACCGCGACGGCCCGTTCTCCACCGAGGGCGAGCTGCGCGAGCTGGTCGACCGGGCGAGCGAGTCCGCGATCATCGAGGCCGGCGAGCGCGAGATGATCCACTCGGTCTTCGAGCTGGGCGACACCATCGTGCGCGAGGTCATGAGCCCGCGCACCGACATGGTCACCATCGCCGAGGACACCGCCCCGGGGGAGGCGCTCGACCTCTTCCTGGCCTCCGGGCACTCGCGCCTGCCGGTGGTCGGCTCCACCGTCGACGACGTGCTGGGGGTGCTGCACCTCAAGGACGTCGTCAGGGTGCTGCACGCCGGGCCGGTCCGGCGCCGGGGGGCGACCGCCCGGGCCCGCGACCTGGCCCGGCGGCCCGTCTTCGTGCCCGAGACCAAGCAGGTCGACGCCCTGCTGCGCGAGATGCAGGGCGCCTCCCTGCACCTGGCCCTCGTCATCGACGAGTACGGCGGGGTGGCGGGGCTGGTGACGCTGGAGGACCTGCTGGAGGAGATCGTCGGGGAGATCACCGACGAGACCGACACCGAGACCCCCGACGTGGTGCCCCTGGAGGACGGCGGCTTCCTGGTGAGCGCGCGCCTGCACGTGGAGGACCTCGGAGACCTCTTCGGCCTGGAGGTCGAGGAGGACGAGGTCGACTCCACCGGCGGCCTGCTGGCCAAGGCCCTGGGCACCGTGCCGGTGGCCGGCGACGAGGTGGAGGTCGCCGGGCTGCACCTGCTCGCCGAGGAGGTCGACGGGCACCGCATCGTCACCGTCGTGGTCCACCGCGCCGAGGAGCCCGAGGCCGACCACGAGGAGGACGCCGAGCGCGACGAGCGCGCCCGGGAGCAGCAGGACAAGGCCGAGCGCAAGCGGGAGAAGCGCGAGCGCAAGGAGCGCGAGCGCGAGGAGCGCGAGGAGCGCGAGCGCCGGCAGCAGGAGGAGGGGCGCGAGCGCGCCCCGGAGCAGCAGCAGGAGCAGGAGCTGGTCAGCGGTGAGTCCTGAGAGCGGCGCAGGCGCCGGTGCGGCGGGTGCGGGGCAGGACCACCGCTCGGGCTTCGCGTGCCTGGTGGGGCGGCCGAACGCCGGCAAGTCCACGCTGACCAACGCCCTGGTCGGGGAGAAGGTCGCGATCACCTCCTCGCGGCCGCAGACCACGCGGCACACGGTGCGCGGCGTGGTGCACCGGCCGGGTGCCCAGCTCGTGCTGGTCGACACCCCCGGGCTGCACCGTCCCCGCACGCTGCTGGGCCAGCGGCTCAACGACCTCGTGCTCGCCACGCTCGCCGAGGTCGACGTCATCGCCTTCTGCCTGCCCGCCGACGAGCGCACCGGCCCGGGCGACCGCTGGATCGCCGCGCAGCTGGCCGAGGTGCGCCGCACGCCCGTCGTCGCCGTCGTCACCAAGACCGACAAGGTCGACCGGGCGCGCCTGGCGGAGCGGCTCGTGGAGGTCGCCGCCCTCGGCGAGGAGGAGGGCCACCGGCCCTTCGCCGACGTCGTGCCGGTCTCGGCGACCGGCGACTTCCAGGTCGGCGCCGTCACCGAGGTCCTCGCCTCCCACCTGCCCCCCGGGCCGCCGCTGTACCCCGAGGGCGAGCTCACCGACGAGCCGGAGGCCGTCATGGTCGCCGAGCTGGTGCGCGAGGCGGCCCTGGAGGGCGTGCGCGACGAGCTGCCCCACAGCCTGGCCGTCGTCGTCGACGAGATGGCCCCGCGCCTGGGCGAGGACGGCGAGCCCACGGGCCTGCTCGAGGTGCACGTGCTGCTCTACGTCGAGCGCGACAGCCAGAAGGGCATCGTCATCGGCCGCGGCGGGGCGCGCCTCAAGGAGGTCGGCACCACGGCCCGCGCGGGCATCGAGGCGCTGCTGGGCACCCGGGTGCACCTCGACCTGCGGGTCAAGGTGGCCAAGGACTGGCAGCGCGACCCCCGGCAGCTGGCGCGCCTGGGCTTCTGAGCCGGACCCCGGGGCCCGAGGGCCGGGCGCCCGGCGCAGCGGGTGGCCCGCCGGGGTCGCCGAGGGGTAGGTTGGCGGTGATGTTCGCGGTGAGCCTCCTCCTCGGCTGCCGCGACGAGGTCTCGCAGCCCTAGGTCGGCTCCCTCGTCGCGGAGTCCCGTCCTGCCGGCCGCCCCACGGGGCTGCTCGTCGCAGCCCGGACCCCAGGAGATCCAGCCATGCGCAGCACCCAGCAGCCGTCCCCGATGGCCGTCCACCGCTACCCGCCCTTCGCCTTCGGCGTCGACCTGCCCGACCGGACCTGGCCCGGGCGGCGCATCGAGGCCGCCCCGCGCTGGTGCGCCGTCGACCTGCGCGACGGCAACCAGGCCCTCATCGACCCCATGGGCCACGACCGCAAGCTGCGGATGTGGGACCTGCTGGTCTCCCTGGGGTACAAGGAGATCGAGGTCGGCTTCCCCTCGGCCTCCCAGACGGACTTCGACTTCGTGCGCTTCCTCGTCGAGACCGGCCGCATCCCCGACGACGTCACCATCCAGGTCCTCACCCAGGCGCGCGAGCACCTCATCGAGCGCACCTACGAGGCGGTCCGGGGCGCGAAGACCGCCATCGTGCACCTGTACAACTCCACCTCGGCGCTGCAGCGCGACGTGGTGTTCGGCATGGACCGCGACGGCATCGTCGACCTGGCCCTGCAGGGGGCGCGGCTGTGCAAGAAGTACGAGGAGGTCCTCCACAGCACGGGGGCCGAGACCGAGGTGTTCTACGAGTACTCCCCGGAGAGCTACACCGGCACCGAGCTCGACTTCGCCGCGCGCATCTGCAACGAGGTCATCGACGTCTTCGACCCCACACCGGAGCGCAAGGTCATCGTCAACCTGCCCTCCACGGTGGAGATGAGCACCCCGGACCTGTACGCCGACTCCATCGAGTGGATGATCCGCAACCTGCGCCGCCGCGACGAGGTCATCGTCTCGCTGCACCCCCACAACGACCGCGGCACCGCCGTGGCCGCCGCCGAGCTGGGGCTGAAGGCCGGCGCCGACCGCGTCGAGGGCTGCCTGTTCGGCAACGGCGAGCGCACGGGCAACGTCGACCTGGTGACCCTCGCCCTCAACCTGGTGGTCCAGGGCGTGGACCCCCAGGTCGACTACCGCGACGTCGACGCGGTGCGCCGCGCCGCCGAGCACTGCAACCAGATCGCCGTGCACGAGCGCCACCCCTACGCCGGCGACCTCGTCTACACCGCCTTCTCCGGCTCCCACCAGGACGCCATCAAGAAGGGCTTCGACAAGATGGCCGAGCGGTCGGCGGCCGCCGGCGTCGCCGTCGGCGACGCCGAGTGGGCGGTCCCGTACCTGCCCATCGACCCGCGCGACGTGGGCCGCTCCTACGAGGCCGTGATCCGCGTCAACAGCCAGTCGGGCAAGGGCGGCGTGGCCTACCTCATGCGCACCGAGCACTCCCTGGACCTGCCTCGCCGCCTGCAGGTGGAGTTCTCCCAGGTGGTGCAGGCCCGCACCGACGCCCAGGGCGGTGAGGTGACCGCCGCCCAGCTGTGGGAGGTCTTCGCCGACGAGTACCTGCCCGCGGCCGACCACTCCGCCCGCGGCGCGAGCACCCCCGCCTGGGGCCGCTACGCCCTGCGCGGGCTGCGCACCGACTCCTCGACCACCGGTGCCGGCGGTGCGGGGGGCGTGGACAGCATCGAGGTGGACCTCCTCGTCGACGGCGAGCCGCGCACCGCCACCGGCGCCGGCAACGGCCCCATCTCCGCCTTCGTGGCCGCGCTGGCCCAGCAGGGCACCGCGGTGGCCGTGCGCGACTACGTCGAGCACGCCCTCGGCGCCGGCGGCGACGCGACCGCCGCCGCCTACGTCGAGTGCGAGGTCGGCGGCCGAGTCCTGTGGGGCGTCGGCATCGACGCGAACACCACGGTCGCCTCGCTCAAGGCCGTCGTCTCGGCGGTCAACAGGGCCGCGCGCGGCTGAGCGGAGCCGCTGCTCCCGGCAGGTGGCCACCGCACCTCAAGGCGAGGTGGCCACCTGCCGATGGCGCCACAGGGCGGGTGCGGGGGCGCACGCCCGGGGAGGTCGACGTGGCAGCAGGCGCGCTGGTGGCCCACGGGCTGCCCGGCGTCTTCCACGACCTCGTCGACGAGGTCGCCGACCAGTTCGACGCCTGCGACTACAGCGGCTGCGCGGCGCGGTGCCAGGAGGTGCTGCCCTGGCTGGAGGCGCTGGGGGACACCGCGTCGGCGCGGTACGTGCGCTACGTCGGCGCCATGGCCTGGGTCGAGGTCGCTGAGCTGGAGCGCGCCGCCGACCTGCTCGAGGACCTCCTGGGCGTGCCCTCGGCCCAGGACCCGCTGTGGCGGGCCAAGGCGCTGGCCCTGTCAGCGCGCGTCGCCTTCACCGCCGGGCGCCACGCCCGCGCCGTCGAGCACCTCGCCGAGGCGCTCGACCTGCTCGACCGGACCCCCTCGCGCCACCTCAACCGGCTCTCGGCCACCATGGCCGCCGGCCTGGCGCTGCAGGCCGCCGGTGCCCACCCCGAGGGCGAGGCCCTGCTGCGCGCGGTGCTGGCCGAGGTGCCCGCCACCCCCGGCGTGCACGAGCTGAACGTGCTCCCCGAGCTGGTGCTCCTCGTGGCCGAGCGCGCCGCCTCGGCCGACCTGTCGGGCGACGGCGCGCGGGCGGACCGGCACTGGCAGCGCGTGCTGGCGCTCGCGCTGCGCTGGCGGCGCAGCGGTCTCGCCGCGGGCGACCCGCTCCACGTGCTGCGCTCGGCCGCCGCCGAGGCCCTGGCCTGGCAGCGCCTGGGCGACCCCGTCACCGCCGTCGCGGTCGCCCGCGGCGTGCGGCTGGAGGACGCCGCGACCACCGGGGTCCTCACCGGCCGGGTGGAGGCGGTGATGGCGCGCCTTCACCTCGCGCAGGAGGCGGAGCGCGGTGGTGACCTCCAGCGCGCCGGCGACCACCTCGACGACGCCCTGGTGCAGACCCACCGGACCGAGCCGGGCGTGTGGGCCTTCACCGCCCTCGCTGCCCGCGCCGAGCTGGACGCCCGGGTGCGCGACGCCGACGAGGGCGCCGACCCCGCCCGACGCCCGGGCGAGCGGCCCGACCGGTGGCGCGACCTCGCGCGCACGCTGCTCGCCCGCACCGCTGCGAGCAGCCGCTCCCTGGTCTCCGAGGTCGAGGCCACCCGCCAGGCGCACCGCGTCGCGCGGGCGCACGACGCGGCCGCGCGGGCGGTGCGCACCGACCCGCTGACCGGGGTGGCCAACCGCCGCGGCCTGGACGACGCGCTGGCCGAGGCGGCCCGCGAGGGCACCGGCGTGAGCGCCTGCTTCGTGGACGTCGACAGGTTCAAGGCCGTCAACGACGGCTTCTCCCACGAGGTGGGCGACGAGGTGCTGCGGCGGGTGGCGGCGCTCCTCGTGGAGGTCACCCGCTCCCAGCCCCCGGGCGCCGGCGCCAGCGACCTCGTGGCCCGCTACGGCGGTGACGAGTTCGTGGTCCTCGGCCGGCGCGGCGGCGACCTGGCCGCGGTGGGACGCCGCGTCGTGGAGGCGGTGGGCGCCCACCCGTGGGACGCGGTCGCTCCCGGGCTCGCCATCACCGTGTCCGTCGGCGTCACCCGCCCGCAGCCGGCCGCCTCCGTGCTGGCGGCGGCCGACGCGGCCATGCTCGGCGCCAAGCGCTCCGGGCGCGGGCGCGCCGTCGTCAGCGCCCCCTGACCACCGCCTCGGGCCGCGCGCCCCGCCGGCTGCTGCTCAGGCGGTGGTGAGGCGGCGGGGGGCCGCGCCGCGGGCGCGGACCACCAGCGGGGCGGCCAGCACCGCCACCGCCGCCACGACGGCCACCACCGAGACCACCGGCGCCTCGGGCTGGCCGGACCAGCGGCCGACGGCGATCCAGGCCAGCCCCCAGGCCAGTGACAGCGCCGGCGCGAGGCGCCCCCGGCCGCCGACGGCGAGCAGCCAGCCGATCCCGGCGGCCACCACGAGGACGACGACGGCGAGCGCCGTGGCCAGGGCGCCCGTGACGGGCAGCCCGCCCACGGCGACGAGCGCGGCCGCGGCGTTGGCGACGGTGGCGATGCTGACCCAGCCGAGGTAGAGCCCGAGGGTGCCGTCGAGCAGCAGCAGCTGCAGCCCGGAGGCCGGGCGCCCCGGGCCGCGCCCGGCGGCGGCGGTGGCGGTGGTGGTGCGCAGCCGCGCGAAGGCGACGACGAGCACGGCGAGCAGCGCGGTGATGACGACCAGCGCCCCGGTCACCGAGCCGGCCTGGGCGACGAGGATCCAGGCGGCGTTCAGCAGCAGGGAGGCCACCACCCACCACCCCGTGGCGCGCTGGCGCGCGTCGTGGCGCTGGGAGGGCAGCAGCTGGAAGACCGCCAGGGCCAGCAGCCCGGCGTAGATGACCGACCAGATGCCGAAGGCCGGGCCGGCCGGGGCCACGAGCGTGGCGCTGGCCGACAGGGCCCCGCCGGCGGCCTGGTCGATGGGGGTGCCGACCACGGCGCCGGAGCCGAGGAAGCCGCCGACGAGGGCGACGACGGCGCTGACGGCCACCGCGGTGGCCCGGGCGGTGTCGGAGGAGCGCGCCGAGCGGCTCGCGCCCTGCGCACCGGCGTGGGTGGACATGCTGATCACGGTAGGGCTGTCGGCGGCGTGGGGCACGATGGGACCGTGCGCACCTACCGGGACGAGGCCGTCGTCCTGCGCACCCACAAGCTCGGCGAGGCCGACCGCATCGTCACCCTGCTGACGCGCCACCACGGGCGGGTCCGCGCGGTCGGCAAGGGCGTGCGCCGCACCTCCAGCCGGTTCGGGGCTCGGCTCGAGCCCTACATGCTGCTCGACGTCCAGCTGCACGTCGGCCGCTCCCTCGACGTCGTCACCCAGGTGGAGACGCTGGCGCCCTACGGCCGCTTCCTCGCGGACGACTACGCCCGCTGGACGGCCGCCGCCGCGATCGCCGAGACCGCCGAGCGGATGACCAGCGAGGAGCGCGAGCCCGCCACCCAGCAGTTCCTGCTGGTGGTCGGGGCGCTGCGCACCCTGGCCGGCGGGCAGCACGAGGCCTCCCTCGTGCTGGACGCCTACCTGCTGCGGGCGATGGCGGTGGCCGGGTGGGGCGCCAGCCTGGCCGCGTGCGCGGTGTGCGGGGACCCCAGCGCGGCCACCGTCGACCACCCGGCCTTCGCCGTCGCCTCGGGGGGCGTGGTGTGCCGCGAGTGCCGCCCGCCGGGGGCCGCGGCGCCGGACGTGCGGACCCTGGCGCTCCTGCAGCAGCTCCTCTCGGGGGACTGGGACCGCGCCGACGCCTCCGAGGCGCGCCAGCGCCGCGAGGGCAGCGGGCTGGTGGCCGCCTACCTGCAGTGGCACCTGGAGCGGGCGGTGCGGTCGCTGCCCCTGGTCGAGAGGGCGTGAGCGCGTGACCCCCAGCACCCACCGGACGGCCGGGCGGTGAGGGGCCGGCAGCCGGCCGCGCCGCGGCGCACCGCGCCCGTCGTTGCGCCGCCCCCGCACCCCTCCGGGGCCCGGCCCCCCGCCGTCCCGGCGGAGCTGGTGCCGCGGCACGTGGCCATCGTCATGGACGGCAACGGGCGGTGGGCCAACGCCCGCGGCCTGCCGCGCGTGGAGGGCCACAAGATGGGCGAGGCGTCCCTGCTGGACGTGGTCGCCGGGGCCATCGAGATCGGCGTCACCCACGTGTCGGCGTACGCCTTCTCCACCGAGAACTGGAAGCGCTCCCCGGACGAGGTGCGCTTCCTCATGGGGTTCAACCGCGACGTCATCCGGCGGCGCCGCGACACCATGCACGAGTGGGGCGTGCGGGTCCGGTGGGCCGGGCGCCGCCCGCGGCTGTGGCGCAGCGTCATCAAGGAGCTGGAGGAGGCCGAGCGGCTCACCGCCGGCAACTCCACCTGCACCCTGACGATGTGCGTCAACTACGGGGGCCGGGCGGAGATCGCCGACGCCGCCAGGGCGCTGGCCCGCGAGGTGGCGGCCGGGCGGCTCGACCCCGAGAAGGTCGACGAGCGCGCCCTGGCCCGCCACCTGGACGAGCCGGACCTACCGGACGTCGACCTGTTCCTGCGCACCAGCGGGGAGCAGCGGACCTCCAACTTCATGCTCTGGCAGTCCGCCTACGCCGAGCTCATGTTCGTCGACACGCCCTGGCCGGACGTGGACCGCCGGGTGCTGTGGCGCGCCGTGGAGGACTACGCCCGCCGCGACCGCCGCTACGGCGGGGCCCTGGACCGGCCCGCCGACGCCGAGCCCGCGGGTGCGGGCCCGGCTGGCGGTCAGGCCGGCTGAGGCCCCAGCCGCGGGGGCGGGGGAGCCGCCGGCCGGCGCGGAGCCGGGCCGGCGACCCCCTCGCAGGGACCAGCGGTTCACGCGGTCCCCCGGGCGGCACCCGCGGTGCGGGTGCGCTGCCGCAGCTCGGCCAGCTGCTCGACCATCGGCTGCGGCAGGCGGTCGCCGAAGAGGGCGAACAGCTCCTCGACGCCGTCAGCCTCCCGGGCGTAGTCCTCGGGGTCGGCGGTGAGCAGCTCGCGCACGACGTCGTCGGGCAGGTCGAGCCCGTCGGTGTCGAGGTCCTCCGCCCTCGGTACCAGGCCGGCCGGGGTGTCGACGGCCTCCAGGCGCCCCTCGAGGCGGCCCACCACCCACTCCAGCACGCGGCTGTTCTCCCCGAAGCCCGGCCACAGGAAGCCGCCGTCGGCGCCCTTGCGGAACCAGTTGACCGAGAACAGGGCCGGGGCCCGGTCACCGAGCAGCTCGCCCTGCTCCAGCCAGTGGCTCCAGTGGTCCGCGGCGTTGTAGCCGGTGAAGGGCAGCATCGCGAAGGGGTCGCGGCGCACCTCGCCGACCACGCCCTCGGCGGCGGCGGTCTTCTCCGAGGCCATCGTGGCCCCGAGGAAGACGCCGTGCGCCCAGTCGCGGGCCTGCGCCACCAGCGGGACCGTCGTGGCCCGGCGGCCCCCGAAGAGGACCGCGTCCACCACGACGCCCTGCGGGTCGTCCCAGTCGTCGGCCAGCGTCGGGCACTGCTGCGCGGCCACGGTGAACCTGGCGTTGGGGTGGGCGGCGGGCCTGCCGGACTCCGGCGACCACGGCTGCCCGGTCCAGTCGAGCAGGCCCTGGGGCGGGGTGGGGGTCAGGCCCTCCCACCACACGTCGCCGTCGGCGGTCTGCGCGCAGTTGGTGAAGATCGTCCCGCCCCACAGCATCTGGTGGGCGGCGGGGTTGGTGGCCTCGGAGGTGCCCGGCGCGACGCCGAAGAACCCGGCCTCGGGGTTGATGGCGCGCAGGCGGCCCTGCTCGTCGCGGCGCATCCACACGATGTCGTCCCCGAGGGTCTCGACCTTCCAGCCGGGCAGGCTCGGCGTCATCATCGCGAAGTTGGTCTTGCCGCACGCCGAGGGGAAGGCCCCGGCGACGTGGTAGCGCCTGCCCTCGGGCGTGGTGACGCGCACGAGGAGCATGTGCTCGGCCAGCCAGCCCTCCTCCCGGCCCATCGCCGAGGCGATCCGCAGGGCGAAGCACTTCTTGCCCAGCAGGGCGTTGCCGCCGTAGCCGGAGCCGTAGCTCCAGATCTGCCGGCTCTCGGGGAAGTGGGCGATGAGCTTGGTGGGGTTCGACGGCCACGGCACGTCCTCGCGCACCTGCTGGCCGAACTCGTCGGCCAGGGGGTGGCCCACCGAGTGCACCGCGGGCACCCACGGCGCCCCGGCCTCGACGAGCTCGCGGGCGGCCGTGCCGACGCGGGTCATGGTGCCCATCGACAGCACCGCGTACAGGGAGTCGGTGACCTGCACGCCCAGCTGGGAGAGCGGACCGCCGACCGGGCCCATCGAGAACGGCACCACCCACATCGTGCGGCCGCGCATGCTGCCCTCGAACAGGCCCATGAGCTCGGCCTCCAGGTCCACCGGGTCGCGCCAGTTGTTGGTCGGGCCGGCGTCCTCGGGGTCAGTGGTGGCGATGACGGTGCGGTCCTCGACGCGGGCGACGTCGTCGGGGGTGGAGCGCACGAGGTAGCTGCCGTAGTGCGGCTCGGGCAGCGGCTGCAGCGTGCCCTTGCGCACCCCCATCGCGATGAGGCGATGGCGCTCTGCGCCGGACCCGTCGCACCACACGACGCGCGCCGGCTGGGTCAGGTCGGCGATGCGCGCCACCCAGGCGTGGACGTCGGGGACCTGCGAGCCGGTGGTGGTGGGGACGTCGTCGATCAGCGTCATGGCGTGCCTCCTGGTGGGGGAGCGGGCCGGGGCCCTGCTGGCGTCTGCCTCCACAGTTCCCCGCCGCCGCAACCGTTTGAAGGGGGTTTACTCATCAAGAAGTGCATTTCTTGCGCTACGGTCAAGCCATGTCCAGCCCCGGCGCCGCCGCCGACCCGCTGACCCTGGGACGGCGGGTCCGCCACCTGCGCACCCAGCGCGGCCTGACGCTGGACCAGCTGGCCGCCAGCACCGGGGTCTCGGCCAGCCAGCTCTCCCTGGTGGAGAACGGCCACCGCGAGCCCCGGCTGGGGCTGCTGTCCGCGCTCGCGGAGGCGCTGGGCGTGCCGGCCGGCTCGCTGCTCGACCCCGAGCCGCCCACCCGCCGCGCCGCCCTGGAGATCGCCCTGGAGCGGGCGCAGTCCAGCCCCGCCTACGCCCGCCTCGGCCTGCCGGCCGTGCGCCCCTCCAAGGCCGTGCCCACCGAGGCGCTGGAGGCCCTGGTGGGGCTGCACTCCGAGCTGCGCCGCCGCGACGAGACGGCCTCGGCGACGCCGGAGGAGGCGCGGCGCGCCAACACCGAGCTGCGGCAGACCATGCGGGCGGTGCACAACCACCTGCCCGAGATCGAGGAGCTGGCCGAGCGCCAGCTGCGCGCCGCCCGGCACACCGGCGGCCCGCTGACCCACCGCACCGTCGCCCGCATGGCCGCCGACCTCGGCCTGACGATCATCCACGTCGACGACCTGCCGCACTCCACCCGCACGGTCACCGACCTGGAGAACGGGCGCATCTACCTGCCACCGGTCTCCATCCCCGGGGGGCACGGGCTGCGCTCGCTGGCCCTGCAGGCCATGGCCCACCAGCTGCTCAGGCACTCCGCCCCGGCCGACTACGCCGACTTCCTGCGCCAGCGGATGCAGATCAACTACTACGCCTCGGCCTGCCTCGTGCCCCGCACCCCGGCGCTGGAGCTGCTGTCGGCGGCCAAGGCCGCCAAGGACCTGGCGGTGGAGGACCTGCGCGACGCCTTCGGCATCACCCACGAGACCGCCGCCTGGCGCCTGACCAACCTGGGCATGCACGACCTGGGCATCCCGCTGCACTTCCTGCGCGTCACCGAGGACGGCTCGCTGACCAAGGGCTACGAGGACGACGGCGTGGGCTTCCCCGCCGACGCCGCGGGCGCCGTGGAGGGCCAGTACGTCTGCCGGCGCTGGGCCGCCCGCGCGGTGTTCGGCCAGCGCGACCGCACCACGGAGTTCCACCAGTACACCGACACCCCCGCCGGCACCTTCTGGTGCAGCGCCCAGACCGGGCGGGACGCCTCGGGCCGGCGCTTCTCCATCACCGTGGGCGTGCCCTACGTGCACGCCAAGTGGTTCCGCGGCCGCGACACCCCCGTGCGCGCCCGCTCCACCTGCCCCGAGGAGGCCTGCTGCCGCCGCCCGCCGGCCGAGCTGGCGCAGCGCTGGGCCGGGCGCAGCTGGCCCTCGGCCACCATGCACGCCCACGTGCTGGCGCCGCTGCCCTCGGGCTCCTTCCCCGGCGTCGACGACGCCGAGGTCTACGCCTTCCTGGAGCGCCACTCCTCCTGAGCGCCGCCCCAGCCGCTACCGCCCGACCGGCCACCGCCCGACCGGCCACCGCCCGAGCGGTCACCCGAGCCCCGCCCACGACCCACACCTGGGAAGGTCATCCGATGCCGACCGACGCCCTGCCGGACCAGCCAGCACCGCTCATGGTGATGACCGAGGACCGGCGCCGCATCGCCACCTACGACCTGGGCGCCTCCGACGGCCCCGCCGACGCGCCCGTCGTGCTCGCCGTGCACGGCTTCGCCTCGAGCTTCACGGCGAACTACGTGCGCACCGGCTGGGCCCGCGACCTGCAGCGCGCCGGCGTGCGCGTGCTGGGGGTGGACCAGCGCGGGCACGGCGCCTCGGAGAAGCCGCACACCCGCGACGCCTACTCCCTGGACCACCTGGTCGAGGACCTGCGCGTGGTCCTGGACACCTACGGCGTGTCCGAGGTCGCCTACGTCGGGTACTCCCTGGGCGCGCGCGTGGGGTGGCGCGCGGCGATCGACATGCCCGAGCGCATCACCCGCGCCGTCCTCGGCGGCATCCCCGACGGTGCGCCGCTGACGCGCTTCCGCACGGAGGAGGCGCGGCAGTCCCTGGCCACCGGGCAGGCGCCCTCGGACCGCGTGACCGCCGGCTACCTCACCATGGCCAGCGCGGTGCCGGGCAACGACGTCACGGCGCTCGTGGCGCTGGTCGAGGGCCTGCGCCGCGGCGGCCCCGACGACGACCCCGACCCGCACGACCCGCCGCACGTGCCGGTGCTGTTCTGCACCGGCAGCGAGGACGGCATCATCGAGGGCTCCCGGCGCCTGGCCGAGGCCACACCGGGCGGCCGCTTCTACGAGATCCCCGGGCGCCACCACTTCAACGCCCCCGTCTCCCGTCAGTTCCGCGAGACCGCCATCGACTTCGTGCTCGGCCGCTGACCGGCTGCCGCGCCCTCCAGGACCACCACCCGCGCGAGCGGCCGGCCGTTGAAGCAGCTCGCCGTCACCGCGGTGTAGGCGCCCATGGTGGGGCTCACGACGACGTCACCGACCCGCAGCCGCGGCATCGGCCAGGCGCGGGCGATGACGTCCAGGCCGCAGCACGTGGGCCCGGCGAGGGTCACGGTCCCTGTCAGCGGGGCCCCTCCCAGCTCCGACGCCGCCAGCAGCAGGGGCTGCACGTGCTCGGTGAGCACGTTCGACCAGCTGCCGTAGAGGCCGTCGTCGAGGTAGGCCCACGCGCCGTCGGCGCGCTCGGCGGTGCTGACCACCCGCGTGAGCGCCAGCCCGGCCTCGGCGGCGACGGCGCGCCCCGGCTCGGCGATCACCGTCATCCTCCCGGCGAGCGGGGCGAGGGCCGGCCGCAGCGCGGCGGTGATCGCCGCGAGGGGGGTGGCCCGAGAGGCGTAGGAGGCCGGGAAGCCCCCGCCGATGTCCAGGACGTCGAGCCGGACGCCGTGCCGGGCCTCGACCTCCTCGACCAGGGACAGGGCTGAGGCCAGCGCGGCGAGGAACGGCTCGACGGCGTCCATCTGGCTGCCCACGTGGTAGCTGAAGCCGGCCAGCGGCACGCCGTGCTCGACGGCCAGGGCCGCCAGGTGCACCGCCGTCGCCCGGTCGGCGCCGAACTTGCCGGACAGGTCGACGGCCGCACGGGCGTCGCTGTGCGCCAGGCGGACCAGCGCCCGGCACCCCGCCGGCAGCTCCCGCAGCTTGAGCAGCTCGGTCTCGTTGTCGACGACGAACAGCTGCACCCCCCACGCGGCTGCGGCGGCCCGCTCGGCGGGCGTGGCGACCGGGTTGGTCCACACCATCCGGGCGCCCGCGACCCCGAGGTCGGCCAGCAGGTCGGTCTCCGTGGTGCTCGCGACGTCGAACCAGGCGCCGGCGCCGGCGAGGGCGGCCAGCACCCGCGGGTGGTCGAGGGCCTTGACGGCGTAGTGGAGGCGCACGCCCGGCAGCTGGGCGGCGAGCTCGCGGTAGCCGGCCACAGCCGCGGCCGGGTCGAGGACGAGCAGCGGGCTGCCGTGGCGGGCCGCCAGCTCCTGGAGGCCGTCCGCACCCCAGCGGGCCGCCAGCTCGCGACGGCGCGCCTCGCGCAGGCCGCCGTCGCCAGCGCCGTCGTCCTCTGCGGGCTGCGAGGGCTGCGCCGGCCGGGCGGGTGCCACCACCGCAGCGGTGGCCTGCGCGGTGGCCTGCGCGGTGGCCTGCGCGGTGGCCGCGGGCGCCGGTGGGTCGGGCTGCGGCCTCCGGGAGCGCCACCCGAGCACCTCGGTGGCCCGGTGCCCCAGCGCGGCGGTGCCGTAGAAGGTGACGTCGGCGACGACCTTGCCCAGGAGCAGCGCGGCCACGGGCTGGGGCACGAGGGCCGCGGCCAGCCAGATCAGCGACGGTCTCACGAGGGCGTCGGCGGCCTCGGCGGGCCCGTACTCGGCGGCCGCCAGCCGCAGCGACCGGAGCACCAGCGACCGGCCGCGGGTGCCGGCGCGGCGCTGCTCGCGCACCACCTGGCCCACCGCGACGCTGTAGAAGCCGACGTTCTCGGCCAGGGTCGCGGCCAGCGCCGCGCGCAGCGGCGACCCGGTCGCCGCGAGGACGCCGGTGCCGGCCAGGAGCAGCAGGGCCGTCCCCGCCAGCTCGCTGGGCAGGTAGCGGCGCACCCAGAAGCCCAGTCCGGCAAGCCTGCCCGTCAGGCGGCTCGTCAGGCGGCCCGTGAGCTGGCCCGTGAGCTGGCCCGTGAGGCGGCCCACCAGGGGGTCTGCGGGCTGGCTGGTCAGGGGGTGGGGGAGCGGTGGCGCAGGCTGGCTCATGCGGGCTCCTCGGGCGGCGGCGCGGCGCCCACAACCTCGCGGGAGGGCGACCACGGGCACCAGGGGGCCAGCACCTGGTCGGCCGGGACGCGCTCCCGGGAGCCGCGGGGGCTGCGGGAGCCGCGGGGGGACGGAGGCGGGCGGCCTACGATCGGGGGTCCACCGACACGCCAGCCGGAGAGGGTCCCCGCCGTGAGCGCTCCCACCAGCAAGAAGAAGTCCAGCCTCGACGACGTCGTCAGCCTCGCCAAGCGGCGCGGCTTCGTCTTCCCCTCCGGGGAGATCTACGGAGGCACGCGGTCGGCGTGGGACTACGGGCCCCTGGGCGTGGAGCTGAAGGAGAACATCAAGCGCCAGTGGTGGCGCTCGGTGGTCACCAGCCGCGACGACGTCGTCGGCCTGGACTCCTCCGTCATCCTGCCGCGCCAGACCTGGGTGGCCTCCGGCCACGTCGGCGTCTTCACCGACCCCCTCACCGAGTGCCAGCAGTGCCACAAGCGCTACCGGGCCGACCACCTCGCCGAGGAGTTCGAGGAGAAGAAGGGCCGCGCGCCGCAGGGCGCCAACGGCGGCCTCGAGGAGATCACCTGCCCGAACTGCGGCACCCGCGGCCGCTGGACCGAGCCTCGTGACTTCAACATGATGCTGAAGACGCACCTCGGCCCGGTCGAGGACGAGTCCGGGCTGCACTACCTGCGCCCGGAGACCGCCCAGGGCATCTTCGTGAACTTCGCCAACGTCATGGGCTCGGCGCGCAAGAAGCCGCCGTTCGGCATCGGCCAGATCGGCAAGTCCTTCCGCAACGAGATCACGCCGGGCAACTTCATCTTCCGCACCCGCGAGTTCGAGCAGATGGAGATGGAGTTCTTCGTCGAGCCCGGCACCGACGAGACCTGGCACCAGTACTGGATCGACAACCGCACCGACTGGTACGTCGACCTGGGCATCGCGCGGGAGAACCTGCGCCACTACGAGCACCCGAAGGAGAAGCTGAGCCACTACTCGACGCGCACCGTCGACATCGAGTACCGCTTCGGATTCACCGGCAGCGAGTGGGGCGAGCTCGAGGGCATCGCCAACCGCACCGACTTCGACCTCAAGACCCACTCGGAGCACTCCGGGACGGACCTGAGCTACTTCGACCAGGGCAAGGGCGAGCGCTGGGTGCCCTACGTCATCGAGCCCGCCGCGGGCTTGACCCGCTCGCTGATGGCGTTCCTCGTGGAGGCTTACGCCGAGGACGAGGCGCCCAACGCCAAGGGCGGCGTCGACAAGCGCACCGTGCTGCGCCTGGACCACCGGCTCGCGCCGGTCAAGGCCGCGGTGCTGCCGCTGTCGCGCTCGGAGGCCCTCTCGCCCAAGGCCCGCGACCTCGCGGCCCAGCTGCGCACGGCCTGGAACGTCGACTTCGACGACGCCGGCGCCATCGGCCGCCGCTACCGCCGCCAGGACGAGATCGGCACGCCGTTCTGCCTCACCGTCGACTTCGACACGCTCGAGGACCAGGCCGTCACCGTGCGCTCGCGCGACACGATGACGCAGGAGCGGGTGTCCCTGGACCAGGTGCAGGGCTACCTGGCGAGCCGCCTCGTCGGCTGCTGACCGGCGCCGCTCGAGCCGTCGCGGGAGCCGTCAGGGGAGCCGTCACGGGCGCGCGCCCGTGACGGCTCCTGCGGAAACGCTGACCGCGACACGCCGCCGCCCCTAGGCTGACCGGCGTGTTGCTGACCCCCTCCCAGGTGCCGCCGGTCGGCGGTCCCGTGCGCCTCCTGCCGATCACGGGGGGGCCCGAGCAGCGCGGGACGCTGTCCGACTGGAGCACCAGCCCCGCCGGGCTCGTCGCCACCGCCGTCGTCACCCTCGACGACCCCGCGTCGGCCGCGGCGCTGGCTGACCAGCCGGTGTGGGCCCACCTGCACAGCGCCGGCGGTGCCGCCGTGGTGCTGGAGGCGGTCGCCGAGGGCACCGCCGTGGGCGGGGAGCTGCTGCTGACCGGCGTGCTGGCCCTGGCGACCGAGCAGCAGCGCGCCGAGCCGCGCGCGGACATCGCCCGCCGCGCCCAGCTGCGCGGCAGGGTGGCCGCCGCCGCCCGCACCATCGACCTATCCCGCACCGGCGCCCGCGTGGTGCTGGCCACCGACGCCGCCCTGGCCAACCTCGGCGCCTCCGCCGACGACACCCTCGAGCTGGTGGTCGAGGTCGGCGCCGAGGAGACCGTCACGGCCGCCGCCCGCGTGGTGCGCGTCGACGCCGAGCGCTCGGAGGTGGCCCTGACCTTCGTCGACCTCTCGGACGCCGACGCCACCCGCATCGAGCGCGCCGTGCTGGGGAAGATCTCCAGCGAGCGTGAGCAGGCCGGCGCGTCCGCGACCTGACCGCCCCCCTGCGGGCGCAGGGTGGCCCCGGTCTCGTGGGAGTGGAGCGGGGCCACCCTGCACCACCGGTGGATCAGGCCACAGCCCCCCAGTCCGTCGTTGCCATGGGCAGGTCGCCTCAGGACGCGGTGCGTCCCTGCTTGGCGGCGCACATGCGCAGGAACTGCAGCACCTCCCGGCAGATGCCCTCGAGGTCGTCGTCGATCTCGCTCGGGAGCACCGAGATGGTGCTCCGCCCCGACAGCACGACCACCCTCTGCCGCTGCGTGGTCTTCCGGAAGCGCCCCGGGCTGAGGTGCCAGGCCGTGGAGTTGATCTCGAGTTCGGCATCGAGGTCCTCCCAGTAGGCGTCCAGGACCACGACCAGCGTCCCGAGTTCGTCGCGCACCTCCACGTTCCACCGGGGCTGCGGGACCCCGTACCTGTCGAAGCCCTCCCGCAGCCGCGCCTCCGCCACCGACCGGATGCCCGCGGCCACTTCGGCGAGGACCTCGCGTGACAGCGCGGTGCGCTGGCGCTGCGCGAGCTGCACCTCCTCAGCGACCTGAGCGACGGTGCAGAAGCGCTGCTGGACGACGGCGGCCACCAGTTCACGGACGTCATCACGCTCGCCGAGCCAGCGGCAGGCGTCGACGGCGGCACGGGCGACCGGAACCACCCGCAGGCCCTGTCGGGCGAGCTCACCGACGGGGCGGCGACTCCGCGTGACCAGCGCGAAGCCGTGCGAGGTCTTCTGGCTGGCGTGCTGCACCAGGACATGAACGCGGTCGCTCCTGGCCACCCGGAAGCGCACCCCGTGCAGCTCGAGGGCGTCCAGACCCGTGAGAGCGCTGCCGGGTCCCGCGTACTTGAGCGCTCCGAGGCGACGCTCGTAGGTGGTCAGCACGCCGCGGTGGCCGGCGACCACCCCGGGCAGCACCCGCTGCCACGGCCCCGTGCGCTGGATGCGCCGCATGATGGTCGAACTGGGGACGCCGACACGGCGCAGCTCTGCGTGCGTCGCCACGGAGGCGCCGCGACGCAGCAGGGCAGCGAGTGCGGTCTGGTCGACGGGGGCGCGGCGTGGCACGGGCGCAGCCTGGCCGCGAGGTGGCCGGTCGTCGCGCCGTCGTCGCCGCCCTGTGGACGCCGGCTCGGCGGGCCAGCCTGTGGGCGGGCGGCCAGCGGCAGCCGTCTCAGCGCGCCTCACGGAGGCCGCGGTCGCCAGGGGCGCGCCAGAGCTGGCCGGCGAGGCTGAGTGGGGGGATCTGCTCCACTCCGGGGTGAGCACAGGGTGGCCCTGCTCCACTCCTACGGGACCAGGGCCACCCTGCACCCAGGAGGGGCAGCGGGGCGCGGACGCACCGGGCGCCGGCCTCCGCGGGGGAGACCGGCGCCCGGGCGTCGGAGGGGTGGTGCGTCAGCGCTTGCTGGTCACCAGCTCGCGCTCACCGGCCTGGGCCGGCACCTCGGCCTCGAAGGGGGCGTCCGGACCGGCGGTGGGGGCGCCGTGGCCGCCGTCCGCGGCCAGGGAGCCCTCGTCGAAGGGCAGCTCGCCCGAGAGGACCGAGCGGACGCGGTCGCGGTCGACCTGCTTGGTCCAGGTGCCCACGAGCACCGTCGCCACCGCGTTGCCGGCGAAGTTGGTGACCGCGCGGGCCTCGGACATGAACCTGTCGATGCCCACGATGAAGCCGACGCCGGGGACCAGCGCGGGGGCGTGGGCCGACAGGCCGCCGGCCAGGGTGGCCAGACCGGCGCCGGTGACGCCGGCGGCGCCCTTGGAGGCCAGGATCATGAAGGCCAGCAGGCCGACCTGCGCCGGGACCGACAGCGGGGTGCCCATGGCGTCGGCGATGAAGATCGAGGCCATCGTCAGGTAGATCGCGGTGCCGTCGAGGTTGAAGGAGTACCCGGTCGGCACGACGATCCCGACCACCGGCTTGGAGACGCCCAGGTGCTCCATCTTGGCGATGAGGCGGGGCAGCGCGGTCTCGGAGGAGGAGGTGGAGACGATGAGGAGGAACTCGCGGCCCAGGTACTTCAGCAGGCTGAAGATGTTCAGCCCGGTGACCACCCGCAGGATCGTCCCGAGGATGACGAAGACGAAGACGGCGCAGGTCAGGTAGAAGGCGCCCATGAGGACGGCGAGGGCCTTGAGGGCGTCGACGCCGGTCGCTCCGACCACCGCGGCGATGGCGCCGAAGGCGCCGATCGGGGCCAGCCACATCACCCAGGCCAGGACCTTGAAGACGAGCTTCTGCAGGTGGCCGACGAGGTCGAGCAGCGGCTTGCCGGCGTCGCCCATGGTCTGCAGGGCGAACCCGACGACGAGCGCGACCGCGAGGACCTGCAGCACCTGCTCCTGCACGAGGGCGGAGAACAGCGTGGTGGGGATGAGGCCGGTGATGAAGCCGATGACGCCGGGGTGCTCGGCGGAGGCCGCGGCGGCCTTGTCGGCGGCCGCCTGGGCCGCCTCGGCGCTGGAGGCGGAGATGGTCAGGCCGTCACCGGGGTGGATGACGTTGCCCACGACCAGGCCGATGACCAGGGCGAAGGTCGACATCGCCAGGAAGTAGCCGAGGGCGATGCCGCCGACCTTGCCGACGGTCGCGGCCTTCCGGATGGAGCCGATGCCCAGCACGATGGTGCAGAAGATGACCGGGCCGATCATCATCTTCACCAGCGAGATGAAGGCGTCGCCGATCGGCTTCATCTCCTTGGCGGTCTCCGGGGCCGCCAGACCGAGCGCGATGCCGGCGCCGACCGCGACGATGACCGCGATGTACAGCCAGTGGGACCTGTCCCTGTGCTTGCCGGGCGCCTTGCCGCCGGCGACCGCTGCTGCCGAAGAGCTCATGGTCTGCGCACCTCCACGTCGTCGTGATCGGGGCCGCTCCGCCCCGGGTGTCTGTGCTGCGGGTCACAGCCCGCCTGGTGGAAGAGGGTGCGCCGGTGCCGCCCGGGTGTCGCGCTTGTGGTCGTTGTGTTCACGGGCGCGTCCGACCTGCATGCTGGGCGGCGTGCGCGTGACGGGGCCGTTCGGCCGCTCGACGTCCCTCGCCCGGCAGCTGCTGGTCCTGCAGGTGGGGCTGCTGGTCGTGGTGATGCTCGGCGTCGCCGTCGTCGACGCCGTGCTGGACGTGCGGCGCGACGAGGCGGCGGCCGCCCAGCGCGTCCTGGGGGTGGCGGAGTCCCTCGCCCTGAGCCCCACGGTGCAGCAGGTGGCCGCCCAGCCGGGCACCGTGCAGACCCGCTCGGCGGTGCTGCAGCCGTTCGCCGAGGCCGTGCGCGCCGAGACGCGGCTGTCCTTCATCACGATCATGGCGCCGGACGGCACCCGCTGGACCCACCCCGACCCCTCCCAGGTCGGCGGGACCTTCCTCGGCTCGCGCGAGCCGGCGCTGCAGGGGCGGCCCTTCACCGAGACCTACACCGGCACCCTGGGCCCGTCCGTGCGCGCGGTGGTCCCGGTGCTCTCCGGCGACGGCGACGGCTCCGGCGACGGCGACGGCGCGAGCGGCGGCGAGGTCGTGGGGCTCGTGGCCGTGGGCGTGACCACGGCGCAGCTGAACGAGGAGTTCCTGCGCAGCCTCCCGCTGCCGGTGGCGCTGCTCGCGGCGCTGCTGGGGGTGTCCCTGGCCGGCAGCGCCCTGGTCTCGCGGCGCCTGCGCCGCCAGACGCACGGCATGGCCAGCGACGACATCGAGAGGCTGCGCTCCTCCCACGAGGCGGTGCTGCACTCGGTGCGCGAGGGGCTGCTCGTGGTGGACCCCGACGGGCGCGTGGGCGTGGCCAACGACGAGGCGCGCCGGCTGCTCGGGCTCGACCACGACCCGGTGGGCGTGCCGGTCGCCGAGCTGCCCGTGGCCACCTCGGTGCGCGACGTGCTGGTCGAGGGCCGCCCCGCCACCGACGAGACCCACCTCACCGACGACCGGGTGCTCGTGGTCAGCCAGTCGCAGGTCGAGTGGACGGGCCGCCGCCACGGCGCCGTGGTGACCCTGCGCGACAGGACCGAGCTCGAGGCGCTCACCGGGGAGCTCGACTCCACCCGCGCCCTGTCCGAGGCGCTGCGCTCGCAGGCCCACGAGGCCGCCAACCGCCTCCACACGGTGGTGGTCCTGGTCGAGACCGGGCACCCCGAGCGCGCCGTCGAGTACGCGGTGGAGCAGCTGGAGCTGTCCCAGCGGCTCACCGACAGGGTGCTGGAGGCCGTGGAGGAGCCCGTGGTCGCCGCGCTGCTGCTGGGCAAGACCGCGCAGGCCGCCGAGCGCGCGGTGGAGGTGCGCGTGGACGAGGCCAGCCACCTGCCCGCCGACCTGGCCGGCGCCCCGGGGTCCGCGCGCGACCTCGTCACGGTGCTCGGCAACCTGCTCGACAACGCCGTGGACGCCAGCGCCGGCCCGGAGCCGGCCGACGGCCCGCGACGGGTCGACGTCCTGCTGCGCCCGGACGGCGAGGACCTGCTGCTGCGCGTGGACGACACCGGTCCGGGCCTGCCGGCCGAGCTCGTGGCCACCGCCTTCACCCGCGGCTGGTCCACCAAGGTCTCCACCTCGGTGGCCGGGCGCGGCCTGGGGCTGTCCCTGGTCGACCAGGTGGTGCGCCGGCGCGGCGGCACCGTGGAGGTGCTGCCCCGCGGGGACGACGACGGCCCGGCCGGCGGCTCCCCCGACGGCCCGGGCGGGAGCGCCGGCGCGGCGGTCCGCCGCCGCACCGGCACCCGCTTCGAGGTGCGCCTGCCCCTGGCCGGGCTGCGGTGACCGCCCCACCCGGGCGCGCGGGCCCCGGCCCGGCAGCCCCCGGCCGCGACGTCCGGGTGCTGGTCGTGGAGGACGAGCCGCTGGTGTGCGCCGCCCACGCCCAGTACGTGCAGTCCCTGCCCGGCTTCGCGCTGGCCGGCACCGCCGGCGCGGTGCGCGAGGCGGTGGCCCAGCTGAGGGCCGCGGCGGCGGCGGGCGCGCCCGTCGACCTCGTGCTGCTCGACCTGGACCTGCCCGACGGCCACGGGCTGGACCTCGTGCGCTCGCTGCGCGGGGCCCGCTGGACCGGCGACGTCATCGCCGTGACCTCCACGCGCGACCTGGCGGCCGTGCGCTCGGCGGTCTCCCTGGGCGTGGTGCAGTACCTGCTCAAGCCCTTCGCGCGCCGCTCCTTCGAGGACAAGCTGGTCCGCTACCTCGACTACCGCGCGCAGCTGGCCGCCGACGGCGGCGGACCGCTGGGCCAGGACGACGTCGACAGGGCCCTCGCGGCGCTGCGCGCCCCGGGCGAGGCCTCCGGCGCGCTGCCCGCCGGGCTGGTCGCCGAGACGCTCGACGCCGTGCGGCGCGCGGTGGCCGCGGCGCCGTCGTCGGCCTCGGAGGTGGCCGCCGGCTGCGGCACCTCCCGGGTCACCGCCCGCCGCTACCTGGAGCACCTCACCGAGGTGGGCGAGCTGGAGCGCCACCAGCGCTACGGCGGCACCGGGCGCCCCGAGGTGGAGTACCGCCCCGCCCGGCGCCGCTGAGCAGCCGCCGGGTGGTGCTTGCTCGCGGCACCTAGCCTGGGGAGGGTGACTGCCACGAGCGGGGGCGTCGGGCTGCGGTCCGAGCGCGGCCCGGTGCTGCTGGGCGTGATGCTCTCGACGGCGCTGGTCGCCATCGACGCCACCGTGATCGCCACCGCCGTGCCCTCGGTGGTGGCCGAGCTCGGCGGCTTCTCCCAGTTCCCGTGGCTGTTCAGCGCCTACCTGCTCGCCCAGGCGGTCACCGTGCCCGTCTTCGGCAAGCTGGCTGACGTCTTCGGGCGCAAGCCGGTGGTGCTCGTCGGCATCGGGCTCTTCCTGCTCGGGTCGGTCCTGTGCGGCGCGGCCTGGAGCATGGGCTCCCTGGTCGTCTTCCGCGCCGTGCAGGGCCTGGGCGCCGGGGCGGTGCAGCCGATGTCGATGACGATCGTCGGCGACGTCTACTCCGTCGCCGAGCGCGCGAAGGTGCAGGGCTACATCGCCAGCGTCTGGGGCGTCTCCTCGGTGGTCGGGCCCACCCTCGGCGGGGTCTTCTCGGAGTACACGAGCTGGCGCTGGATCTTCTTCGTCAACGTCCCGCTGTGCCTGGTGGCCGCCGCCGCCATCGGCTGGCGCTTCCACGAGCGCGCCCAGCGGCGCCGGGTGCGGGTGGACGTGCTGGGCGCCTCGCTGCTCACCGCGGCGCTGGCGCTGCTCGTGCTCGGCGTGCTGGAGGGCGGCCAGGCCTGGGCGTGGGCCTCCCCGCTCGGCGTCGGCGTGCCCGCCGCGGGGGTGCTGCTGCTGGCGGTGTTCGTCGCGGTCGAGCGGCGCGCGGCCGACCCCGTCGTCCCGCTGCACCTGCTGCGCCGCCGCCTGCTGGTCACCACCAGCGCCGCCTCGGCCTGCATCGGCGCCGTGCTGCTCGCCCTGACCTCCTACGTGCCGACCTTCGTGCAGGTCTCCCTGGGCACCGGCCCCCTGGTCGCCGGCTTCGCGCTGGCGGCGCTCACCCTCGGCTGGCCGGTGTCCGCCTCCCAGTCCGGGCGGCTCTACCTGCGCCTGGGCATGCGCGCCACCGCCGTGACCGGCGCCGTCGTCGTGGTCGGCGGCTGCGCGCTGCTGCTGCCCCTGGGCACCTCCTCCGGCGTGCTGGCGGTGGCCGGCGCCTCCTTCGTCATCGGGCTGGGCATGGGCCTGACCGCGGCGCCCACCCTCATCGCCGCCCAGGCCGCCGTGAGCTGGGGCGAGCGCGGCGTGGTCACCGGCCTGAACGTCTTCGCGCGCTCGGCCGGCAGTGCCGTGGGCATCGCCGTGTTCGGCGCCGTCGTCAACGCCGCCCTGGGCGGCCGCTCCGCCGACGGCGGGTCGGTCGGGCCGGGGGAGCTGTCCGACGCGGTCCACCTCGTCTTCCTCGGGGCGCTCGGGCTCGCGGTGGTCCTCCTGCTGGCCGTCCTCCTCATGCCGCGCGACCGCCCGGCGCCCGCGGCGCCCCCGGCGCAGCACCAGCCCGAGCCGGACGCCTCCGCCGTCGGGCCCTGAGCCGCACCGGCGCGTGGCAGACGGGCGAGGTGGCGCCCACCCGGGGTGCTCGCGCGCGCCGGCGCTGGGATGATCGGACGCGGTCGACGGCCTGACCCACCTGAGCACGAGGGGCGGTCCGCCGCCGGGGAGCGACATGACCATCACGACGAGCACCACCACCGTCAGCAGCCTCACCGGTGACCTGCGGGCCACCGGTGACGTCGTGGTGGTGCGCGTCGCGGGCGACCTGGACATCCGCACCGCGCCCGAGCTGCGCGAGGCGCTGCGCTCGCTGCTGCGCCCGCAGTCGGCGGCCGGGGCCCAGCACGTCGTCGTCGACCTGCGGCCCGTCACGTTCATGGACTCCTACGCGCTCGGGGTGCTGGTGCAGGGCTACAAGCTCTCGCGGGCCCACCGGCGCACCTTCGAGCTGGTCTCCACGGGCGCGCGGGTGGCCACCCTGTTCCGGGTCACCGGCATGCACCACGTGATGCCCCTGCACCCCGACGTGCCCTCGGCCCTGCAGGAGAACCGCAGCGCCAGGGTCGGCTGAGCGCGCCGGGCCCCGGCGGTCGCCGGGTGCGCGAGGATGGTGCCGTGAGCACCGCACTCGACGCGCGCCCGTCCGCCGGCCGGCTGCCCGGCGGGCAGCCGGCCGCGCCGCTGCTGCCGCCGCTGCGCTTCGGGGAGCACGTCGTCGACGTCCCGGTGGTCCTCGCCCCGATGGCGGGGGTGACCAACGCCCCCTTCCGCAGCCTGTGCCGCGAGCACGGCGCCGGCGTGTACGTCTCGGAGATGGTCACCAGCCGCGCGCTGGTCGAGCGCACCCCGGAGAGCCTGCGGCTGGTGCAGCACGAGCCGGGCGCCAGCCCGCGCAGCGTGCAGCTGTACGGCGTCGACCCGGCCACGGTCGGCGCGGCGGTGAGGATGCTCGTCACCGAGGACCTCGCCGACCACGTCGACCTCAACTTCGGCTGCCCGGTGCCCAAGGTCACCCGCCGCGGCGGCGGCTCGGCGCTGCCGTGGAAGTCCGAGCTCTTCCGCGACGTGGTCCGCTCCGCCGTGCGCGCGGCGCAGCGCCCCGGCGGCCCCGACGTCCCGGTGACCGTCAAGATGCGCAAGGGCATCGACCCCGACCACCTCACCTACCTCGACGCCGGCCGCACCGCCGAGTCCGAGGGCGCCGCCTGGGTGGCCCTGCACGGGCGCACCGCCGCCGACGGCTACGCCGGCACCGCCGACTGGGAGGCCGTCGCGCGCCTCAAGGACGCGGTGAGGAGCATCCCGGTGCTCGGCAACGGCGACGTCTGGTCCGCCGAGGACGCGGTGCGCATGGTCGAGCGCACCGGGTGCGACGGCGTCGTCGTCGGCCGGGGCTGCCTGGGGCGGCCGTGGCTGTTCGCCGACCTCGCCGCCGCGATGCGCGGCGAGCCCGACCGGGTGCGCCCGGGCCTGCGGTTCGTGGCCGAGACTCTGCGCCGCCACGCCGAGCTGCTCGTGGAGCACTTCGGCGACGAGCTGCGCGGCTGCCGGGAGATCCGCAAGCACGTCGCCTGGTACCTCAAGGGCTACGTCGTCGGCGGCCACCTGCGCGCCCAGCTGGGCCTGGTCGACTCCCTCGCCGCTCTCGACGCGCTCATCGACACCCTCGACCTCGACCAGCCCCACCCCGGCGAGGCCGCCGAGGGCTCGCGCGGGCGCACCTCCCCGGCGCCGCGGGTGGTGCTGCCCGAGGGCTGGCTGGACTCCCGGGCGCTGACGGGGGAGTCCCTGGCGGTGGTGCGCGCCGGCGAGCTGGACCCGGCAGCGACGGCGGGCGGGTGAGCGCACCGGTGCAGCGGGGGGCGCACTGCGAGGTCGACGGGGAGGCCAGCGGCTACGGCGAGCACGCCCGCGCCCGCTGGGCCCCGGAGGCGCCCAAGAGCTACCGCCGCAGCGCCTTCGCCCGCGACCGGGCGCGGGTGCTGCACTCCTCGGCGCTGCGGCGCCTGGGTGCCAAGACCCAGGTGGTGGGTCCCGGCTTCGACGACTTCGCGCGCACCCGCCTGACGCACTCCCTGGAGGTCGCGCAGGTCGGGCGGGAGCTGGGCGGGGCGCTGGGCTGCGACCCCGACGTGGTCGACACCGCCTGCCTGTCCCACGACCTGGGCCACCCGCCGTTCGGGCACAACGGGGAGTCGGCCCTGGCGCAGCTCACCGCCGCCATCGGCGGGTTCGAGGGCAACGCGCAGACGCTGCGGCTGCTGACCCGCCTGGAGCCCAAGACCAGCTTCCCCGACGGCCGCCCCGCGGGGCTGAACCTGACCCGCGCCGCCCTGGACGCCACCACCAAGTACCCCTGGCACTCCGGGGACGACCCGCGAGGGGTGACGCGCAAGTTCGGCGTGTACGCCGGCAGCAGCGCCGGGGCCGCCGGCCGCGACGGTGACGACGAGGTCTTCGCGTGGCTGCGCGAGGGCGCCCCCGACCGGCGTCGCTGCATCGAGGCGCAGGTGATGGACCTGTCCGACGACATCGCCTACTGCGTGCACGACGTGGAGGACGCCGTCGTGGCCGGCCGGCTGGACCTGCGGGCGCTGGCCTCCCGCGAGGAGCGCGGGCCCATCGCCGAGGCGGTGCGGGCCTGGCACCTGCCCGACGCCGCCGACGTCGAGGTCGAGGCCGCCCTCGACAGGCTCCTGGCCGCGCCGTACTGGGTGGACCACTACGACGGCTCGTGGGACTCGCTGGCGGCGCTGAAGGACGCGACCAGCCAGCTCATCGGCAGGTTCTGCGCCGCCGCCGAGCACGCCACCCGCGCGGTCGCCGGGCCCGGGCCGCTGACGCGGTACGCCGCGGACCTCGTGGTGCCGCGGGCCACCGAGGTGGAGATCGCCACGCTCAAGGGGGTGGCCGCCGCCTTCGTGCTCACCAGCCGGGACAAGGCCTCCACCTACGCCGAGGAGCGCCAGGTGGTCACCGACCTCGTGCGGGCGCTGCTGGAGGCGCCGCACGTCATGGAGCGGCCCTTCGCGGCCTGGCACGCGCAGGCCGAGGACGACGCCGGCCGCCTGCGCGCCGTCGTGGACCAGGTGGCCTCCCTGACCGACACCAGCGCGCTGGCCTGGCACGCGCGCCTGGTGATGACCTACCCCTGAGCGGTCCGCACCCGGCGCGCCCAGGTGGTGCGCAGCGCGAGCTGCCCGCCGGTGCACCGGGCGACGCGGGTGCGCTGGCCGCCTCCGCGGCCGTGCTCGTCTCCAGGCCGGAACCGCACCGTGGACCGCGGGGCCCGCGCGCCCTCGCTACCGTCGGCACGTGCCCTCCTTCCTCCGACGGCTGCAGACGGCCCTGGCGGGGCAGGCGCCGACCGGGGACGCGGGTGCTGCTGCGCCTGCACCCGGTGAGCGTCCTGCACCTGCGGTCCCGGCCGACCTGGCTGACCTGCTGCCGGCGGTCCCCGCGACCGAGCGACCGCGAGCAGCCGCTCTCGGGGCCGACGGCGCAGCGGTCGTGTGCTGGGAGCTGCCGGTCGCCCCGGGCGCCTCGGCTCTGCAGCTGCAGGAGGCGCTGCGCAGCGCGCCGTCCCGCTGGCGGCCCGTCGTCGTGGACGACGGGTGGGAGGAGGCGCTGACCGAGGCGCCGCAGCCCCTCGAGGTCCTGGCCGACCTGGACGTCGAGGACGGGCCGCTGCTGCTCGACCGGCGCTGGCAGTCGGCTCACGACCTCGCTGTGCGCGAGGAGCGCCTGGGGATGCACCGCGGGACCACCCCGGTCACCACCGTCACCGCTGTCACCCGGGCTGTGGCCGAGCGACCCCCGGCGCTCGAGGACGGGGTCGTCGCCGTCGTCGACGCCCACGACGCGTGGCAGCTGCCTGCGGTGCTCGGGTGGGCGCCGGTCGACGCGGGGCTCAGCGCCCGCGAGCTGTCGGTGGTGCTGCAGTACTGGCAGGACCAGTGGGGGGCGCACCTGGTGGCGCTCGGCGCCGGCTCCTTCGCGCTGCGCGTCGAGGACCCGCCGGCGACGGCGGACGACGCGCTCGCGGCGGCGCAGGAGGTCCTGGCCGTGGCGCCGGCACTCCTGCGCGCAGACCTGGTCGAGCCCCTCCCGCGGGCCGCCGAGCTGCTGGGGCCGGCCCTGCGCGGCGCCGGCTGGTGGCACGTCCGCCTGGCGTGACCGCGCAGGGCGGTGGAGGGCTACTGCAGCGCTGAGGTCAGCCGGCAGACGTTGTCGAAGAGCTTGCTGCGCCAGGGCCGCTGCAGCCACTCGCTGAGCAGCAGCTCGCGGCTCACGGCGCGGTAGGAGTCCTCCACGGCGCGCAGGTCGTCCACGAAGGAGCGCCCCCGCACCATCACCGAGACCTCCAGGTTGAGGCTGAAGGAGCGGATGTCCATGTTGGAGGAGCCGACCACGGCGACGTCGTCGTCGATGGTCACGTGCTTGGCGTGCAGGATGTACGGCGCCGGGTACAGGAAGATCCGCACCCCGGCGCGCAGCAGCGCCTCGTAGTAGGAGCGCTGGGCGTGGAAGACCAGCCACTGGTCGCCGACCTCGGAGACGAACAGGTCCACCCGCAGCCCGCGCTCGGCGGCCGTGGTCACCGCGTACAGCAGGGAGTCGTCGGGCACGAAGTACGGGCTAGTGATGATGACGCGCTGCTGGGCGTAGTACATGAGCGCGTTGAACAGCTTGAGGTTGTTCTCCCCGTCGAAGCCGGGGCCGCTGGGCACCACCTGGCAGTCGAGCAGCCCCTGGTGGCCGGCGGCGACCACCGGGGCGGCGTCGGCGGTGCCGCCCTCGAGCGGGGCGGGGATCGCGGCCTCGGCCTCGGCCTCGAGCAGCTCGTCGGTCTCGGAGTACCAGTCGGTGATGAACAGCGCGTTGACCTCGGCGACCACCGGCCCCTCGAAGCGGACCATGACGTCCTGCCAGGCCAGGTGCCGCCGGCCGTAGCGCTTCTTGTGGTACCCGCGGTCCACGGCGTTCTGGCTGCCGGTGAAGGCCACCAGCCCGTCCACCACGACGATCTTGCGGTGGTTGCGCAGGTCGGGGCGCTGGAACCTGCCGCGCAGCGGCTGCACCGGCAGCATCTCGTGCCACAGGGCGCCCAGGTCGTCCAGCGCCCGCAGCGTGCGGTGGTAGCCGGGGGTGCGCAGCGAGGCGACGTGGTCGAGCAGCACCCGCACGACCACCCCGCGCGCCACCGCCCGCGCCATGGCGTCGAACAGCGGGCGCGTGGCGTCGTCGAGGTTGAGGATGTAGAACTCCACGTGCACGAAGCGCCGGGCGGCGTCGACCTCCTCGGCCAGCCGCAGCAGCACCTCGTCGTAGTCGGTGCAGACCTCCGCGGCGTTGCGGGTGACCAGCGGCATCGCCCCGGCGCGGCGGTTGAGGCGCACGACGGAGGCCAGCCACGGCGGCCACGGGTCGTCCTCGCGCACGAGGTCCATGCCCTCGGTCCGAGCCATGATCATCTTGTTGATGGTGCGCTGCTTCTGCCGCCGCGCCCGCGGCAGCTTGGGCGAGCCGATGAGCAGGAAGGCCGCGATGCCCAGGTAGGGCAGGAAGAAGATCGCCAGCAGCCAGGCCATCGCCGAGGAGGGGCGCCGGTTGGTCGGGACGACGGCGACGGCGACCACGCGGATGACGGCGTCCACGGCCAGCAGCGCCACGCTCAGCCACAGGGGCAGGGCGGGCGCGAGCGAGGGCAGGTCGCCCAGGCTCTCGAGCAGGTCCGTCACGTCCGCAGGGTAGGCGCGGGACCTGCGCGGAAGCGCCCGGCGCGCACCCTCCACAGCCGCGGGTCGCCCGACCGGACCTGGCGGGGGGCCACCTAGACTCCTGGGGTGGCGGGGAAGATCCGGCGCGAGGACGTCGACGCCGTCCGCGAGCGGGTGCGGATCGACGAGGTCGTCGGTGAGCAGGTGGTGCTCAAGTCCGCTGGTGTCGGCTCCCTCAAGGGCCTGTGCCCCTTCCACGACGAGCGCACGCCCTCCTTCACCGTCCGCCTCTCCACGGCGCGCTACCGGTGCTTCGGGTGCGGCGAGAGCGGCGACGTCTTCGACTTCCTGGTCAAGACCACCGGCACCACCTTCGTCGAGGCCGTGGAGTCGATGGCCGCCCGCGCGGGCATCACCCTGCGCTACGAGGACGGCGGCGGAGCGCGCCCGGCGCAGGACGTCGGGAAGCGCCAGCGCCTGCTCGACGCCCACCGGGTGGCCGCGGAGTTCTACGCCGAGCGGCTGTTCTCCCCCGAGGCGCAGGTGGGCCGGCAGTTCCTCTCCGACCGGGGCTTCGACAGGGCCGCGGCCGAGCAGTTCGGCGTCGGCTACGCGCCCTCGGGCTGGGGGGCGCTGACCGACCACCTGCGCGGGCGCGGCTTCACCACCGAGGAGCTGGTGACCGGGGGCCTGGCCGCGCAGGGGCAGCGCGGCCCCTACGACAGGTTCCGCGGGCGGCTGGTCTGGCCCATCCGCGACGTCACCGGCGCGACCATCGGGTTCGGCGCCCGGCGGCTCACCGAGGACGACTCCGGCCCGAAGTACCTCAACACCCCCGAGACCCCGCTGTACCGCAAGTCGCACGTGCTCTACGGCCTGGACCTGGCCAAGAAGGAGATCGGGCGCCGCAAGCAGGTGGTCGTGGTCGAGGGCTACACCGACGTCATGGCCTGCCACCTGGCGGGGGTGCCCACGGCGGTGGCCACGTGCGGCACGGCGTTCGGCTCCGACCACGTCGGGATCGTGCGCCGGATGCTCGGCGACGACGACGGCGCCGGCCAGGTGGTCTTCACCTTCGACGGCGACGCCGCGGGCCAGAAGGCGGCGCTGAGGGCCTTCGAGCACGACCAGGAGTTCGTGGCGGCCACCTACGTGGCGGTCGAGCCGCGCGGCATGGACCCGTGCGACCTGCGCCTGGCCGACGGCGACGAGGCCGTGGTGGCCCTGGTCGAGGCCAAGCGGCCGATGTTCGAGTTCGCCGTGCGCCAGGTGCTGTCCACCTGGGACCTGGAGACCGCCGAGGGCCGCGTCAAGGCGCTCGGCGCCGCCGCGCCCGTGGTGGCTGGCATCAAGGACCGCCAGCTGCGCGAGGAGCACACCCGCCAGCTGGCGCGGATGCTCGGCATGGACCTCGGCGCGGTGCAGCGCGCCGTCGGCAGCGAGGTGCCGCGCGCGGCGCGCGGGGCCGGGCCCCGCGCGGGCCAGGCCGGCCAGGCCGGCCAGGGCGGCCAGCGCGGCCCGAGCGGCAGGCCGGCCGAGCGCGACGCCGTCGCCGACGCCGAGCGGCAGCTGCTGGCCCTGGTCGTGCAGGCGCCGTCGGCGGTGCCCGACGCCTTCGACGCCCTGCCCGAGGACGCCTTCGTGCTGGCGCCCTCGCGCGCGGTGCACGAGGCCGTGCGCGCAGCCGGCGGCGTGGCCTCCGGGCGCACGGCGGGGGTCTCCTGGGTCGAGCACGTCATGGAGGCGAGCGCCGACGGCACCGCCGACCAGGTGCGCCCGCTGCTGGGGGCGCTCGCGGTGGTGCCGCTGCCCGCCGACTCCACCGAGGGGCTGGGGCGCCTGGCCGCCGGGCTCCTCTTCGACGTGCGCCTGCGCGAGCTGGCCCGGCGGGAGGCCGCCCTCAAGGGCCGCGCCCAGCGGCTGGAGGCGGCGGGGGAGCACGAGGCCGCCTCGGACGCCTACGCCGAGCTCTTCGCGCTGGCCTCCGAGCGCCAGCGCATGCGCGCGGAGGCCTCCGAGGGCGGTGTGTGACGCCTCGCGACCTCGAGCGCCGAGGCCTCCGCAGCTCACGCTGCGTGGTGAGCGCGTGACCCCGCGTGGGAGGATGGCGACGACCGGGTGTCACCCTGTGCACCGAAGTGGTGGCGCAGCGTGTCGTTGCCCGGTTCGTCACCGCGTGCGCCCTACCGTTCTCGAGGTGATCGCAGCGCCGCGCCCCACGCCTGGTCCGCTCCCGGGCGACCTGTACCTCGACCCCGCGGTCCCCGACTGCGAGCGGGTCACGATCAGCCGCAACGGCTGGTCGGCGCAGGCCTCGCACGTCTGGACCGGCACGGGCTGGACCCGGCTGGTGCCCGGGGTGGTCCACGACGTGCCGGCGCACCCGGAGGTGACCCTGCCAGGCGCGCGCGCCCTGCCGTCGCCGCGCAGCGCGGCGACCGCGGCCGCACCCGCCGCGGAGGGCCTGGAGCGCTGGCGCCGCCGCCGGGCGGCCCTGGAGCAGGCGCACGGGGCCGCCGCCGGGACCGCCCCGTCGCGCAGCGTCGCCGACGCCAGCTGAGGTCGTCACCGAGGGTCAGCGGAGCGCGCTGACCGACCGCGGGTCGAACACCCGTTCGCCCCAGGGCGGTGGGTGGTGCCATCCTGGCCGGGTGGCAGGCGGCAGCAACCGGGCGAGCACCGGGCTGCCGGCGTGGCTCGTCGCCGCCAACGAGAGCACGCGCCTGGCCGCGGAGGAGGCCCTCGCCCAGCGCCGCCCGCAGCGCCGCGTGCACTGCTGGGTGCACGCCACGGGTGCCGACCACCCCGGCCTGGTGCTGGAGTGGCGCCGCGAGGGTGCGGGGTGGATGGCCCGCGTGGTGTGGACCACCGGGGGCGGGGACATCGTGTGCACCTGGCTCGACGCCGAGCAGATCGAGCCCGTCTGACGGTGCTGGGGCGAGCGCGCACGGGGTAGGGGAGCGGCGTGGACGCGA
Source organism: Quadrisphaera sp. KR29 (assembly GCF_052644995.1). NCBI lineage: Bacteria > Bacillati > Actinomycetota > Actinomycetes > Kineosporiales > Kineosporiaceae > Quadrisphaera > Quadrisphaera sp. KR29. The sequence continues at coordinate 68,062 of NZ_JBQXXG010000010.1, forward strand.
CCCAGGTGCTGCAGGGCGGGCTCGACCAGGTGCGCGAGGTGGTCGCCGCAGCGCTGGAGGGCCTGGGCGAGGACCAGCTGCGCACGCCGCTGGAGCCGGGCACCAACACCGTCGCCTGGCTGGTGTGGCACCTGGCGCGGGTCCAGGACGACCACGTCGCCCACGTCGCGGGCACCGAGCAGGTGTGGATCTCCCCGGCCGCTGGCAGCGGCGGCGGCGTGAGCTGGGCGCGTCGCTTCGACCTGCCGCTGGACGACGACGAGATCGGCTACGGCTTCGACGAGCAGCAGGTGCTGGCGGTCAGGGCGCCCGCCCACCTGCTGCGCGGCTACCTCGACGCCGTCCACGAGCGCACGTCGGCCTACCTGGCGGGGCTGTCGCCCGACGACCTCGACCGCGTCGTCGACACCTCCTGGGACCCGCCCGTCACCCTCGGCGTGCGGCTCACCAGCGTGCTGGGCGACGACCTGCAGCACGCCGGCCAGGCCGCGTACGCCGCCGGCGTCCTGCGCCGCCGGTAGCCGCCCCGGGCGGCGCGGCGGCGCGGGGCCTCAGCCGCGGGTGAAGACCCAGGTCTGGGGGTGGCCCTCGTCGTCGAAGCCGACCGAGTGCAGCGTGTAGCCGGTGCGGCGGCAGAAGTGCGTCGCGCCGGTGCCCTGCGGGTCGAGGGCGCCGGCGTGCGCAGCGTCGCGCAGGGCGTCCTCGGTCTCGGCCGCCATCTGCTGGCGGTTCTTCACCACGATCTGCTGGGCCACGCCCCACCATCGGCAGGCAGGGCGCGGCCCTTGAGGTCAGGCGTGGCAGTGGCCCCCGTCCGCTCCGCCCCCGTGACCAGCGGGCGGGGCGACGTCGAGGGTGGGGTTCCTGTCGAAGAACCCCGCCGGCGTCAGGGAGAAGCCCACCGGGTCGCACGGCATGACCGGCCAGTCCTCCGGGCGCGGCACGTGGTGGATGCCGAAGACGTGCCACAGCACGACGTCGGTCTCCTCCAGCGGCTCCTCGTCGGCCACCCAGCGGCTCATGCCGGTGTCCTCGGCGGACTGCGTGGGGTTGTCGCCGGCGGGCCACAGCTCGTCGTCGTGGTGGCGGGTCACCCACACCGGGCTGCCGATGACCGGGGCGCGCCGGAACTGCGGGGCCTGCGGGTCGAACAGCGCCGGGATCGCCGACGGCGTGTGCAGCTTGTAGGCCACCGGTGCGCCGTGGGCGTTGCGCCGCTGCGGGTTGGTGACCTTCCAGGTGCGCGCCACGGACGCGTCCGTGCTGCGTGCGGCCTCGCGCTCGGAGCGCACCGGGGTGCTCCGCGTCGTCACCGCCAGGCCGTAGGGGTTGCCCGGCCCGACCGGCTCGGCCACCGAGTCGACCTCCACCACCGTGTTGGTGGGCAGCTGCCCGGGCTGCGCGTCGACGTCGAGGTCGAGCCGGGCCACGATGAAGTGCTGGTGGATCGGGGCGTAGGTGCGCTCGTCCACGAGCACCCCGGTGGCCGGGGTCGCTTCCCCGGGCGGCAGCGGCGTGGTGACCATGATCCCGGTGGCCCGCACCTCGCAGCTGACCGCGCCGTCCTGGTGCAGGCGCCAGTAGACGAGGTACTCGTAGTTGGCCACCGTCGCGTGGAAGGAGATGACCATCACCCGCGCGCGGCGCACGGCGGCCCGGCCGCTGGCGTCGACGTGCTTCCACAGCACGCCGTCGTCCTCCTCGTGCAGGCAGATGGCGTTGGTCACCGTGTACGGCTCGCCGCGGGAGTCGGTGAGCACCGCGTCGAGGTAGCGGATCTCGCCCAGGCAGTCGCAGCCCAGCTCCAGCGACGTGGTCATGTAGCCCAGGCCCCACTCGCCGATGTCGTAGGCGGTGCGGCGGTAGTGGTCGAAGGACGGGTCGCGGTAGGGCACGACCATCTCCGCGAACGACAGCCGGTGGCCCACCGTGCGGCGCTCCTCGCCCTCGACCCACTGCAGCTCGTGCAGCACGAGGCCCTCGCGGGGGGTGAAGCCGAGGCGCACCTGCCAGCGGTCCCACGTCAGCAGCCCGTCGACCACGGAGAAGCCCGGGCCGGACGGCTGGGTGATCTCCAGCGGGGCCAGCGGCTCGCGGACGGCGAAGCCCGGCAGCGCTCGTGGCAGCAGGTCGGCCTCGTACTCGCCGACGACGGCCGGGGAGGCGTCCACCGCACCGACGGCGCGGCGCGCGGGGTCGTCGTCCTCGTGGACCTCGAGCAGCTCCAGGGTGTTCATGTCGAGCACGAACTTCAGCCCGCTCACGGGGTGCGCGTACGGGGAGCCGGTCGGCGTCTCGCGCCGCCACACGTCGGCCCAGCCCAGCCGTCGGTCCCGCCACTGCTCGGGCATCACCTCGCGCCCGTAGGTCCAGGTGTCCAGCAGCACCAGGTCGAGGTCGGTGATGCCGCGGGCCGCGAGCGCCTCGCGCACGCGGGGGTGGGCCTTGAGGGCCTCCTCGGCCTCGTGCCACTCGTCCACGGTGAAGTTGGGGACCTCGTCGGGCAGGTGGCGCCACTCCTCCACCGCTGCGGCCACCAGGTCGACGACGGCGGTGTGGGTGCGGTTGTCGGCGCGGTCCCACAGCACCGACCGGGTGCGGCGGGGCACCGGGTCGCCCTCGCGCCACGCCACCAGCTCGGCCTTGGGGGGCTCGGCCAGCGCGACCGACGCGAAGCGCATCGTCTCGGCCAGGTGGCCGCTGGCCGCGAGCAGTTCCCGGCTGCGCGTCAGCTCCGCGGCGCTCAGGGGCACCAGGGGGTGGGTCGGCGACGGCAGCGGCGACAGCGACGACGGAGTGCTCACGAGCGCACCCTAGGACGCCGCGCCGACACCTCCCAGGGCCGGGAGGTGGACGGGGAAGACCCAGCGCCGCCCGGGGTGCTCGCTGGCGCCCCACAGCACCGAGCGGGGGTCGGCGGGGTCGGCGGGGTCGAGGTCCTCGCAGCCCGGTGGCAGCGCCCCCCGGTGGGTGCGCCAGGCGCCGGGGGCGCCCACGTGCAGGTCACCGCAGCGCTCGTGCCCGGCGCTGGCGGAGACGACCCAGGTCGGGCCCGCGCCCGGGGCGGCCGGCGGCAGCAGCGCGACGCCCTGCATCCGGGGCGGCTGGTCGGGGTGCACGGCCAGGGGCGCGCCGAGGGGCAGCCCAGTGCGCGGGTCGAGCCGGTGGGCCACCAGGCGGGGGGCGCCTCCCGGCCCCCGCTGCCCGGCGCGCCGGTACTCCCCGCTGACCAGCACCGGGCCCTCGGCGCCGAGGTGACCGGCGCCGGTGAAGGAGAAGCGGAAGCGGGAGGCGCCCAGGCCGGCGCGCAGCAGCGGGGCCCTGACGGCGCGGCGCTGGGGGAGCACCCAGCGGGGCGCCCCGCCCGGCGCGGTGGGGGCGCGGCGCAGGTCGTCCAGGGCGAAGACCCGCAGCCCGAACAGGGTGTCCGCGACCAGCAGCAGCCGGCTCCCGCCGGGCGGGGCCACCACCGCCAGGCCCCCGGCGTGCACCGGCACCGCCCCCAGGGGGCGCAGCCAGCCCAGCGGCCGGTGGTGCCCGACCACGAGCTCCACGTGCGCGTAGCGGGGGCGGGCGGGGTCGGACCTGTCGAGCACGCTGACCCGCGAGCGCGGCACCCGCCGGCGCCACCACGGCCCGGTGGGCCTCTCGTACCAGCCGACCAGCAGCACCCGCCCGCCCTCGAGCGCGGCGACGCCCTGCGGCCACCAGGTGCTGTCGGCGGCGTCGTCGGCGGCCCACGTGAGCCCGTCGCCGGTGAGGTCGCCGGGCAGCTCGGCCGCGGGCACCGGCCGCGCCGGCGCCCCGCCGCCCCCGCGCAGGTGCTCGAGCAGGCCGTGGACGCCGGCCTCCTGCCCGGTGGCGCGCGGACGGCGGCGCTCCCGCGTGACGCGCAGCTGCATGCTCACCCGCCCAGGGTGCTGGCCGCCGTGCCCGCGCGCCCGCCGGCGGGGCCTCGACGCGGTGGCGACCGTGTCGGCGCCGAGGGGTGGTCCCGGGTCTGCCGGTCGAGGGGCAGCCCGGCGTGGTCGTCCACCCCCGGGCCGGCGGGCTCGCCACCATCGGGGGGTGCTCGAGCAGACGGGACAGCAGCGGGAGCGTGCGCACGCCGCGGTGTCCCGGCGCCAGGACGCGGTCTGGTGGGCGCTGCTGGCCGCGGTGGCGCTGCTCGCGCTGGCGGCCGTGCTGGGGCGCCACGAGGTGGCGCGCAGCTGGGAGGGGATGGGCTGGTGGCACTGGGGGCCGCCGGTGCTGTGCGCGCTGGCGGGCGCGGTGGCCCTGGGGCTGCGCCGCCCGGGCGCGAAGGCCCCCGGGCGCTGGAGCGCGGCGGTGCCGCCTGCCCCCTCGGCGCTCACCGGGTCCGCGGCGCCCGTCGCGCCCGCTCGGCCGCACGGGGCCGAGGACGGGGCCGGGGTCGGGGCCGCTGACCATGCCGTCGAGGGGCGCCGTGCCCCCTCCGGCCCCGGTGGCGTGCCGGAGGGGAAGACGCCCCGGCAGCTGGTGGGGGCGGTCGTCAGGGCGCTGGGGGCCGACGGCTGGCTGGAGGCTCGCCTCGACCCGTTCGACCCCGCGGCGACGCTCGTGGTGGCGCGCCGCGGCGGAGCCACGCTCCTGGTCCGCTGCCACCACCAGCCCGGTGTCCGCGTGACCGCGGCCGAGGTCGCCGAGCTCGTCGGTGCCCGTGCCTCCTACCCCGGCGCGGAGGCGGTGATCGCCTCGAGCGCCGGCGCCACCCCCGCGGCGCTGGAGGCGGCGCGCGGCTTCGGGGTGGAGCTGCTGGCCCCCGAGCGCCTGGGCCGGTGGCTCGCCGAGCACGCCGCCGCTCCACCGGTCGCCGCGGACGCGGGCTGACCCGCTCGCGCCCGTCGGCGGCTGACGGGCGCGGAGGCGCCCGTCCCCGCCTACCCGCCGGCGTCGGCGCCTCGTGCGGCGCGCAGCACCAGCACCGCGTAGCCGTCGTCGCCACCGGCACCACCACCAGGTCCGGCGGGGTCGCCGTCCCACGTCGACCAGTGCTCCTCGGTGACCAGTCCGGCCGCGCCGAAGGCGCCGAGGACGACGGCGAGCGGCACCACCGGGCAGCCCTCGGGGAGGTGGTCGGCGTCCAGCCCGAAGCCGGCCACGAGCAGCCCTGCGGGACGCAGCAGCGCGGCGCACCGGCGGGCAGCGGCCGGCAGGGACGCCGCGAGGAACGGGACGACGTTGCCCGCCAGCAGCACCACGTCGAAGGACCCGCCGGCCTGCTGCGGGGTGAGCTCGGCCAGGTCGGCCACCAGCCAGGGCAGACCGGGGTGCTGGCGGCGCGCCACCTGCACCATCGCGGCGTCGGCGTCGACGCCCACCACGTCGTGGCCCAGCGCCCGCAGCTGCGCGCCGACCCTGCCGGTGCCGCACCCGGCGTCCAGCACCCGGCTCGGCGGCGGTGCCAGCCGCTGCACGCACCGCGCCTCCCCGTGGACGTCCTCGCCCTGCGCGGCGAGCGCGCGGAACCTCTCGTCGTAGGCCTCGGCGTAGCCCTCCCCGTGCTGGGCCGTGGCCGCGCGCCGCCACAGCCGGGCCGCCTCGCCCGCGCTCACCGGCCGGCGCCCGCCACGGGCACGGCCCGCAGCACCCCGGACCCGGTGCGACCTGCGGTGGTGGGCACGGTCGCATCCTGCCCGCCCACCGCGCCGCGACGCTCGCCGGGCGGCCGCCGGGTGAGCGCGCGGCGACCGACGGCCTTCGCCCCGGTGGTCCCCGAGGGCCCCCGGGGCGAACACCCGTCCCAGGCCCGGGAGCCGCCTGGCACAATGGTGAGGCATCGAAACCAGGTGTCTCCGGTCAGTCGGAGGGTGACCCCTGGTGTCCGCGCAGTCCTCATCCACCCCGTCGGCGTCCTCGGCGCAGCCCGCTGGCGCCTGCCCGGTGCAGCTCGCCTCCGAGCTGGCCGCCACCGACCGCGAGCACGTCGTGCCGCAGCGCCCCCGCGGTGCGGTCCGCCCGTCCCCGGAGGCCGCCGAGGCGGCGCCGGCAGACGGACGCGGCACGGCGGAGCCGGCCGGCGCGGCCGCGCTGCGCTCCCTCGCGCACCTGGTCCAGCTGGCGGCCGGCGGCGCGGACGGCCACGCGGTGCTCGCCGCCGCCGCTGCCGCGGCGTCAGCGGCGGTGCCGGGGGTCACCTCGGCCAGCGCCAGCACGGGGCACCCCTCCCAGCCCACGGACAGCGCCGCCGACTCCGCGCAGGCGCAGGCCGTCGACGGCGCGCAGTGGGCCGCCGACGAGGGCCCGGCCCTGCTGGCGCACAGCACCGGGGAGCCGATCTGGAGCGAGGACCTCAGCTCCGACCCGCGCTGGTCGCGCCTGGCGCGGCGCACCGCGGGCGGGCAGGTGCGCTCGGCCGCCTCCGTGCCGCTGCGCAGCGGAGACGACGTCGTGGGGGTCCTGAACGCCTACGGCTCGGCGCCGGGCCTGGACCCCGACAGGGTGGCCGCCTACGCGGAGGTGGTCTCGGCGGTGCTCGGGGCCGCTCGGCGCACGGCCCACCTGGCCTCGGAGGTGGAGAACCTCACCCTGGCGATGCAGTCCCGCGCCGCCATCGAGCAGGCCAAGGGCGCGGTGGCCAGCCGGCTGGGCTGCACCGCCGAGGAGGCCTTCGGCGCGATGGTCGTCATGAGCCAGGACCGCAACGTCAAGGTGCGCGACATCGGCCTGCTCGTGGCCGCGGCGCCCAGCGACACCACGCTGGACGAACCGCTGCGCGCCGCCCTGGCCCGGGCGCGGCAGCGGGCTGCGGGCCGCCCCCACGCCTGACCCCGCGGACCACCTGGACCGCCCCTCAGCAGCCCCGGCCGGGGCTGAGGGCGGTGGAGCCGCGCTCGCGGCGGGGGCTCAGCCCACGCGGCGGGGGCGCAGGGCGGCGGTGGTCGCTGCGGCCACCACGTCGGCGGTCTCCAGCGCCAGGGTGAAGTCCAGCACGTCGTCCCAGCCGATGCTCGGGCCGGTGTGCTCCTCCAGCGCCTCGGCGGGCACCGACCAGCGCTCGGCGGGGACCCCGCCGGTGGTGAGCAGGCGGACGACGTCGTCGGTGGCGTGCTTGCGCACCTCCTCGACGCAGCGCGGGCAGCCGAACGCGTAGAAGCTCCACTCCGCGACCGTGCAGACGACCAGGCGCACCTGCGGCGGGGTCAGCTCGACGTCGCCGCACGTGGGGCAGGAGGCCTTGATGGTCGTCATGGGGGTGGGTCCTTCCGGCGCGGTGCATCACCCCCGGCTCCTCGGGGGTACCCACCACGTCGGGACGCCGGCGCCCCACCTTGAGGCCGCAGCGCGGACCGCGTCCGGTCAGGGCTGCCGGTCGCTGGAGACGGTGAACCAGACCACCTTGCCGCCCGGCTCCTCGCGGACCCCCCACGCGCCGGCGAGGTCCTCCAGCAGCGCCATCCCCCGCCCGTGCGGGGAGCCGCGCCGCAGGCGGAGCACCCGCGGCATCTCGGTGCTGTCGTCACCGACCTCGACGTGCACCGCCTCGCTGGTCGCGACCACGCTCAGGCGCGCCCTGCTCGCGGCGTGCAGCACGGCGTTGGTGACCACCTCGCTGGTCAGCAGCACCGCCAGGTCGCAGGAGAGGTCCGTGGCGCCGGCGGCGCGGCAGCGCTCGCGCACCACGGCGCGCGCAGCGGCGATGGAGCTGGGCATCGCGTCGAGGACTGTCGACCCGGGCTCCACCCTCCGAGGGTAGGGGTGCTGCGCACACGGCACCCGTCGAAGCGGTGACCGCCCGTGGTGGTGCGGACCGCCCGCACAGCGCCGGGGACGACGTCCTCGCCGGTCAGCGACCTCCGGGGTCATCCTCGGTGGCGCGGTGCTCACGCTGCGTGGTGGAGGCGCGACGCTCGTCGGCCGCGGTGCGCCGCGCCTGCGCCGCCCGGCGGCGGTCGGTGCGCGCCTCGAGGCGGTCGCTGGCGGCCCAGTCCCGGGCGACGGCGGCGTGGTGCCGGTCGAGCGCCCCCGAGTCGGGCACGCCGGCCTCGCGGGCGCGGTCGGCCGCTGCGCGGTCGCGGACGAGCGCCCGGGTGTCCCGCGCCTCGGCGTCCCTGTCGCGGCGGTCCGCGGCGGCGTCGAAGGCCTCCGCGATGTCGTCCAGGCGGTCCGCCAGGGCGTCCCGCTGGGCCGCCAGGCGCAAGCGCTCAGCGGGGTCTCGGACGTCCCTGGAGCGCTGCCTCAGGTCCTCGGCCCGGCGCAGCGCCGCGGACTGCTCCTCGGCGAGCTCGTCCTCGTCGACCGCCGGGTCACCGCCGGTGGGCCGGGCGCCCTGCGGGGCGCCGTCCTCTCCGGGTGGGTGGGTCGGCGGACCGTCGAGCACGGGCCCACCGTAGAGGACGCCGCAGCGCCGAGCCGCCTCAGCGGCCGCTGCGGCCCCGGCGCCCCCGGCGCTGGGCGGCGTCCGCGGCCCTGGTCAGACCCCTGGTCACGGACGTCGGGCCGCGGCGCGCCTCGATGCCGCGCGCGACCCTGCGGGCGACGGCGGCGCCGACGGGCACGGCGACGGACAGCAGCAGCCAGCGGCGCAGGCCGGCGGCGAGGAGAGCGGGCACGGGGTCTCCCGGGATCGGTGGGAGGGGCGGCGTGCACCGCCCCGAAGATCATGCTGGCACCGGTCGGCCGGCCCGGCGAGCCGAGCACCCCCGGCCCGAGGCCACCGCCGGAGGCGCCGGGCGGCTGCCGGCGCGCGCGGCGTCACGGTCCGGGCAGCTCACCGGTCGCGGCCAGGTCGAAGGCGACGTCGTGGAGCTTGCGGTTGGTGTGCTGGCTGGAGCGGGCCAGCATCGCGAACGCCTCGTCGGCGGTGATGCGGTGGCGCTCCATGAGGATGCCCTTGGCCTGGCCGATGACGTCGCGGTGCGCCAGCCCCCGGCGCAGGTCCTCCGCCGTGCGGGCGTCGAGGATGGCCCGGGCGGTGTGGGCGGCCAGGAGCACCCCGACCTGCTCCGACCGGGAGGAGAAGGCGCCTGGCGCCGCCGCCACCACCTTCAGCGCCCCGATGCTGCCCGAGCCGACGCGCAGCTGGACGCACAGGACGCTGGCCACCCCCTCCGCGGCCGCGCGCGGCGCCAGCCGGGGCCAGCGGGCCTCCTCGGCCGCGAGGTCGTCCACGCGCGTGCTCACCCCGTGCAGGGCCGCCTCCCAGCACGGACCCTCCCCGGTCTCGGCCTGCAGCGCGTCCAGGCCGGCCACCAGCTGCCCGGCGCCAGCGGCGGGGGAGACGCGAAGGCGTGCCTGGCGCAGGCAGATCCCCGCCTCCTCGGCCCCCGGCACCAGCTCCAGCGCCGCGGCGGTGGTGCGGTCCAGGACGAGCTGGTGGGAGCTCTCGCGCTCCAGCCCGCCCACGACGTCGGCCAGCTGGCCGGCCAGGGAGGCGTCGAGCGCAGGCCCGGGGGCCGTGAGCGTCGCCGTGGGCGGTCCGTGCATCGGGCGAGTCTCCCAGCCGAGTCCCCCCACCACCTGTGGATCACGACCGACCGGCGGGTGACGGGGTCGCAGCCGCGCGGAAGGCCCGTCCCGCGGGCGGTGTTGACACCTCTGATGGCCCCCACCGAGCCCGCCGCCGCCCTCGCCCCCCACCTGACCCCCCAGCCCCCGGCCGCCGCCGGTGGGCCCGCGGCCGCGCTCGCCGCGCGGGCGCCCAAGCGCTGGCTGCCCCGGCGCGTGCTGGTGACCGCCTCCGCCGCGCAGACCGCGCACGGCCAGCAGGTCCTCGAGCGCGTCAGGGCCGCCGGCGTCGAGGACGTGCAGGTGCTGCGCGCCGACCGCCTGCCCGCGCTGCGCGGCGCGGACGAGCGCGCCACGTACGCGCTGGCCAAGTCGACCCTGGCGGTGGTCACCTCCCCGCCGTCGGCCCGCCGGCTGGTGCCGATCCCGCCCAGCGCCGACTGGCGCCTGGACCTGGCCACCGGGTGCCCGGCGCACTGCCAGTACTGCTACCTGGCCGGCTCGCTGGCCGGTCCGCCGGTGACGCGGGTGTACGCGGACCTGCCGCAGGTGCTCTCGGCGATGGACGCCCACGTGGGCCGCGGCGCGGTGACCACCGGCGGCGCCCGCCACGGGGAGGGCACCACCTTCGAGGCGTCCTGCTACACCGACCCGCTCGGCATCGAGCACCTCACGGGGTCGCTGGCCGCCACCATCAGCCACGTCGGCACCCACGAGTGGGCCGGGCCGGTGGGCCTGCGGTTCACCACCAAGTTCGACGACGTCGCACCGCTGCTCGACCTGCCCCACGGCGGGCGCACGCGGGTCCGCTTCAGCGTCAACAGCGCCGGCCCCAGCGGCGGGGAGCGCTTCGAGGGCGGCACCGCGCGGGTGCGCGAGCGCTTGGGCGCGCTGCGCCGCCTGGCGCTGGCGGGCTACCCGGTGGGCCTGACCATCGCCCCGGTGATCCCCGCCCCCGGCTGGCAGGACGCCTACGGCCAGCTCCTGGACGACGTCGCCGCCGCGACCGCCGGGGTGCCGGACCTCGACCTGACCGCCGAGGTCATCACGCACCGCTTCTCCCCGAAGAGCCGCGAGGTGCTGCTCGGGTGGTACCCGGCCACGAAGCTGGAGATGGACCCCGGGCAGCGGGCCACCAAGCGCGGCAAGTACGGCTCGGTCAAGCACGTCTACGTCAAGGAGACGATGGCCGACGTCCGCGGCTGGTTCGACCGCGAGCTCGCCGCGCGGGTGCCCGCGGCGCGGCTGCTCTACTTCACCTGAGCGCGCTGCCGGCCGCTCAGCGCAGCGCCGCCGCTGCGGCGCCGCTGAGCAGCCCGGTGTCGGTGGCGACCACGACGTCGGTGAAGCCCAGCTCCAGCAGCCGCCGCCCGCGGGCGGCGTCGCCGCCGAACGCCCCGGCCCTCACCCCCGCGGCGCGGCACGCGGCCACCACGCGCGCCAGCGGGGCGTCCTCGGCGTCGTCGGCCAGCAGGGCGTCCAGCGACGTGCCGAGCGAGAGCGAGAGGTCGTTCGGGCCCACGAAGACCATGTCGACGCCGGGGACGGCGGCGATGCCGGCGACGCGCTCCAGGCCCGCTGCCGTCTCGACCATCACCGCGCAGCCGACCGCGGCGTCGGCCTGCGCCGCGGTGGGGGCCGCGCGCCCCGCCAGCGCGTCCATCGGCCCGTGGCTGCGTCGGCCCGCGGGCGGGTAGCGGCAGGCGGCCGCTGCGGCAGCGGCCTGCTCGGCGCTCTCCACCAGGGGGACGACGACGCCGGCGGCGCCCGCGTCCAGGGCGCGGCCGATGCCGCTGGCCCTGTCGTCGGCGAGGCGGACCCACACCGGCACGTCCGTGGTCAGCCCGAGCAGGGCGTCGGTGAGGCTGCGGTCGGTCCACGCGCCGTGCTGGGCGTCGAGCACCAGCCAGCCCGGCCGGGCGGCCAGCAGGACGCGCAGGACCCGCGGGTCGTCCAGGGTGCTCCACACCGCCAGCGCCCGCTGCCCGCCCGGTCCGCCCGGCCCCTCGCCCGTCATCCCGCCACGCTAGACCCGGCGCGCCAGCGGTAGCGCACGTCGGGCTCGCGCTCCTCGTTGCCCGTCCCGTCGGTCTCCTCCTCGGCCGTGAAGCCCGCGCCCTCGTAGAAGGCTCGCGCCCGGGCGTTGCGGGCGAAGGTCCACAGCTGCAGGTCACCGGCGCTGCCGGCCTTGGCCCGCTCCAGCAGCGCCCGTCCCACGCCGCGGCCCTGGTGGTCGGGGTCGACGTAGAGCTGGTCGACCCAGCCCGGGCTCGTGGCCAGCACGCCGACGACGTCGTCGCCGTCCTCGGCCACGGTGGTGGTGTGCCGCACGAGCAGCACCGACGCCACCCAGGCCAGGTCCTCGGCGGGGGTGTGGACCACCGCCAGCCACGGCATGGCGGTCTCCTTGCTGGTGCGCAGGAGGGCCGCGACGCGCGGGGCGTCCTGGGCGGTGGCGGGGCGCAGCCTCACGGCCGGCGGCGGGCGGAGGCGAGGCGCACGAGGTTGCGCGCTGCCATCGCCACGGTGAGGGGACCGACCCGGGGCACGACCACGCGGGCGCGCTCGCGCACCGAGGCGTCGAAGTTGGCGATCTCGGCGACGTCCACGCAGACGGCCCCCTCCTTCAGCTCCTCGGCGCGCACCAGCTCGAAGTCGCGCGAGGGCACCGCGGAGATGACGACGTCGGAGGCCGCCAGGGCGGCCCGCCTGTCGATGTCGGAGGAGCGCACGTCGTGGGCGTGCCGCCCGACGGCCGGCTCGAAGGTGAGCGACCCGGTGAGGTCCAGGGAGTGCACGCGGGCGCCGTCGTTGGCGAGCATCGCGGCCAGGGGGCGGCCCACCACCTCGCTGCGGTTGATGACGGTGGCCGTGACGCCCTCCAGCGGGGCGTCCGCGCGGTCGCTGTGCACGCCGGCGGCCTCGAGCAGCTTCAGCACGGCCAGCGGGGTGCACGGCAGGATCGCGCGCACGGTGCGCTCGGGGTCCACGAAGCGCGTGTTCTCGTAGAGCAGGCGGCCCCAGAAGGAGTGCATGCCCTCGACGTCCTTGCGCGGGTCGACCAGCTCGCGCAGCCAGCGGTCACCGGCGCGGTCGCTCAGCGGGTAGTACAGGAAGATCCCGTCCACGTCCCTGTCGGTGTTGGCGGCGGCCACGGCCGCCTCCGCCTCGGCCGGGGTGGTGCGCCGCAGCTCGAAGCCGATGCCGACGTCCTCGAAGCCGCGCCGCGCGTACCTGGCGTACGTGGCGGCGGGGCCCTCCTCCTGGCTGATGAGGCCCACCACCCGCAGCGCGCGGCCCTGCTCGGCCAGGCGCTGCACGTCGGCTCGCACCTGGTCGCGGAAGCGGGCCGCCACCGGCGACGGGTCCAGCTCGGTCGCGGTCATGCCGCCGGACCCTAGCCGGGCACCCCGCACGCGGCCGGTGGCCTACGGTGCAGCGGTGCCCGAGGCCCCCACCGTCACGCTGCGCGCCCGCACCCCCGACGACCTCGACGTCCTCTACGGCATCGCCGCCGACCTGGACACCTGGGAGGAGCGCGACCCCAGCGCCCCCGGCCCGGTGCCGCGCCAGCGCTACGAGGCGCAGGCCAGCGCCGCCGCCTCGAGCTACCGCGAGGACGTGTTCTTCGTCATCGACGTGGACGGGCGGGCCGCCGGGAGCGCGACCCTGTTCGGCTTCGACCCGCTGGCCCGGCACGCGGAGGCGGGCATCAGCCTGGCCAGGGACTTCCGCGGGCGGGGGATCGGGACGGCGGCGCTGGCGCAGCTGGTGGAGTTCGGCTTCACCCGCCGCAACCTGAGGCGCATCCACCTGCAGGCGATCGCGTCCAACGCCGCCGCGCTGCGCTCCTACGAGAAGGTCGGCTTCGTGGTGGAGGGGCGCCGGCGCGAGCACGCGTGGGTGCGCGGGGCCTACGAGGACGTCGTGCTCATGGGCCTGCTGCGCTCCGAGCGCTGACGCCCGCGCGGGCCCCCGGCGCGCGCCGGAGGGGGTGGCGTCGTGCGCACGTCCGGCTACGCGGTGTGACACCCGGCGGTCCCGGAGCCTTCACAGACGTGAGGATCTGTGGTGAGGTCCTCGGGCAACGACGCCCCTGCGGGCGTGCCCGATCCAGGAGGTGTGCAGTGACCGGACCCGTGTGGCCGACCTCGCAGCGGAGGCGGGGCCCTGGCCGGCTCGCCGCGTCGCTGCTCGCCCTGCTGCTGCTCGTCACCGGGCTGGTCGCCGTCAGCTCCCAGCAGCCGGCCAGCGCCATCACCGGCGGTGAGGCCGACGGCGAGCGGCACCCCGCCGTCGCGCTCATCGTCTTCTACGACGGCACCGGTGGCCGCTACCGGTGCACCGCGACGCTGGTCGCCCCGAGGGTGCTCCTCACCGCCGCGCACTGCACCGACGGGGTGGTGGGCGAGGTGGCGGTCACCTTCCGCTCCACGGTCGCCGAGTCAGCCCCTGCGCCGTTCCCAGAGGTCACGGACCCCCAGGGCGGCTTCACCGGCACCGAGAAGGAGGAGGGGTGGCTCTACGGCACCCCGAGCACGCACCCGGACTACTCCGACTTCACCGACCTCGACTCCTGGAACGACGTCGGCGTCGTCGTCCTCGACACACCGGTGGAGGGCATCGCGCCCCAGCGGATCGCCCCGGTCGGGACCCTGGACGCCCTCGCCCAGCCCGTGCTGACCAAGACCGCCTTCACCTTCGTCGGCTACGGCACCGAGGTGCGCAAGCCCGTCTCCGGCCCGCAGAAGCCGCAGCCGATGGGCTACCCGCTGCTGCGCCGCACCACCACCTCCCCGGGCCAGAAGCTGACGCCGCAGGTCCTGCAGGTGAACGGCAACCCCAACGACCCCCGCGGTGGTGGCGGGACCTGCTCCGGTGACTCCGGTGGGCCCGGCTACTACCAGGGCGTGGTCGTCACCGTGACGAGCTACGGCTACACGGAGAACTGCCGCTACCTCGGCGGCAACCAGCGCGTGGACATCCCCGTGGTCCAGCAGTGGCTGGCCCGCTTCGGCGTCAGGGCCTGAACGTGCCGCAGCGCCCGGCTCCCCGGGGGCCGGGCGCTGCGACACTGGCGGCCACCCGGCGGGCCGAGGGCCGGGGCCGGCACGGCGACGGAGGGGCGGGGGGCTCGTGGTCGACGCGGCGGAGCACCTGATGAGCCGGCTCCAGCAGGCCGGGATGACCGACGTGGTCCGCGTCGAGGCCGCGACCGGCGGGCTCGCCGCCCTCGCGGGCACGGCGTGGCGGGCCGACGGGACCTCGGTCTTCGCCAAGTCCTTCCTCGACCCACCGGCCCCCGACGCCTTCGTCCTCGAGGCCGCCGGGCTCGAGGCCCTGGCCGAGCTCGGCGGCGTGGCCACCCCCGAGGTGCTGCTGGCCGACGAGCACCTCCTGGTGCTCGCCGCGCTCGCACCCCGCCCTGCCACCGAGGCCTTCTGGGCGCAGCTCGCGCACGCGCTGGCGCGGCTGCACACCTCGACGGTCCACCCGCGCTTCGGCTGGCACCAGGACGGCTGGCTCGGGCGCCGGCGGCAGGTCAACACCTGGACCGACGACGGGTTCGCCTTCTTCGCCCAGCACCGGCTGCTGCGCTGGCTGGAGGAGCCCCGCGTCCACGCCGCCCTGGGCCCGGCCGACCGGGCGGCGCTGGAGCACCTGTGCAGCAGGCTGCCCGAGATCCTGCCCGACGCCCCCGCGTGCCTGACCCACGGCGACCTGTGGGCGCAGAACGTCATGGCCACCGCTGGCGGTCGCCCGGCCCTCATCGACCCGGCCGTCTCCTACACCTGGGCGGAGGTCGACCTCGCGCACCTGTGGACCACCGCCCCGCCGCCGGAGGCCGGCGCGTGCTTCGGCCTCTACGCCGAGCTGACGGGGCTGGACGACGGGTGGCGCGAGCGGATGCCGGTGCTGCAGCTGCGCCAGCACCTGGCGGTCATCGCCCAGTTCGAGCCCGACTGGGGCGCCGCTGACACCGCCCGGGCCACCCTCGCGCCGTTCCGCCGGTCGACCCGCAGCACGTGACCGCTGGCTCCAGCGGGACCGGTGCCGCGGGTGGGGCTCGAACCCACGACCCAGGGATTATGAGTCCCCTGCTCTGACCGGCTGAGCTACCGCGGCGCGCACGCCAGATCGTGCCAGACGGCGCGGGCCCGCAGCGTCAGAGGCCGCGGCCCACCGCGGCGGCCGCCGCCAGCCAGGCGCGGCGCGTGGCGGGGCGCAGCGCGTCGTACCTGAGCTGCCCGTCCACGAGCTGCGGGTCGAACGGCACGGTCAGCACCTCCCGGGCCAGCGGGCGCAGGCCCTGCACCACGCGGCGCACGTCCTTGGCCGACGCCCTGGGGTCCGCCCGGGTGACGAGCACGACAGCGGAGGCGGCCAGGCGCGCGGACCGCTCGTCCCGCGCGGCGAGCGCCTCGAGCAGCAGCGCACCGGCCTCCGCGTGGTCGTCGCGGGTGGTGGTGGGCACCACCACCTGGTGGGCCCGCTCGAGCATCCTCAGCCAGGTCGGCTCCGACTGGTCGTTGCCCGAGTCGACCAGGACGAGCCGGTAGTACGTGGTGGCCACCTCGTGCAGCAGGTCGACGTCGTCGAGGTCCATGCGCTGCTCGCTGTGCAGCGCCAGCGGCTGGGAGCGCAGCACGTCGTAGCGGTCGGCGTGCTGGTGGTGGACGAAGCGCGCGAGGTCGGCCACGCCGGAGCCGCGCCCGAGCAGCGTGGTCGCCTCGGGCAGCAGGTCGGAGGAGGTGGCCGCGTGCGCGACCTGCTCGGTGCGCCACCCGAGGGTGCCGCGCGTCTGGCTGCTCTCCCACGCCAGCACGGTGCCGCCGCCGTGGCGCGCGAGGACCGCCGCGAGCATCGCCGTGGTGGGGGTCTTGCCCGCCCCGCCCTTGGGGTTGACGACGACCACGGTGCGCGGGCCCGCCCAGTGCTGCGACGCGGTGCGCGCGTCGGCGCGCTCGGCGCGCTCGGCGGCACCCGGCGCCAGCCGCAGCCCCGCCCGGTTCAGGCGGCCCCGCCAGCCGCGCTCAGCGACCACGACCGCCGCGGATCGGCGCAGGAAGGAGCTGCGGCCCCCGGGGTAGTCGTAGCCCCAGGGGCGCTTGGCACGCGGCCGCGCTCCTGCGGGGTCGGGGACGGGCCCCGCCGCGCCAGCGCCCGCGGTGGCCGCGGTGGTCCCCGCCTCGGGCTCGGCGTCGACGTCGAAGGCGTCCGGGTCCCCGGCGCCGTCGGCGCCCTCGGGGCCGCCCGGCCTGACCGCGCCGGAGGGGAGGACGACCACGGCGCTGTCGCCGTCCGCGGAGCGGGTGAGCACGCGCACCGGCCGGCCGAGCGCCGCGGCTCGCTCGGACACCAGGGAGCCGACCAGCTCGCGGGCCTCCTCGCGGGACCGGGCCTCGACCACCCGCACGCTCCCGGCGAGGGTCACCTCGGACGTGCCGTCGGGGCGCTCCACCACGACCACCTGGTCGGCCTCGGTCCTGCGCGCCACGTCGCCGTCCCACCTCTCGACTCGGTCGCGGTGGGGTCGCGGTCGGCGACCTCGCGGCCCCGCGAACGGCCCGAAGAGTAGGGGCGCCGCGGCCCGTCCCGGGCGTCCCGCCCGCACGGCCCGCGGTCCCGCCCGGGTGGGTGCCGCTCGCGACGGACCGTGGCGCGGGCATCACGTCGCGGCGGGGACGCGACGAGGTGCCCCGGGGAGGCGGGGGTCTGAGGGAGGGGGGTGAGAGCGCCGGTGCTCTGCTCGTCCGTGGGGCTCCCGCACTTGGACTCGAACCAAGAACCTGCCGGTTAACAGCCGGCTGCTCTGCCAATTGAGCTATGCGGGACCGGACGCGCCAGGGGCTGCGTCGGAGGACGACACTACCAGCCGCCGTGCGTGCTCCGCGGGAGGTCCGGGCTCACCAGTCGGGTCGGCGGCGCAGCGCCTTCGTGCTGCTGCGCGACCGCTTGGCCTCCGCCCGGCGCCTCCCGGCCCCGGCCGAGATCCGCGTGACGCGGCGCGCCGGGGGCGGCGCCGCTGCCGCCGAGGCGACCAGCGCCGCGAGCCTGTCGCGAGCGGCGGACCGGTTGCGCCGCTGCTGGCGGTGCTGGGAGGCGGCCACCACGAGCACCCCGTCCACGAGGCGCCCCTCCAGCGCCTCCAGCAGGCGCTCGCGCACCGCCTCGTCGAGCGCCCGCGAGCCGGCCACGTCCCACGAGAGCTCCACCCGGGAGTCCGCCGTGTTCACACCCTGCCCTCCGGGCCCCGAGGACCGCGAGAAGCGCCACCGCAGCTCCTCGGCGGGCAGCACGAGGCGACCCGCCGCACGGCCCGATCGCCCGGGGACGGTGACCACGAGCGGGCCCTCCGGACGGTCGGCGCCGGCTCCGGGGGGCGGTCCGGCGGGGCTCAGCTCGGCGACGGCGGCACCTCGTCGTCCGGGGGGAGGTCCTCCAGGGCGGCGACCTCCTCGGGCAGGGGCAGGCCCTCGCCGCTGAGGTGGCCCGGTCCGTCGGCCCAGGGGGCGTCCTCGTCAGGGAGCTCCGGTGGTTCGCTCATGGGGCAGTGGTACCCCCTGCGGGCCGCCCGCGCACACCGCCGGACAGGCTCTGGGGGTGGTCGCGGCGCTCGAGGACGACGACGGCCGCGGCCGTGCGGCCGGGCCGGGCACCGGCGGACCGGTGGAGGCCGTGGTCGACGTGGTCGTCGACGCGGCCAACGTCGTGGGGTCCCGCCCCGACGGGTGGTGGCGCGACCGCCCGGCAGCGGCCCGGCGGCTGCTCGCCCAGCTCTCCGCCCTGGCCGCCACCTCCTCGGTCGCGGGACCGGGAGGGGCGCCGCTGGAGGTCGCCGGGGTGCACGCCGTGCTGGAGGGCACCGCGCGAGCGGCCGGCGCTGAGGGCCTGCTCGACGGCGTGCACGTGCACCACGCACCGGCGGACGGCGACACCTCGATCGCCCGGCTGGCCGCGGAGCTGCACGGGGCGGGGAGCACCGTGCTCGTGGTGACGGCCGACCGGGGGCTGCGCGCCCGGCTCCCGGCCGCGGCGGCCTGCGCCGGGCCCGGGTGGCTGCGCGGCCTGCTCGACCAGCTCGGCGCGCGCGATCCCGGCGGCGCCGGCGGGGGCGGGAGCCCGGAGGAGTAGGTGCGTCGGGCCGGGAGCGCCTCTCGGCGCGTGGCCGCTCGAAGCGGCTTCAAGTGGAGCCCGGGGCTACCGCGGCCCGACGCACCACCAGGCTAACCCCGCGCGGGCCCGTCGGTCGCGCCGTGGGGGGGACCTGTGCGCGGCGCGCCGCCCGACGGGCCCCCGCCGGCGTCGCCGTCGTCGTCCTGACCAGGACCGGAGGCGTTCTCGAACCGCTCCAGGCGCACCTGGCGCGCCGCGGACTCCAGCTGCTCGGCCGTGCGCACGAGGCGCACCGCGGACTCCGTCGGGCCGCCGGGGCGGTCGGCGGACCCGCTGCCGCTGACGGGCGGCAGCCCCTGCGCGGCCCGCGCGGCCCGTCCGGCCGCCACGACGCGGGCGAAGGCGGCGGCGCGCTCGAAGGTGGTCGGCACGTCCCCGCGCGCCAGCCCGCGCAGCACGGCGTCGACCGAGCTGCGCACCTCGTCGGGCCCCGGCGGGTCGCCGACGCCGGCGACCACCTCCATCACCGGCGCGCTGCGCCGGCCCTCCTCGAACTCCCGGGCCGCGCCGACGGGGTCGGTGTGCACCCACTGGCGCAGCGCGAACAGGCGCCACAGGGCGCCGGCGAGGCTGTCGGCGGGCGCGTCGGACCACAGGGAGGAGAGCACCTCCAGCCCGTGCTCGTCGGCCAGGCCCACGAGGCGCGCAGCCACCTGCTCGTCGTCGGAGCCGCGGGCGCCGTCGACGATGAGGCGCGCCGTGGTCTGGGCCGCCTCCTCGCGCAGCGCCGGGTCACCGCCGCCGCGGACGGCGTCGATCGCTGCGGGCCCCAGGAAGGCCGGTCTGCGCGGGTGGTCGACCACCGGACCATTAGAACGCCGCTGCGGCGGCGCGCCGAATCAGTGGCGGAACGGGCGGGGCGGGGCGGCCAGCCTGGCGCGCGGGCACACGGCCAGCGTCAGGCCCCCGTAGCCCAGCGCCTCGTCGCACAGCGACTCCACCGTCCAGCCGGCGGCGAGGCCCGCCGCGGTCACGGTGATGCGGTAGATGGTGATCTCGTACTTCGTGGGGGTGCCGTAGGCGACGTGCAGGCTGCCGAGCAGCTGCGCCGGCCCGACCTCGCCGGAGGGCTGCCAGGGGCGGTCCCAGCGGCTCCACGTGCTGGGCTCGGACTCCCACACGCCGCCGTTCTGCACGTCGCGGCGCGCCAGCTCCAGCAGCACGGCCCGGGCGGCGTCCTCGGGGACGATGGCAGCGGGCCGGATGACCTCGGTGACCGAGCCGGGCAGGTGGCTGAGGGTGCTCACGACCCTCCATCGGCACGCGGGGCGCCGGACCTGAGCGCGCCGCCGCGCCCGCCGGCCGGTGACCGCAGGGTGGCCCCCGGGTGGCCGACACGCCGCCCGCCTCGTCGCGGACCTCCTGGTGTCGTCACGCCGCGTGGTGCATCATGACCGACGAGCAGGCGCTGCACGGTCCGCCCGAGCTGTCCGCACCGCTGTACGTCCCGTCGCAGGTCGTTGGGGAAGACGCACCACGCGCCGAGGTCGGAGGAGGTCGAGATGTCCGGTGGGATCACCCGTGGCGTGCTGTTCGTGCACTCCGTGCCACGTGCGGTCTGCCCGCACGTGGAGTGGGCGGCGGCCAACGTCGTCGGCGTGTCGGTCACCATCGACTGGACCGACCAGCCGGTGGCGCCCGGCCTGCTGCGCGGGGAGGTGCCCTGGCACGGGGCGCCGGGCACCGGGGCGCGCCTGACCTCCGCCCTGCGGGGGTGGGCGCACCTGCGCTTCGAGGTCACCGAGGAGCCCAGCGAGGGCGTCGACGGCGGCCGCTGGAGCCACACCCCGGAGCTCGGCATCTTCCACGCCGTGACGGACGCCCACGGCAACGTCGTCGTCCCCGAGGACCGGCTGCGCGCCGCCGTGGAGCGCGCCGGGGACGACCTGGAGCTGCTGCGCGAGGGCATCGACCTCGCGGTGGGGCGCGCCTGGGACGACGAGCTGGAGCCGTTCCGCTACGCCGGTGACGGCAACCCCGTCCGGTGGCTGCACCGGGTGGGCTGAGGCCCCCGGAGCCCGCCGGCGGGCTCCCCGCGAGCCCTCCGGGGACCGTGCGACGCCGAGAGCCCCCTCACGGTCGGTGAGGGGGCTCTCGCCGTCGTCGTCCGCTCAGCTGGCGGGGCCGAAGACCACCGCCACGTTGTGGCCGCCGAAGCCGAAGGCGTTGTTCAGCGCGACGCCCTCGGGCAGCTCGCGCGGGGTCTTGAGCACGAGGTCCACGTCGGCGCCGGGGTCGACGTCCTCGACGTTGATGGTCGGCGGGGCCAGGCGGTGGTGCAGCGCGAGGATGGCGAAGATCGACTCCACGGCGCCCGCGGCGCCGAGCATGTGCCCCGTCATCGACTTGGTGGCCGAGACGGCCACGTGGTCGAGGTCGGACCCCAGCGCCACGCGCAGCGCCTTGACCTCGGCCAGGTCACCGGCCGGGGTGGAGGTGGCGTGCGCGTTGATGTGGACCACGTCGCGCGGGCTGACGCCGGAGGTGCGCAGCGCCTCCTGGACGGCGCGCGAGGCGCCCGCGCCCTCGGGCTCGGGAGCCGCGATGTGGTAGGCGTCGGAGGACGTGCCGGCGCCGAGGACCTCGGCGTAGATGCGGGCGCCCCGGGCGCGGGCCGACTCCTCGGACTCCAGCACCATGATCCCGGCGCCGTCGCCCATGACGAAGCCGTCGCGGGTGGTGTCGTACGGGCGCGAGGCGGTCTCGGGGGAGTCGTTGCGCGTGGACAGGGCCTGCATCGCGGCGAAGGAGGCCATCGGCATCGGGTGGATGGCGGCCTCGGTGCCCCCGACGACGGCGACGTCGGCGCGGCCGGTGCGGATCATGGTGAGGCCGTACGCGACGGCCTCGCCGCCGGAGGCGCACGCCGAGACGGGCGCGTGGGCCCCGGCGGCGGCCCCCAGCGCCAGGCTCACGGCGCCGGCGGCGCCGTTGGGCATGAGCATCGGCACGGTCATCGGCAGCACGCGGCGCGGGCCGCGGGTGCGCAGCGTGTCGTAGGCGTCCAGCAGCGTGTGGACCCCGCCGATGCCGGTGGCGACCACGGCCGCCAGGCGCAGCGGGTCGACCTGCGGCGCGCCGGCGTCGGCCCAGGCCTGCCGCGCCGCGGCCACGGCGTACTGGCCCGAGGGGTCCAGGCGCTTGGCCTCGTGCTTGGGCAGCACGTCGGGCGAGGGCGTGTTCGTGCGGGCGGCGAAGGTCACCGGCAGGCCGAACTCCTCCACCCACGGCTCGTCGATGGTGTGGGCGCCCGGCGTGCCGGCGAGCAGCGCGTCCCAGGTCGCCTGCACGGTGTCACCGAGGGGGGTGACGGCGCCCAGGCCGGTGACGACCACGCGCGTGCGGGACGGGCTCGAGCTCACGGGGACCTCCGAGGTGCTGCTGGTGGCGGTGTGGCGATCGGTGTGGCGATCGGTGGGGCGGATGGTGAGCCCGGACGGCCCGCGCTGGCGGGCCGCCCGGAGGGGGCCGGTGTCAGCCCTGGGCCTGCTGGATGTAGGTGACGACGTCGCGCACGGTCTTGAGGTTCTTGGTGTCCTCGTCGGGGATGGTGACGGAGAACTTGTCCTCGGCCTGCACGACGATCGAGGTCATCGACAGGGAGTCGATGTCGAGGTCGTCGGTGAAGGACTTGTCCATCTCCACGCTCTCGACGGGCAGGCCGGTCTCCTCGTTGACCAGCTCGGCCACGCCGGCCAGGATCTCCTGCTCGCTCTGCGCCATGGGTGCTCTCTCCTTCGTCGGCCCGGCGGTGCCGGGGCTGGGTGGGTCGGGGGTGGTACTGGTGGTCCGGTGCGGCCCGGGTGCCGGGCGCCGCCGTCAGGGCAGGACGACGACCTGCGAGGCGTAGGACAGGCCCGCGCCGTAGCCGATGAGCAGCGCCAGGCCTCCCGAGGGCGCCTGGCCCTCGGCGAGCATGCGGTGCATCGCCAGCGGCACGGAGGCGGCCGAGGTGTTGCCCATCTGGGCGATGTCGCGGGCCACCGGGACGCTCTCGGGCAGGCCGAGCTGCTTCACCATCGCGTCGATGATGCGCATGTTGGCCTGGTGGGGCACGAAGGCCGACAGCTCCTCCACCGCGATCCCCGCGGCGTCGATGGCCTTCTGCGCCACCGGGGCCATCTGCCACACCGCCCAGCGGAAGACCTGGCGGCCCTCCTGCTCCAGGGCGGGCCAGACGACCTCCTCGCCGGCCTCCTGCGCGGCGCGCAGCTCGATCCAGGAGCGCTTGTTCTTGATGGTCTCCCACTGCCCCCCGTCGCTGCCCCACACCGTGGGGCCGATGCCGGGGACGTCGGAGGGGCCGACGACGACGGCGCCGGCGCCGTCGGCGAACAGGAAGGCCGTGGACCTGTCGGTGAGGTCGGTGAAGTCGGTGAGCTTCTCCGCGCCCACCACGAGCACGTGGCGGGCGGTGCCGCCGCGCACGAGGTCGCTGGCCTGGGCCAGCGCGTGGCAGAAGCCCGCGCACCCGGCGGAGACGTCCCAGGCGGCGGCGGGCGTCGCGCCCAGGCGGTGCGCGAGGATCGCCGCGGCCGCGGGCGTCTGGTAGGGGTGGCTGACGGTGGCCACGACGACGGCGTCGATGTCGCTGGGCGCCAGGCCGGCCTTCTCGACCGCCTCGACCGAGGCGGCCTGGGCCATGTCGACCACGGAGGTCTCCGCGTCGGCCCAGCGGCGCTCCTCGATGCCGGTGCGCTGGCGGATCCACTCGTCGGTGGACTCGATGTAGGTGCAGATCTCCTCGTTGGTCACCACGCGCTGCGGGCGGAAGGCGCCGACGGAGAGGATCCGCGCGTGGCCGGGACCGGTCGAGGAGACCAGCGAGGACGTGCTGCTCATGCGGGGTCGCTCCGGGGCTGCGTGGGTTGCGGGGTCTGCGGGGCCTGCTGCGGGGTGGCGTGGCGGGCCAGGAGCTCGCGCGCCGCCTCGAGGTCGTCGGGGCCCTTGAGGGCCAGCAGCTCCACACCGGGCAGGGCCCTCTTGGCCAGCCCGGTGAGGGTACCCGCAGGGCTCAGCTCGAGCAGCGCGGTGACCCCGCGCGCGGCCAGGGCGTCGCTGCACAGGTCCCAGCGGACGGGGTTGGCCACCTGGGTGACGATCCGCGCCAGCACCTCGCGGCCGTCGGCCACCGCGGCACCGTCGGCGTTGCTCAGCAGCGGCAGCACCGGGTCCGTCGTCGGGACGCCGGGGGCCAGCGCCGCGAGCTGCTCGCGCGCCGGGGCCATGTGCTCGGTGTGGAACGCGCCGGCCACCTGCAGCGGGATGACGCGGGCCCGCGGCGGCGGTGCCGCGGCCAGGGCCGCGAGCTGCTCGGCGGTGCCCGCGGCCACGACCTGGCCCGCGGCGTTGTGGTTGGCGGCGGTCAGCCCCGCCGCCCCGAGCGCCGCGGCGACCTCCTCGGGCCTGCCGCCCACCACGGCGCTCATGCCGGTGCTCGTGGTGGTGGCGGCGGCGGCCATCGCCCGGCCCCGCTCGCGCACGAGCACGAGGGCGGCCTCGGGGGTGAGGGCCCCGGCCAGCGCGGCCGCGGTGAGCTCCCCGACGGAGTGGCCGGCCAGCACCACGTCACCGGTGACGCCGCCGGGCCACAGCGCGGCGGCGGCGGCCAGGCCTGCGGCCACGATCAGCGGCTGGGCCACCGCCGTGTCGCGGATGGTGCCGGCGTCGGAGGTGGTGCCGTGCGCGAGCAGGTCGCCCCCGGCGACGGGGCCGACCACGGCGCTGGCCCAGCGCAGGTGGTCCGCGACGCCGGGGACCTCCAGCCAGGGCGCGAGCATGCCGGGGGCCTGCGAGCCCTGGCCGGGGCAGACGAGAGCGAGCACCGACACAGCCTGCCCGGTGGCGGCGCGCGGCACGGGTGCGGGGGGTGACGAAGTACGGCGGCGCCTCTTGGAGGGTTCCTCCAAGAGCGGTCAAGGAGTGGTCAAGGGCGCCTCACGGCGCGGCGCCCCCGGCCGCCGCGCCGGGACGCCGGCCCGGCCGCTCGGCGAGCGCGCCCACGGCCAGGCCGACCTGCAGGACGAAGGCCTCGCGGGGCACCGCCGGGTCCCAGCCGGTGACCTCGGCGACCCGCCGCAGCCGGTAGCGGACCGTGTTGGGGTGCACGAACAGGGCCCGCGCGGTGCCCTCCAGCGAGCGCCCCGAGGCCAGGTAGGCGCGCAGCGTCTCCACCAGGGCCGGCGCGGCCGCCGCCAGCGGCGCGTGCACCCTGTCGGCCAGGGCCCGGCGCGCGCCGGCGTCCCCGGCCAGCACGCGCTCGGGGAGCAGCTCGTCGGCCGCCACCGGCCGGGGCGCCTCCGGCCAGGCCCGGGCGGCGGTCAGCGCCACCAGCGCGGTGCGCGCCGAGCGCCCCGCCGCCGCCAGCCCGGCGACCACCGGGCCCACCACCACCGGGCCCGGCCCCAGGCGCGGGGCGAGCGCCCCCGCGGCCCGCAGCGGTCCGTCCTCGTCGCCGGCGCCCAGCACCAGCAGCGCGCGCTCACCGCGCAGGGCGACCAGCGCGTCGTCGGCCACCGCCCGCGCGGCGCGGCGCAGGTCGGCGACGACGGCGTCCGCCGCCCCCGCCGGCCGGGTGCCCACGAGCACCGCCACGGGCACGTCCTGGCGCCAGCCGAGCGCTGCGACGCGGGTCGCGAGGTCGTCGTCGGCCTCCCCGCGCACCAGCGCGTCGACCACGAGCGCCTCCAGGCGGGCGTCCCACGCGCCGCGCGCCTCCGCGGCGCGGGCGTAGACCTCGGCCGCGGAGAACGCCACCTCCCGGGAGTAGCGCAGCACCGCCTCGCGCAGGTCGGCCCGGTGCGCCGGGGCCGCCAGCTCGGGGACGTGCTCCTCCACGACGTCGACCACCGCGCGCAGCAGCTGCAGCGCCTGGTGCAGGGAGACCGCCCGCACCAGCTCGCGCGGGGCGGTGGCGAAGACGTCGGCCGAGACCGGCGGGCGGGGTCCGGGGGCGCGCAGCCACGCCCCGAACGCCGCGATGCCGCCCTGGGCCACGAGCCCCACCCACGAGCGCTCCTGCGGGCCGAGCGCGCCGTACCAGGGCTGGTGCTCCTCCAGGCGGGTGATCGCCGCGGCGGCCAGCGCGCCGGTGGCGCCCTGCAGGGCGCGGGCCGCGCCCTCGGCGTCGACGGCGCCGCTGCCGGCGTCCTGCGCGGTGGTCACGGCGCCAGCCTAGGAGCCGCGCCGTTGTGGACCTCCTCCAAGAGGGCCGCCCGGGCCGGCGCGGCCCGCGGACGCAGCCGGGGGCCGACCCGGGCAGCCGCACGCCGTGCGGGCCCCGGGCCGGCCCCCGGGCCGGTCTCAGCAGGCGGTGCTCAGGCGTCGCCCCCGGTGTTGCCGGTGGTGCCGGCGTTGACGTCGTCCAGGCGGTACTGCTCGTAGGCCTTCACCGGCAGGCCGCGGTCGACCTCGCCGCGGCGCGCGAGCACCTGCAGCGCCCGGTAGGCGATGCTCGGGCCGTCCACGTGGAAGTGGCGGCGCACCGCCGCGCGGGTGTCGGACAGGCCGAAGCCGTCCGTGCCGAGCGAGACGTACTCGTTCGGGACCCACTGGCGGATGAGGTCCGGCACGGCGCGCATCCAGTCGGACACGGCGATGACCGGGCCGGGCGCGTCGGCGAGCTGCCGGGCGACGAACGGCACCGGCGGCTCCTCGCCCGGGGTGGTGAACGCCACCTCGTCGCAGGCCAGGCCGTCGCGGCGCAGCTCGGTCCAGCTGGTGACCGACCAGACGTCGGCGAGGACGCCGAAGTCCTTCGCCAGCAGCTCCTGCGCCTCCAGCGCCCACGGCACCCCGACGCCGGAGGCGAGCAGCTGCACGCGCGGCGCCCCCTCCTCGCCGGCGGGCGCCGGGGCGACCCGGTGCATGCCCTTGACGATGCCCTCGACGTCGACGCCCTCCGGCTCGGCCGGCTGGACCATCGGCTCGTTGTAGACGGTCAGGTAGTAGAAGACGTTCGGGTCGCGCAGGCCCACCTGGCCGAGGTTCTTGCGGTCGGACTCGCTGTCCTGGACGTCGGTGGAGCGCTCGCCGTACATGCGCTCCAGGCCGTCGCGGACGATGTGGCCGATCTCGTAGGCGTACGCCGGGTCGTAGGCCACCACGGCGGGGTTGGTGGAGGCCAGCAGCAGGGAGTGCCCGTCGGCGTGCTGCAGTCCCTCGCCGGTCAGGGTGGTGCGGCCGGCGGTGGCGCCCAGGAGGAAGCCGCGGCCCATCTGGTCGGCGGTGGCCCAGAAGGCGTCGCCGGTGCGCTGGAAGCCGAACATCGAGTAGAAGATGTAGACCGGCAGCATCGGCTCGCCGTGGGTGGCGTACGACGTCGCCGCCGCCTGGAACGCCGCCGCGGACCCGGCCTCGTTGATGCCCAGGTGCAGGATCTGCCCGGAGGTCGACTCCTTGTAGGCGAGCATCAGCTCGCGGTCCACGGAGGTGTACTGCTGGCCCTCCGGGTTGTAGATCTTGGCCGTCGGGAAGAACGAGTCCATCCCGAAGGTGCGGGCCTCGTCGGGGATGATCGGCACGACGCGCGGCCCGAACTCCTTGTCGCGCATGAGGTCCTTGAGCAGGCGCACGAAGGCCATGGTGGTGGCGATCTGCTGCTTGCCCGAGCCGCGCTTGACCACGGTGTAGGCCGAGTCGCCCGGCAGCGCGAGCGGCTTCGAGGACGTGCGCCGGGAGGGGATGTAGCCGCCGAGGGCCTTGCGGCGCTCCTGCAGGTACTGGATCTCGGGGGCGTCCGGCCCGGGGTGGTAGTACGGCGGGCGGTACGGGTCGGCCTCGAGCTGGGCGTCGGTGACGGGGATCTTCAGGCCGTCGCGGAAGGCCTTGAGGTCCTCCAGGGTCATCTTCTTCATCTGGTGCGTGGCGTTGCGGCCCGCGAAGTGCTTGCCCAGGCCGTAGCCCTTGATGGTCTTGGCCAGGATGACGGTCGGCTTGCCGTTCCTCGCCGTCGCCGCCTGGTAGGCGGCGAAGACCTTGCGGTAGTCGTGCCCGCCGCGCTTGAGCGACCAGATCTGGTCGTCGGTCATGCCCTCGACCAGCTTGGCGGTGCGCTCGTCGCGCCCGAAGAAGTGCTCGCGGATGAAGGAGCCGTCCTCGGCGCGGTAGGTCTGGTAGTCACCGTCCAGGGTGCGGTTCATCAGCCCGACGAGGGCGCCCTCGGTGTCCTTGGCCAGCAGCGGGTCCCACTCGCGGCCCCAGACCACCTTGATGACGTTCCAGCCGGCGCCCAGGAAGAACGACTCCAGCTCCTGGATGATCTTGTGGTTGCCGCGGACCGGGCCGTCCAGGCGCTGCAGGTTGCAGTTGACCACGAAGGTGAGGTTGTCCAGGCCCTCGTAGCCGGCCAGCTGCAGCAGGCCGCGGCTCTCCGGCTCGTCCATCTCGCCGTCGCCCAGGAACGCCCAGGTGTGCTGGTCGGAGGTGTCCTTGATGCCGCGGTTGTGGAGGTACCTGTCGAACTGCGCCTGGTAGATCGCGTTGGCCGGGCCCAGGCCCATGGAGACCGTGGGGAACTCCCAGAAGCCCTTCATCAGGCGCGGGTGCGGGTAGCTGGGCAGCCCGCGGCCGGGGGAGGTGAGCTCCTGGCGGAAGCCGTCGAGGTCGTCCTCGGACAGGCGGCCCTCGAGGAAGGCGCGGGCGTAGGTGCCGGGGGAGGCGTGGCCCTGGATGAAGACGTGGTCGCCGCCGCCGGGGTGCTCCGGGCCGCGCCAGAAGTGGTTGAAGCCGACCTCGTACAGCGTCGCCGAGGAGGCGTAGGTGGAGATGTGGCCGCCGACGCCGATGCCGGGGCGCTGCGCGCGGTGCACCATCACCGCGGCGTTCCACCGGTTCCAGGCGCGGTAGCGGCGCTCGACGGCCTCGTCGCCGGGGAAGTCGGGCTCGTCCTGCGGCGGGATGGTGTTGACGTAGTCGGTCGAGATCAGGCCGGGGACCGGCGCCCCGAGCTCGCGCGCGCGCACCAGCGCGCTGCGCAGCACGAAGGAGGCGCGGTCACCCCCGCGGGCCTCGACCAGGCCGTCCACGGAGCCGAGCCACTCCCCGGTCTCCTCCGGGTCGGCGTCGGTCTGGTGCAGGGGGCCCGCGAGGGCTCCCAGCTCAGCGACCTCGTCGCGTGGTGCCACAGCGGTCTCCACATCGCTCGTCGTCCCCGCGGCGGGTGGCGCCGCGGGCTCCCGGCGCTGCCCGCGGGCGCGAGGTGGAGCGCCGCGGGGCCGCGTCGGGGCACCACCATCCTGCCCTGGCCCGCGGCGCGGTTCACCCCGTGGTCGGCGCGCCGGTGCCGGTCGTCACAGCGGGCGGGCCGCCCGCGGCTCCCGCCGCCGCACCGGCCTGCGGGCGCAGCGGCCCGAAGCGCTCCTCACCGGCGTAGACGTTCAGCCGGGGGGCCCTGACGAAGCCGGCCAGCCCCATGCCCGCGCGCCGCGCGAGGTCCACGGCCAGGGAGGAGGGGGCCGAGACCGCCGACATCAGCGGCACCCCCGCGCACCACGCCTTCTGCACCAGCTCGAAGGAGGCGCGCCCGCTGACCTGCAGCACGGTGCCCCGCAGCGGCCAGCCACCGGCCAGGCCCTCGCGGGCGGCGCGGCCCAGGACCTTGTCGACGGCGTTGTGCCGCCCGACGTCCTCGGCCACGGCCAGCAGGTCCCCGCCGGTGGTGAACAGCCCCGCGGCGTGCAGGCCGCCGGTGCGGTCGAAGACGCGCTGGGCCTCGCGCAGCCGGTCGGGCAGGGACAGCAGCACCGCCGGGTCGACGCCGCTGGGGTCCTCGCGCAGGTCGTGCCGGCTGCGGCGGGAGACCGCGTCGATGCTGGCCGTGCCGCACACCCCGCACGCCGAGGTCATGCCGAAGGTCCGCCGGCCCTCCAGGTCGGGCGCGGGCACCCCCGGGCGCAGCGTGAGCTCGATGACGTTCATCGAGCTCAGGCCGTGCTCGTCGTCGGGGTCGGGGTCGCCGCAGTGCACGGCGGCCGCGACGTCGGAGGCCTCGGCGAGCAGCCCCTCGGTCAGCAGGAACCCCAGCGCCAGGTCGACGTCGTCGCCGGGGGTGCGCATCGTGACCACGACGGGCTCGGCGGCCGGGGAGGGCAGCGCGCGCACGCGCACCTCCAGCGGCTCCTCGGCGGCCAGGGAGTCGGGGCGGTGGACCGCCGTGCCGAGGGCCGCGTCGAGGCGCAGCACCGGCCGGCGTGGGCTCGAGCGCGCCATCCGGCCAGGTTAGTGCCCGTGCCGGGGGGCGCGAGGCGGTAGCGTTCGGGCGGCCAGCGGCAGGCTGGCGCGGGCAGCGCAGCAGCGGGTGTTCCGCGGGAGGCGGCACCACCACGGGGAGGACGAGCGTGAGCGAGACCGCGGGGGCACCCGCCACGAGCGGAGCGGGCCGGCTGGGCCTGCGCGCGGGCCAGGCGGTGCAGGAGCGCGGCTACGACCACGACGTCGACCACGACCTGCGCGACGAGGTCGAGGACCTCACCGGCGCGGAGATGCTCGACGAGCACGACGTCGACGTCGTCGACGTGGTGCTCCTGTGGTGGCGCGAGGAGGACGGCGACCTCGTCGACGCCCTGGTCGACTCCCTGGTCTCCCTGGCCGACGACGGCGTGGTGTGGCTGCTGACCCCCAAGGCGGGCAGCCCGGGCCACGTGCGCCCCTCCGACGTCGAGGAGGCCGCCCCGACCGCGGGGCTGTTCGCCACCTCCACCGTCAAGCCCTCCCCGGACTGGACGGCCACCCGCCTGGTCAGCGGCCGAGGCCGCCGCTAGGACGGCGCGGGGCGCCGGGGCCCGTAGCTCAGCTGGCAGAGCACCGCGCTTACACCGCGGCCGTCGTCGGTTCGAACCCGGCCGGGCCCACCCCACTACCCTCGCCGCGTGAGCACCCCCACGCTGGCGCAGGTCGTCGCCGTCCTCGACGAGCTGTACCCGCCCGGCTGGGCCGAGGAATGGGACCGCCCGGGCCTGGTCTGCGGGGACCCCGACGACCCCGTCGAGCGGGTCCTGCTGGCCGTCGACCCGGTCGAGGAGGTCGTCGCCGAGGCCGTGGAGGGCGGCGCCCAGCTGGTGCTCGCCCACCACCCGCTGCTCCTGCGCGGCACCTCCAGCGTCGCCGCGACCTCCCCGAAGGGGCGGGCGGTGCACCGCCTGGTGCGCGCCGGGGTGGCCCTGTTCACCGCCCACACCAACGCCGACTCCGCCCGGCCGGGCGTCTCGGACGCCCTGGCCCGCGTGGTCGGCCTGGTGGACCTCGAGCCGCTGGCGCCCGCCGCCCACGACGCCTCCCTCGGGCTGGGGCGGGTGGGGCGCCTGGAGCGGCCGCTGACGCTGCGCGCCTTCGCCGAGCAGGTCGCCCACGCGCTGCCCGGCACGGCCGGCGGCGTGCGCGTGGCCGGCGACCCCGAGGCCCGGGTTGAGCGGGTGGCCGTCTGCGGCGGCGCCGGGGACTCCCTGCTCGCCGGCGTCCGCGCCGCCGGCGTCGACGCCTACGTGACGGCTGACCTGCGCCACCACCCGGCCTCCGAGGCGCGCGAGCTGGCACCGGGCACCGCGCTGCTGGAGGTCTCGCACTGGGCCAGCGAGTGGCCCTGGCTGCACGGCGCCGCCGAGCGGCTGGCCGCCGCCCTCGCCCAGCACGACCTGGAGGTGGCCACCGCCGTCTCCACCCGCTCGTCCGACCCCTGGAGCTTCCACGTGCCCTCTCCCGCCGGGACCGTCCGATGAGCGCGACGGCGCCCGCCCACGACCAGCGCCGGCTGCTCGACGTGCAGGCGCTCGACACGCGCCTGGCGCAGGTCGCCCACCGCGCGCGCACCCTGCCCGAGCACGCGCAGGTCGCCGCGCTGGACGCCACCGAGCGCACCCTGCGCGACGAGCTGGTGGCCGCCCGCACGCTCGCCTCCGACGTCGACAGGGAGGCCACCCGCGCCGAGACCGAGGTGGAGCAGGTCCGCGCCCGCGCCCAGCGGACCTCCGCGCGCCTGGCCGCCGGCGGCACCCCCGCCAAGGAGCTGCAGCAGCTGCTCGCCGAGGCCGAGGCGCTCACGCGCCGGCTGCGGAGCCTGGAGGACTCCCAGCTGGAGGTCATGGAGCGCCAGGAGGTCGCCGAGCAGGCCGTGGCCGCCCTGGAGCAGCGCGCCGCCGGGCTGGCCGGGGAGCGGGCCGCGCTGGTGGCCGCGCGCGACACCGCCCTGGCCGCCGCCCGCGAGGAGCACGAGCGGGTCAGCGCCCAGCGCGCCGGGGCCATCGGCCAGCTCGACAAGGGCCTGGTGGCGCTCTACGAGCAGGTCCGCGCCCGGCGCGACGGCCTGGGCGCGGCGCCGGTGGTGGGGGAGACCTGCGGCGGGTGCCGCCTGCCCTTCACCGGCACCTTCCGGGTGCGGGTCGCGAGCGCCGCGCCCGACGACGTCGTGCAGTGCGAGGAGTGCGACAGGATCCTCGTGCGCGCCCCCGAGCCCGAGCTGCGCCGGTGAGCGGGACCGCGCCCCGCACGGGAGACCTCACGCCGCGCCAGGCGTGGGAGCTGCTCGTGGCCGACCCCGGCGCGGTGCTCGTGGACGTGCGCACCCAGGCGGAGTGGGTCTTCGTGGGGCTGCCGGACCTGTCGGGGCTGGGACGGCGCGTCGTGGCGCTGGAGTGGACCAGCTTCCCCGGGGGCGCCCAGAACACCCGGTTCCTGGCGCAGCTGGAGCAGGCGGCGCCCCGCGAGGCCCCGGTGGTGTTCCTGTGCCGCTCGGGCCACCGGTCCCTGGCCGCGGCGGACGCCGCCGCCCGCGCGGGGTGGCTGCGCTCCTACAACGTCCTGGACGGCTTCGAGGGCGACCTGGACGCCGCCGGCCACCGCGGCTCGCGCGGCTGGCGCGCCGAGGGACTGCCCTGGCGGCAGTCCTAGGCGCCGCGCCTCACAGCACCAGCGCCCCCACCGCCGCCACCAGGACCACCGGCACGAGCACCAGGCCCTGGAGCGCGAACCGGCCCCACCGCACCGGGACGCCCTCGGCGCGGCAGGCGCGCGCCCACAGGAGCACCGCCAGCGAGCCCCACGGCGTGATGAGCGGCCCGGCGTTGACGCCGACCAGCACGGCGGCGGTGCGCAGCGGCTCCTCGGGGGACAGCAGCGGCTGCAGCGCCAGGTAGGCGGGCAGGTTGTCCACGGCGTTGGCCGCCACCGCGGAGGTGGCCGCGAGGCGCAGCAGCTCGGGGAAGCCCTCCCCGCGGCCCGCCACGGCGGCCAGCGCGCTGCTGAGGCCGTGCTGGCCGAGCGCCTCCACCACGACGAACAGCCCCAGCACCGACACGGCCAGCGGCAGCGGCACCACCTGCCAGCTCAGCGCTGAGCGCTGGCGCACCGCGAAGACCGCGGCCAGCACCACCGCCGCCGCACCGGCCACCGCCCACGGCTCCAGCCCGGCGGCCAGGGCCGGCAGCACGAGCACCACCACGGCGGCCGCGACCCGCAGCAGCACCGGGTCGGCCACGTGCGCGGGCCGCGGCGGGGAGTACCCGGTGCGCAGCGCCCCGCGGTGCAGCACGGCCAGGACGAGGGCGGTGGCCAGCACCGCGGCCAGCGCGGGCCGCCAGGTCAGCGCGGCGAACGCCAGCACGCCCCCGCCCGCAGGGCCGCCCTCGAGCACGCCGAGCGCCAGCAGGTTGGTGAGGTTGGAGACCGGCAGCAGCAGCGAGGCGGTGTTGGCCAGCCACGCGCACGTCAGCGCCAGCAGCGCCCCCACCGAGGCCGGGGCCCCGGTGCGCCGCGCCAGGGCCAGCACCACCGGGGTGAGCAGCACCGCCGTGGTGTCCAGGCTGAGGGTGGTCGTCGCCGCCACGGCGATGCCCACCACCAGCAGCCACAGCCGCCAGGTGCGGCCCCCGCCGCGCCGCGCCGCCCACACCGCGGCCACCTCGAAGACGCCGGCACGGCCCGCCAGCGCCGCCAGCACCGCGGCGGCCACGAGGAAGACCAGGACGCTCCACGTGCGGTCGAGCAGCGCACCGGCCTGCCGGGGGCTGAGGGCCCCGGTGAGCAGGACGACGGCGGAGGCGGCCACCGCCAGCAGCGGCACGAGCGCGCCCTCGGGCAGCCAGCGCCAGGGACGCGCCCAGGACGCGGCGCCGCTGCGCCCGTCGCCGTCTCCTCCCGCGGTCGTGCGGGGCTGCGGCGCCGCGCTCACGCGGCGCCGCGCAGGACGACGTCGAGGTGGCGGACGCGGCCGGGTGCGGCCGGGGCCAGCTCGACCTCGAACACCTCCGCGGCGGCCTCGGCCAGCGCCTCGGGGGTCTCGGGCTCCCGGCGACGGCGCAGCAGCAGGTGGCGCGCCAGCTCACCGCGGGTGCGCTTGGCGTCGTGGCTGACCACCGTGCGCACCGGGCCAGCGGGGCCGTCGGCCTCGCGGAACACCCTCACCGCCACCACGCGCCCGGCGAGCGCGCGCGAGGGGCGCCACGCCGCGGCGTAGGCGGCGGAGCGGCAGTCCAGCACCACCTGCCCGGGCGCGGCGACCAGCTCCTCCAGCACGGGCGCCAGGTGCGGGCGCCAGTGCGCGGCCAGCGGTCCCACGCCCGGCAGGTCGGTGCCCATCGAGAGCCGGTGCGCGGGCACCCGGTCGGTGGGGCGCAGCAGCCCGTAGGCGGCCGAGACGACCAGGACGCGCTCGGCGGCGCGGGCGGCGGCGCCCCGGGGCAGGGAGGGCAGGCCGAGGGCCTCGAAGAGCACCCCGGTGAAGACCCGGGCCGCGGGGTGGGCCGGTTCGGTGCGCCAGCTGCCGTTGCGGGCCACCTCCTGCGCCAGCGACGGCCCCGCGCCCACCGCGGCCGGGTCGTGGCTCACCGCGGCCGCCGCCTCCAGCACCCGCTCGCGCGCCGCGGCCAGCTGCGGCCACGACAGCGCGCCCAGGTCGACGGGGGTGCTGGCCCGCCCCGGCGGGGCGGGGAGCTTGCGCTCCGAGGGGGGCAGCAGCAGGAGCACGGGCGCGAACAGTAGTGCGCGACCCTGCGGCCCACCCGCCGCGCTAGGCTCGGCGTGCGGACGAGCCAGCCGGGCGGCCGCGTCGGCGGGCCTCGCGAGGGGTCCGGCGCCGAGGAACGTCCGGGCTCCGCAGGGCAGGGTGGTGGGCAACACCCACCCGGGGTGACCCGCGGGACAGTGCCACAGAGAACAGACCGCCACGCCGCCTCCGGTCGCCCGGAGCGGCGCGGCAAGGGTGAAACGGTGGTGCAAGAGACCACCAGCACCCCCGGTGACGGGGGTGGCTCGGCAAACCCCACCCGGAGCAAGGCCAGACAGGGAGCGTCCGAGGGCTGCCCGCCCGAGCTCCCGGGTAGGCCGCGACGGCGCCCGGCCCCCCGTGGGACGGGCGCGAGGAGGACGGCGGTGACGTCGTCCCGAGATGGATGGCCGCCCCCCGCGACCGGCTCGCCGGCCGCGGGGACAGGACCCGGCGTACAGGCTGACTCGTCCGTAAAACGGCCGGTGACCTGCGGAGATGCCTCCGCAGGTCACCGGCTTGTCCTCAGATTGTCCTCACTACTCTCCGCTGTCGAATGACTACACTCGACTTTGTGCTAACAAACGAACTTGATCAGGCGCCGGAAGCGCCCGTGGCCGGCTCGTCTCCCGTAGCCGAGTCCGCGCGCAACGGCGCGCTAGGGCGGAGCAGTACCTCGTCTACTGCTTGGCGCGTCCGGTCGTCGCTGTCTGGCCAGAGGTGTGAGTACGTGTCGAGCGTCTCGGCGGCACTGGCGTGTCCTAGGCGTGCCTGGACCGTCTTGACGCTCTCGCAGTGCCGGATGAGCAGGGAGGCGTAGTAGTGCCTCAGCTCGTGGAAGGTGGTGCCGGTCGGGGCGCTGGAAGCACGGACCGCTGGACGCCACACCCTGTCGCTGAACTTGGTCCTGCGGATGCCCTCGCCGGCCGCCGTGGTGAAGACCAGGCCTCGAGGATCCGCAGACGGGTACGAGGCGATGTGAGCCGAGAGGGCATCAAGAACCACATCGGGTAGGGGGATCGTCCGCACGGAAGCGGCAGTCTTCGGCGGTGCGAGGTAGGGGGCTCGGTCAGGCACCAGGACGAGCTGCTGGTCGACCAAGAGTCGGCGCCGCAGGAAGTCGATGCGATCGACGGTTAAGCCGAAGACCTCGCCCTGCCGCATCCCGGTGCCGGCGGCGAGCACGATCAGCGCTGAGTACCGATCCGGGACGCAGGAGATGAGCCCGTGGACCGCTTCTGTGGGGAGCGGCTCCAACCGACGCGTCTCTGCCTTCGGCAGCCGGGTGCCCTTGCACGGCGAGACTGCGATGAGGCGATCAGCCACGGCAGCGTTGAGGATGCTCGAGAGGTAGCGGTGCGCGACGCGAATGGTCGTTGGCTGCAGGACCTCCGACAGTTTCTTGACCAGCGCTTGAACCTCGGAGGGGCGGATCTCCGCGATCGGACGGTGACCGAGGGTCGGATAGATGTGACGTCGCAGCGTCGTTTCGACGTGCAAGACCGTGGTGGGGCGGTGTGCCTGGATCTTTCGCCATGCCTCGGCGTAGTCGCGCAGCGGCACGAGGCCAGCTTTCGGGTCGACGTACTGCCCCGACACCACAGCGGTGGTGACCTCGTCGATCCACCGCTGCGCGTCGACCTTCCGTGCGAAGCGTCGGGTGACTTGCTTTCCGCTCTCGTCCCGGTAGCGCGCCTGCCACGTCGTCTCGCCCTTCCGCCTACTGACCGATGCCATGTTCGACCGCCTTCTTGAGAATCGACTTCGCTGAACTCAAGAGCCAGCCCATGCGTGAGGCCCGGCTCTGCGTGCTGCGAGGTCTCATGTGTAGGCCTCTCGCATCGCTTGGTCCGGTTTGGGGATTCCATCTGTGGAAAGAACCGTGGGCGAGCGCCGCCTGTGGAATACCGATGCTCAAGGGCGAGGCTGCTCGGCGCCGTCCGTGATCCATCGGTGACAGCGGGTGACACGGGCCGGCGCCCAATCACTGATCTCCGCGCGAAGGGCGGCGCGAGAGTCTTAGTGGGATGCAGGGCTCCCGCTAACGCGCGCGCACGTGTCGGATGCCGCGAGATGTAGCGTGGCCGTATGGGCATACGCGCACTGCGGCCACGCCTCGCGTACAGTGGTGGCGTGCCCCAGGTCAGCCATTCCAGGATGGAATGGCTCACCGGCTCAGGGAATCGACCGAGAGTTGCAGAGGCGGTTGAGCGTGCCTGAAAAAGAGCATAGAGCCGGAGAGCAGGGCGTTCAACTCGCTAAGTCATACCTGGAGTCGACAACTCTGGTCGAGATCAACGTCACGGCATACGACAACGAAGCCCTCTGTAAATTGCAGCTCCTAAACGGCGACTGGGCCACCTTCGACATGGTTGGCATGTTCCTTGGAAAGCGTCGAGATCCAGTTTGTGCGGAGGTTAAAAACTACAGATCGGCGGGCAAGCAGCACGCGCACTACCTGGATTTTTTGGCCACTGCCTATAGTGTGATGTTGAGGGAAATTAGGGAGGGGCGCGACACTGGCAGGCACTTCATGTGGCTGACCACCCACCCATTCAGTCTCAAAAAGTGGCTACGTCTGAATCGTCGGCCGCTCATCGTTGAAGCGCTCGGCGCCCACCCGGGCTATATCAATCACGAAGAGCCCGATGAAGAAATGATCCAGTTGCTTTCCGAGCGGATCTGGTTCATCGTTGGATACCCACGGCTACCTGAACTGCTCATGTCACGCAAGGAGCTGAATAAGATCATGGGCAAGCTTCGGCGTAAGGGCTGAGACGATGACCGAGTTTCAGCAAGCCGTCAACGATGCCATGGGTCACGTGCGCCTCGAAGATGTGATTAGTGGCGTTAAGCAGGCTGTTGTGAAAGAGATTAGGGCTCTCGACCCGGCGGCAGAGATTCACCTAACGGAATACTTCAATCACTCATTCGTGCCCGATATGACTGTCACCTGGAAGGGATCAGGTCGACGCGACGGGGCCGAGAGGGAAATCTACCTCCGCCCGAGCATTCGCTCGACTGTCGCGGGCAAGGACATCATCGCTCTCGAGGAGGCTTCGCCAGTCTTCCTCTCACTCAATGCACGCGAAGCCGACGATGTGGTGGATCAGGCCGAGCGCGAGCTGGATAGAGCTCCGAGGTCCCTGCTGACCGATGTCGCGGCTCTCGACCGAGTCACTACAGAGGGGCGATCGTCGGGAGGATCTGCGACTTCACCGCTTCTGGAGCTTGTCCGGGGGAATGTCTTACGGGGAGGCCGCGGGCTTTTCCTGGATGACCGCGCTGAGCGACTGGCTGAGAATGCCTCAACGCTCGAGAACAACGTCAACTCCGACCAAGTGGCGGCCGCGGAATTCTTCAGCATGGTTGAGGCGCTGTTCACCGAGGACGCAGCTTCAAGGCTACGGTTGTCAGCAGAATTAATCGCCGTTGCTTTCGCGGGTGACGAGTCTACTTTGGCGGGACTGGCTGGCGCGAACGTGCATCAGGCCGGATTCGAAGATCTGCTCGCGGTGCAGCGGCTGACGCTAAGTGAACTGCGGACTTTGCTGCCATACCTGCTCTCACGTGATGGCGTGACCACTGACGCCCGGTACTGGCGCCACCTGGGGGACATGCTCAGCTTCGATGAGTTCGAGCGGATGTGGACGGTTCTTGAGGGGCTCGATCTGAGTCCGCTTGTGCTCGCCAATGCCGATTCTTGGTTTGCCGGGAAGGCTCTCCTCTCCGTCAATGAGGAATATTTTTCTTCTGAAGATCAGGATGAGGTCATTGACGGTCAGGCGGCGGGGCCTCGAGGCGAACCAAACGCCGACGTGCATATTGAGTCCCCTGCTGCGTCATTCGATTGGCGCATCCACGCCAAGATGCCATGCCTGACCATCGGGCCTTGGCGGTTACATGTAACGAATGATGGTCGCAAGGTGAAGAGCCGTCGCCAGGGATTGAGTCGGGCGGGATGGGCTGATCTGCAGGGTTCGCTGAGAGAATTCGATGTGGCCAGCGTTTCACTCCGCGGGGCCACGCGTGATTTTGAGGTGAACAGTCGTCAGTCGAACCTCTATTCAGACATAGTGCAGTTGTCTGAAACCTTCAAGGAAAACTTCATTTTGTCGCAGGTCATGCTTCGCGGAGACGCGGGTGGGTCGATGAGTCTTAACTTCGGCGAATTTTTTATCGAGGCCCGCGAGGTGCCTTTGGGCAAAGTCGTTCAGGCGGCCCTCACTCTTCTCGGCCATTCCATCCCCGTGAATCTTGGCGAGTCGTAATGCGAGAGTTGTCCGGTTAGGTTCCATCTGATGACGAGGGACGAGTGAGAGCGCACCCACTGGTGCGCCAGTCAGTCGCTCGACGCGCCCG
This sequence comes from Quadrisphaera sp. KR29, assembly GCF_052644995.1. Classification (NCBI taxonomy): domain Bacteria; kingdom Bacillati; phylum Actinomycetota; class Actinomycetes; order Kineosporiales; family Kineosporiaceae; genus Quadrisphaera; species Quadrisphaera sp. KR29. The sequence continues at coordinate 107,042 of NZ_JBQXXG010000010.1, forward strand.
CGGTCCGGCCTAGTTCTGAGCACCTAGTCTGGATCAGCCATCCACCGACACATGAACATGGTCGTAGTGGCCGCCGGTCGGCGTGCTGACGTCATAGATTCCGCCTCCCTCGTACTCTCGCCAGCCCTCACTCGCGCGGCCGGCTGACCAGATGCGCCCGTCCCAGATGACGTAGGCGACGTTGAGAGGCGCGGCATTCGCAGTCAGCCAGTTGGCGATCTCCCACCCGTGCGCGCGATCCGCTGCACCGGGGAGTCGACCGGCCGTACCGATGGTGAAGTCGCACGCCTTCCCCTGGGGATGGTCGCTCGTGGGGTTCCAGGCGTGGGCGTCCCAGCACGACGAAGGAAGCTGCCCGAAGTGCAGCCGCGTCTGCTCGTAGAGCCACGCCATCGCAGGGGTCAGGCAACCGTCGGCCCTGGTGGGGTCGGGCTCGGAGCAGCCCCTCGAGGAGCCGTTGAAGGCTGTCACCGGGGGAGCACTCGAGACGGTGTCTGTGGCATCGCCAGCTCGAGGCGGCGTCGGCGCGGAGCCGTAAATGCCCCCTCCAAGGACCAGCACGACCACGAAGAGCGCGCCAACGCTCGCCATCGCGCTTCCCCTCACGGCGAGCCTCTGCCGTCGAGGGGTTGGCGAGAGCGGCTTGACGGTCTACACCGGCGGCGCTGGGCCCGTACGAGGTTGAGAAGTCGTGTCATGGCCTTCCGCGGTCGCCGGAAGCCAACGAGCGAAGGCACGCCGGCCCCGCGAGCCAAGGCGGCGGCGGTTGCCTGATCGCTCTTCGCGCGGCGTCGGGCGCTCCCTTGCGGCCAGGCAACCTCGCCCGTCGGAGCAGTTCAGCTCACGACGACCGCCTGCGCTTCGCCGATCTGCACGGCCACGTCGGAGACCAGGTCCATTTCCTCCTGCCCCGTCTGCCCGCCGCCGGTCCAGGTGATGACCCAGTGGCTGGTGGCGGTCACCGTGTAGGAATTGCCGGGCTGACCGACGGACGTGCGCGTGTAGACGTGCCCGCAGTCGGGGGAGCGACCCGCCCCCGCGGCATCCGTGTACGGAGTACCACGGCCGCAGATGACCATCGTCCCGTCACCAAGGTCCCAGGTCACGTGCTCGACGTTCGCGGTGGCCATCACGGTGACCCCGCCCGCGGCGGCAGTCCCGGTCGTCGGACCGAACGTCGTCGCCGTCGGTTGGGCGACCCACATCCACACCGGCATGCCGACCAGCCCGACGCTGCCCGCGCCCGCCTCGGGAACCATCCCGATGGCGATCGCTTTCAGCCCCATGGTGGCGATGGCCTCTTGCGCGAGTTGCGCCGGGTCTGGGCCAGCGGGTGGTGCGGCCGCCCAGAACGAGTAGGCGGTCTGGAACTGGTTGCCGATGTCGGGTGTGCAGCTGTAGACCGCGCCGTCTGAGTGGCCCTCGAAGAGGAGGCTGCCGGGGAGCGGGTTCTCCGCTGAGGGCTGCACGTAGCAATCTCGCGAGTTGGACCAGGACCCGAGGGCGCCGGCGCATGGGACGACCTTGTTGGACCAGTCGCTGTAGCAGGAGGCTGTCGAGGCGGATTTCCCGGACGCGCTGCCTGACGCGTTGGCGTTCTGCGCCCGGCCCGGTGCAGCAACCCCTAGCCTGCAGTAGCCCGTGCGCACGTCGATCTGCTGGCACGTCGTCGTCACGCCCGCAGCCACCGAGGGAGCCGCTGCCGCTATGTGGGCGCTGGGAGCGCCCACGATCCCCAGGGCGACTGCGAGCACGAAGGCTGCTCTCACCGTCACCCAGCGCATGGTTCGCCCTGCGCCGAGGTCTGCTGGACCGTCCATCGACCGTCCCCGGCTGCCACCACGGTGAGGTGGACGATGGAGGTGGTGCTCCGATCCGGCGCGAGTGCAGAAGCACCGGTGCTGTCGACGACGTCCAGCGCAGAGACGTCCACGCACGCGTCGAGCGTGACCGTCGGCGGATCTTGCAGATCCGCGCCCGTCGCGGTGAGGTCCGAGAGCACGACACTGCCCGTCTGGTGCAGGCCCTTGACGCGCTGCTCCTGCACTTGTCGACGGAGGAGGTCCAGCTCCTCGCCGCTGGCCACGGAAGCGGCGTCATCGACGGATGCCTGCGGATCGCTGAGCAGCTTGTCGGTGACCGAGTAGTACGAGCGCACCGCTTCTGTGGCTGCGGCCACAGCTGCGTCCGTCTCGGCAACCGCCGTGGATGACGCTGAAGGAGACGCTGTCGTGGCCGACTCCGTGCTTGCGGCAGGAGTCGCGTCATACTCCGCACTGCACCCGGCCAACACGATCGACAGCGTGCTCAGGCAGATGACGACGGATGCGCGCCGTGCGCGCGCCAGCAGGTCACGACGAGACATGACGAGAGCCTTCCGAGAGATCGTCATGGTCGCGGGCAGTTCGAGGAAGCAGCCGTGAGATGAGCTCATGGGTCTCCTCCTCTAAATCGTCACCGAGCTCCTCGGCCAGACCCGTGAACCGTTGGGCGAGGGCCTCCAGGGCCCTTCGGTTGCCCGCCAGGTGCTCCGCACGCATGGCGGCCCGCCACAGCTGCTCGGAGCCGGGTTCGGCCTGCAGCCCGATGGCTGCGGCTCGGCGGGCCAGCGCCGCATCGCCATCGCCGAGTGCCCGCTCGGCCACCTCGACGGCCACGTCGACGATGAGCTCGATCATGCTCTGCTTCGGAACGTCGGCCCACGCGTAGCGGTACGGGTGGACGCCGGCGAAGGGCTGACCGCGGACGAGTTCGAGCGCTTCGACGAGCCGTCCAGTCGCGACTGACGGCGGATCGTCGCCCACCAGGTCGCGGAAGTCGTCCCAGTCGCTCCGAACGGCCGGCGCCAACTGGTAGCCCTCGGACGTCGCGAGGGGGAGGTAGCGAGCGCCGTCGGCGTCACTCCCCAGCCACGCACGAGTCCTCGAGATGAGCTGATTGCGACGAGTGCGCGGCACGCGCTCCCCTGGCCACAGGAGGCCGTCGACGAGGTGAGGCTGGCTGTTTGGGTACAGGGCGAGCAGCGCGACGAGCTCGGTCATGGTCGACAGGTTGTTGCTCGGGGCGGACCCAGGCCGCGGGCCCTGCACCTCCACCGGCCCCAGGACCAGGACACGGGGCGGAGGCGCTGTGGTGCGGTCACTGCAGTCCTCGGCGGTCCGACTGGTGCCGACGTCCTCGGCGGTCACGTCCTCCAGCGGCGCAACGCGATCCACGCTCGAAGCCTCGTCATGGGAGGTCTGCGCCACCGGCGCAGCAGAGTCCGCCGAGGAGCCGACGGGTGCAGGGGTGATCAGGCGCTCCTGGGCCTCGTCTCCCGCGGACATAACGTCAGACGCTTCGGCAGGAAGCTGTGGTGGGCTGGGGTTCATATCGGTCGCGGTGCGGACCGCCGTCGCGAGAACCTGCCGGGCCTCGCCGCTGAGGTACTGCGGGCTGAGGCGCAGACCCAACGGCTGCAGGAGCGCGAGTTCTGGGTTCTCTTCCACAGCCAGCGTCCATGCCGTCGTAGTGATGGCGGACGTGCTGACGACAGCGAGGGGAAGGAACGTTGAGCCGGTCGTCAGCCTCGCCAGGCGAGCACTCTGGTCCGCTCGGAGCGTGGAACCGATCACGAGGACTCGCGGCCTCAGCGCGTCACCGCAGTCCCCCGAGGCGCGCCCCGCGGCAGGACGTGCTTGGGGGACGAGGGTCACGGCCCGATGCAGGTCGTCGGCCCACCGCTCGACCTGGGCCAGCAGGCCATCGACGTCATCGGTGTGCTCGACGTGGGGCACCCCGAGAGTGGTGACGAGCCCGCTCAGGGAGCCGGTGACGACGACGTCGGCCTCCGCGCCCCACGGAGACGTCGCCAGGTCGACGACGATGGCGCTCAGCACCGCCTCGACCTCGTCTGCCGAGCCTCCACGAGCAGACGCGACGCACAACTCGCCGACGGCCTCGAGGTCGACCAGGACGAGCCCGCCGTCGAGGTCCCGGCCCAGTACGACCAGCGTCGGGAAGGGAGTCGGATCGTCAGACCCGGGCCCCGGGGTGTCCAGCGCGACGTGGCGGTCGAGGTGCCACAGGGAGTCGTTCTCATCGGTGGCCGTGAAAGGCGGGGTGGGGCGTGCCGGCGCGACCAGCTGCAGCTCGATGCGGCCACCGGTGAGACGGATCGACCGCACGTCGGGCAAGTCGCTCCCGTCGCGGTGGCACCGACCGCTGAGCGCCCGTAGGACCTCGTCGAGCTGCGCCACGCTGAGCGGGTCCTGGGCAGCGTGCACCTGGCGCTGCACCGTCTGCGCCGAGGGCGGGGCCGTGGGAAGTCGCTGTCCCTGGCGGCGGTGCCGCTGCTGGCGCTGGCGCCGGCGGCGGATGAGCCCGGCGATCCCGGCAGCCGTCAGGCCGCTCAGGGCGACACCCATGCCGAGGGCCCACAGGTCGGTGGCGGCTGCGTCGTCGACCGCATCGTCGCCGGAGTCGCCGGCTGCAACACCCTGCTCGGTGGTGACCGACCTCGGGGATGGTGACGTGGCGGTGTTCAGCACTTGAGCTGGCGGAGCCACCGGCCCGACCGATCCGACGTCTGGTTTCTGCACCTCATCACGGGCGGGTGACGCCGACGCCCCCGGCGTCTCGGTGCTCCCCTCCGCGCCTGCCTCCGCGCCGGGAGGTCGAGGCGTTGTGACCGGCGAGCCCGAGGGGACCACGACGATCCAGCCGGGGTAGATCTGGTCTGCATCCTGCAGGTGCCGTCCATCGGGCTGGATGACGTCGCGGGTAGCGTCGACGAGCTCGGGGTAGAGAGCACCGTCACCGAGGTGGTGCGCAGCGATGCCCCACAGGGTGTCACCGCGGTGCACCGCGACCTGCACGGTCAGCGGAGGGGTCTGTGGAGTCTCCCGGGATTCCGGCGACGTCGCAGGGCTCGGCGGCGGGGCGGCAGCAGCTGTCATGACCGGCGGGGCGGCCACAGCTGCTGGCGCCACGAAGAGCACCGCGACGGCGGCCACCAGACCGCCAGCGATGCGCTGCTGGACGCCCAGGAGAGGCAGGAGAGGCAGGCGCCATCCTCGGAGCGCAGCCAGCGCTTCGAGGGCGACAGCGCCGGCGAAGGAGAGCCAGGCCCCACCGGCGACGAGGGCGAGCGCTCGAAGGAAGAGAGTGCCGTCGTCGGGCGTCGTGAGTGCCGCGACGAAGTCTCCAGCGTCGGGGATGCTCGTCGGCACCAGCACCGGCGCCAGCTGCCAGAGCAGAACGGGCGGACCGGCGAGCAGCGTGACGAGCGCTCCCGCGGCGCCAAGGCCACGGAGCACGTCTCCGGCTCGGCGCACGGGCCGCCTGCGACCCGTGGCCGGAGCCCGGTGGCTGGCCGCAGAATGCCGGCGGTGTTCAGCAGAAGGTTTGCCTGTCGGCGGCGAGGGAGCGGTGACGCTCATGGCACCTCCTGGTCGAGGCCGCGCACGATGCGGGCGGTGGCGGTGGCGGTGGCGCTGACGTCGGCGATGCCGATGGCGGCCAGGAAGGTGGTCGGCTCGGTCACCGTGGCGGTGACCGTGACCGTCGTGGCGCTGGCCGTGGCGGTGCCCTGAACGCCCGCGGCAGCGAGGTAGGCGTCAGCTGCCTGCTGAGCGGTGGCGGTGTCGATCTGGGGGCTGAGCCCTCGGACTGAGCGGTGAGCGATCAGCTGCTGGCTCGCCGTGCGCGCGGCCTCCTGCGCGAGGGCGTCCGCGCGCTGGAGGGCCTCGACCTTGCGCCCGCCGTCGACGACGAGGCCGATGGCCAGCATGAGTGCGACGACGGCGATGAGGACGAACAGGGAGGCCGAACCCTCATCGCGTGAGCCGACCGCTTTGCGGCATGGCCTGGTGGGCGGCGCGCCGAGTCGTGACATCAGCGCTCCCTGTAGCGGTCGAGCGGGCTGGTGACCTCTGCTGTCACGAGCCGGTCGCCGTTGAGGCCGGGCATGGCGATGTCGGACAACCGCACGGTGCAGCCGACGGACACCGTCACCTGTGCGGGTTGGCCCACCGGCACGGAGAAGCCGCTGGTGTTGGCATGCACCTCTGAGGCACTGCACTGCAGGCCTTCCTGCGCAAGAGCCAGCCGGGCCGTCTCCTCGGCGATCGCCTGTGCTGCCGGTCCGGTCCGGGCCAGGGAGGCGCTTCGTGCGGCGTCTCCAGCTGCGCTCTGCACGGCGTTGTGGGCCACGGCCATGCGCCCTCCGACGACGAGGAGGGAGACGACGAGCAGCAAGCCGGGAGCGATGACGGCCAGCTCGAGGGTCAGCGAGCCTCGGTCCCCTCCGGTCCAGCGGCACCTGACCGATCGGAGGAGGCCTGTGGCGGTGCACCGGTGGCCCTCGCCGCGGTTCATGGCGCGCTCCTCGAGGTGAAGCGCTCGACAGGGCCGGTGACCGACTCGCGCACTCCGGGTCCCGGCACGCCGGGAAGCAGGCTGACGCTGTGCCCGGTCACGATGACCTCCACGCGCGTCGCGTCGCGTCGGGCATCGACCTTGACGTCCAGGACGGCATCACCGTTCGCGGACAGGAACGAGGTGGCTTCGAGGCGGCCGTCGGCGGCGGACGACCCCTCCGCACGCGCGGCAGCCGCACCATCGGCGGCCGCAGCCCTGGCCACGTCTCGGGCGTGGTACCAGAGCGCACCCTGCACCAAGCCGAACATGACCAGCAGGACTGCGGGGAACAGGACGACCAGCTCCAGGCTCGTCGAGCCCTGGTCCGCCCTTCTGATGGCGCGGCGAAGGTGGACGAGGCGCGCCACGACGGGACGCCGACACGCCTGCCCGCCGCTGCGGACTCGACCTTCGTGCACGTCAGTTGATCTGCGCGAGGCGGGAGTTGACAGCGGCGGTGATGGCTGCGACCAGTACACCGGCGACCAGGAAGAGGCCGAGCGCGATGACGACGATCTCCAGCGTCGAGGCGCCGAGGTCGCGCGACGACGACGGGGTCTGCCCTGCCGCGCGCTGCCGGACGTTGGCGGCGAAGGCACGGACGACAGTGAGGGCGAGGGCGAGGTGGCTCATGGTGATCTCCTTGGTGAGGGGGTTGAGAAGGCGGTCGAGAGCGGTGCCCGGGGTTGGGAGCGGGGAGCGGCGCGGCCGCAGAGGCTGGTGAGCGGCATGCGGCCTCACAGCACCCGTGCCAGCGCAGGGAAGGCCAGGAGGCACAGGAACAGGAGGCCCAGCAGCGCCACGGGGATGACCATTCGCTCGCTGTCGGCGTTGGCACGTGCCTGCTCTCGGGAGAGCATCGCGGTGCGCATGCTGCGGGAACGGGCACGCAGGTTGCCCTGAACAGCGACGCCCTCCTCACCGGACAGCCGCATGATGTCGGCCATGTCGTCCAGTTCGGGCACGCCGAGCTCTTCGGCCAGTTCGGACAGCGCGCGCCATGGCGGCTCGCCGCTCCAGCGGGCCCGGTGGAGAGCCTCGCGGATCCGCTGGAAGACCCAGGAGTCGGCGATGGCGGCAGCGTTCTCCAACGACTGCGTCGTGCCCGTACCGCCGGCGCGCTCCAGCGCCGTGAGGTCGATGTAGGCGGTGACAGCCCGAGCAAATTCTGCTCGGGCGGCCGTCGCCTTGCTCCGCACCTCGACGTCGGGGACGAACCAGAGCGCGGTGGCGAGCGCCACGCTGCCTGCGGCGGGCAGTGCGAACGGCAGGTCGACGCCGACCAGCGCGATAGCCACGCCCATCAATGGCGGGAACAGCAGCCCCACTAGCGCGAAGAGCGCCTTCTGCCCAAACCACGCCGCGGGAGCCACCTGCAGGACGGCGAGGTCCCGCCGGGGCACGTGCGCCCAGCGCTGCCCCTGGACCCGTTCGGCGATGAGGCGACCCAGCCGCGCCTCCAACCCGACGGCTGGTTCGTCACGAGCAGTGACGGGCTCAGCGGTCAGGCGATCGATCGTCGACCTCAGGTGCGGCGTCCCGGGCACCACCTCGCGCAGGACGAGCAGAACGCCAAGCCCACCGATGAGGCCGGTGACCAGCGAGAGCTGCAGCACTCACACCACCTCCCCGAGCCGGCTCGCCTCACCTGCGGGCTGCTGCGGAGCAGCGCCAGCTGACAGGAAGCGGGGAACGGCGCGGCCACGCGTGATGTGGCGCATCCACACGAGGGCCGCCGCGTAGGCGCCGAGCAGCAGCGCGAGCGCCATCTGACCCATCGGGGTGCCGTACGGAGCGATGTACGTGGTGTTGAAGGCCAGCAGGCCCAGCACGGCCAGCGTGATGAGGGTGACGGCGCGCGCCGTCGTGCGGGGCTTGGCCCGGTCAGCCTCGACGGCCCGGCGCATCCGCACCTCTTCCGCCACGGTCTCCGCCAGCCCCCGCAGGACGCGGGTCAGCCCCGCGCCCCGACGGCGCGCCCCGAGGATGAGTGACGCGGCCACGAGGTCTCCGGTGGCGTCGTCGAGGTCGTCCGCGAAGGCCCGCAGCGCCTGCTCCGTGGGCCACCGCGAGGACAGCCGCGCGACCAGGGTCTGCACCTGCGGTCGGATGGCTGCCGGGGTGGACTTGAGGTTGACCATGATCGCCTGCTCGAGGCCCACGCCGACGTCGAGGACCCCAGCGAGGTGCCGCGTCCACTCCTCCAGCGCCTCCAGACGTCTCACGCCGGCGTCGGTGTCGGTCCGTGCCAGCAGCACCGGAAGGCCTGCAGCAGCGGCAGGCAGGACGACGACGGCGACCAGCCACCCGCTGATGAGCCACACCGCTGTCCCGAGGCCCAAACCGACCAGCAAGCGGAGGCGTGCCCCTCGGAACGCTGCCCCGAGGGGGCCAGCCGCACTGCCGCCGGAGCCACGCTGCAGCCACCGGCGCCGCGGTCGTCCCGCGCGCACCGGGGCCTCGCTGAGGCCAGCGATCACAAACCACGCGCCTGCCGCGGCCAGAGATCCCGCCCCAGCCGCGGCGAAGGCCAGCCCCGTCACGGCAGAGCTCCGACGCGGTGGTGAGCGCTGGCTCCGCCGGAAGAGCTGTCGCTCCAGGAACCGCGCGGATCGTCCAGCAGGCTCGGCTCGAAGCCGTCCTCGACGAGATCTGTCATCCACGGTGGCCGCACTCCGGTGGGCACCGCCCGCCCGTCGAGCCCAGGGATGAAGAGGTCGGTGAGGGAGATGCCGTTGGGCCCCTCGCCGCGCTCGAGGTGGACCACCTCGGCGACGTAGCGGTGCTTGCGACCGCCCCGCGGGGTGTCGTCGGTGACCGCGACCTGCACGATGAGGTCGATGTGCTGGGCGATCTGCCGGTAGGCGTACCCCTCGGAGATGTGGGGCCCGGCCTCCAGGGCACAGGTCGCCAGACGCTCGATGGCGTCCCGAGCGGACTCGGCGTGGGTCGTGGACAGCGATCCGCGCCCGGCCTGCATGGCCTTGAACATCGGGAGGATCTCCTTGCCACGGACCTCACCGACCACGATGCGGCTGACGTTGTGGCGCAGGGAGTCGTAGACGAGCTTGTCCAGCGTGACCGCCCCGACCTCGGTGCCGTCCGCCGTCCGCTCGCCAGACCCGGGTCGTGCCTGCATCGGGACGATGCGCGGGTGGCGCTCAGGCAGGTGGTGGAGCAGGAGCTCGTACTCGGTCTCGATGGTGCAGACCCGTTCCAGCGGGTCGAGCGCGTTGGCCAGGGCGCGGGTGAGAGTGGTCTTCCCGGCACCGGGCAGCCCCGCGACGACGACGGAGCGGCCCGATCTCACCGCGGCGGCGAGGAACTGCCGGAGGACCTCGTTGAGCATCCCGAGGTCTCGCAGTCCGGCGAGGTCGATGTCCGTGTAGCGGTGACGACGGATCGTGACCGTCGGACGGTGGGAAGTCCAGGCCATCGCCGCCAAGCGCGAGCCGTCGTGCAACTGCAGGTCCAGGGTCGGGTGCGCCGACGAGAAGGGCCTCTCCCCGTTGCCGCCGTGAGCCGCGAGGAACTGCAGGTCCGCGATGAGCTCTTCGTCGGTGTCAGCGACATGTGGGCCGGGCACGAGCCGACCGTCGGCGTACTGGAGCCAGACGCTGTCGCAGCCGGTGATCTCGATGTTCTCGACGTCTGGGTCGTCGACGAGGGGCTGGAGACGCCCCAGGCCGAACATGGCGTCGAAGACGGCCTTCGCGAGTCCCTGCTCGGCGAGGAGGTCAGGAGCCGGCGCACCGCGCGACAGAAGAGCGTCGGCGTGGTCGGTCAGCGCCTGGGCGATGAGGCGGCGGCCCAGGTCGCGCTGCGCGTCCTGAGAGCCCAGCTGGTGCTTCTCCGCCTCAGCTGCGAGCTGGTCGGCGACCTTCTGCCGGAGCGCACGCACGAGGGACCAGTCGACGGAGTCGAGGGCGCCGACGGCTCGCTCGTCGACGCGCACGGCGCCAGCAGGCCATGATGCCGAGGGGCGCTGCGTGACCGCCGGCAGAGCGGCTGCGCGCGCGCCCGAGCGCCCTGCGTCAGCCTTCGGGCGCTGTTCCTGCCGTGCGCCGGTGGAGGGTACAGGCGCGACACGCCCACCAGCCGGCCAGCGGAGGTCGTCCCCGGCCCCGAGGCTGAAGAGCGGGAGGTCGATGAGGCGCTCTGCTCGCCCGTCACCGGGGATGCTCGCCGACCGCTCAAGCACGTGCCCACCGCCCCCGGGCGGTCGCGACACCAGCTGCGACTGGTGCTCGGCGCTCTTCCACCCTGCGCGCGATCACGTCGGCGGCACCGACGAGGTCGCGCACGAAGCGGCTCTGCTCCCAGCGGCGGGGACGCATGGCGCCGAACGAGAGCACGTCTGCGCCGACCGGGTCCCAGGCGATCGGGGCCAGGACCGGCAGACCCGTCACCTCCGCGATCTCCGCGCCCGTGTACGGACGTCCGTCACCGATGACGATGAGGTGAGCTGACCGTCCCCCGACGGAGTTGGTGAGCTCCGCCAGCGACCGGACCCTCGCGTGTGCTGCCGCGACGGCCGGCAGCTGGGTGCGGGTGACGAGGGCGCACACGTCGGCGGCTCGGAGAAGCTGACCGGGGCCGTGTGCCGTGCCCAGCCGGCCAGCGTCGACGATGACGTCGACGCCCTGGTCGTCCAGGTCTGTGAAGACCTCAGCCAGCGCGTCCCAGACCGAGTCGAGCACAGGCGCCTGCTCGGGAGCTGGGAGCGCCGGAATCAGCCGGTGGCGTCGCTCGTCGTCGAGAGACACGGTCTGTTCGTCGATGGCCTGCGCGAGTCGCCCGACGCGGTGCGCCTTCACCAGCCCGAGCAGCGACGCGCCGCCAGGAGGAACGGCTCCACGGAGGTACCCGGCGAGAACGGACGAGCCGTGAGACGGGTCTGCCTCCACGAGCAAGGCGGGCCTGGGCCACACGAGGGTGAGCCCCAGGGCTGTGGCGGTGACACCTGGGGCACCGCTGGCGCTCGTCAGGGCGATGACGGCCATCAGGCGCTCCTGGAGTCGAGAACGAGGGCGACTCGCCCCGTCGCGGCCTTGGCCGCCAGCTCGGCGGCCTGCAGACCGGGCACGACGACGTCGACCGTGCGCGCCCCCGCAGCGTCCGGTTCGGAGACCGAGACGACCTCGGCGGTCACGACGTCGGGGGTGTCGGAGGGCGGGTCGGCCTGCACCAGCGGGGTGGAGACGATGCGGACGGGATCGCCGGCGGTGAGTGGCTCAGCGGGCATCTGCGCCGGGGTGAGGGAGACGCCCACCACAGACTGCCCCTCACCCGGAACGAGCGCCTGCGTCGTGGCCGCACGGGTGAGCAGTGACCCGGCGCTCATCGACGCGGCGGCCCGCTGGCCCACGACTGCGTCGATGTCGCCCGCGGCGACCATTGAGAGCTCAGGGCTCGGGGTGAGGCGGACGACAACAAGGTCGCCACGGGTGAGGACCTCGCCCTGCTGGACGTCGTGGGCCAGCGCGAGCACGGGGTCCGTGTCACTCGCTGAGGTGACCAGCCAGGCGCTGCCCAGCCCGCCGAAGCCCACCAACAGCACGCCAGCCACCACGAGTGCCGGCCGCCGTCGAGAGCGCACGGGGGCTGGCCGGACGACGCGAGGCGCTTCGTCCAACGCGCCACCGACACGTCGTCCCTGGCGGGGAACGCCAGTGCCGCGGGCGTCGCGGAGGGCCTGGAACATGCTCGGTCCGTTCTCGTCGTCGGAGGTGCGGCGATCCCGCGGTAGTGACGTTTAGTAGCCGCGCCGACGATCTTGGAGGGGACGCGAGCCGCGTCACCCTTGCGGGGGCCGCTTGCTTGATTGCTTGCCTCACAGTGCGTGATCACTGATCACTCGTAGTTGATCCCTGCTGGGGCTCGGCGCGCCGGAGGGTGAGGAAGTGCCTGTGACCTGCACCGGGCAACTGCCCGGGCAACCGACAGGCGACGTCTGCTTCCTCTCGCGACACCCGACACGCAGCGGTCCTCTTTGCAGGACCGACCAAGCAACCGGCGCCGTCGAAGGTCGCTGGTGTGCGTGCCGCGCGTCGTCCCGAAGGCGACGGACCGAAGGAAGGCGCGCTGTAGTAACTGAAGGTGAGGATCCTCGATGACCGACACCCTGGTGGTGGCTAGCGTCCTGATGGCTGCTGTGCCCAATCCCGCTCCCGCCGCACCGCCGGGCTTGGAGGGGCCGGTCTCGCTCTTCATCAGCTGGATGAAGTGGATCGGCATCATCGCCGGCCTCTTCGGTTTCGGGATGTGCGCGCTGATGATGATCCTCGGCAGGCGCAACCGGTCCTCCATGGCCGTGGACGGCGCCGCTGGGCTCCCATGGGTCCTGGGTGGACTGTCGACGCTGACCCTGGCGGCCGGCATCGTCGGCGTGCTGGTCTCGTGAGCGCAGCCACATCGCATGCGCCGGTGCTCGCCGCCGGCGTCGCCGGGCTGCTAGGAGACCCCTTCGCGGACGCCATGCGCGAAGGGGCGGCATGGGTGATGGCGGCCACGCTCGGGTGGTGGGTCGCAGTCCCGTCCGTGGACGTCGCGACCTCGCCGGCCGGCGTCATCCGCGGATACGTCGTCTGGCTGTCGTTGGCTGTGGCCACCGGGGGAGTGATGTGGCAGGCGATCCTGCTCATGGTCTCGCGGCGTCCCGACCCCCTCCTGGACATCGGTCGCGGGCTGTTCACCCTCGTCCTGTGGGCGGCGATCGGGATCGCCGCCCCCGCTGCAGCTCTGCGCGCCGGAGACGCCTTCTCGACCTGGGTGCTGCTGCATGCGGCGGACGGAGACCCCTCCACCCGCCTGATGTCCCTCGCGCAGCTGACCGGCGTCAACTCCAGCGGCGCCGTCATCGTCCTCGGCCTGCTGCTCATGCTGGCGGGGCTCGCTCAGGCCGTCGTCATGGTCTTCCGGGAAGGGGCCGTCGTCGTCCTCGCCGGAGTCGTCGTCCTGGCGGCAGCCGGCTCGCTCACGGCGGCCACGCGCAGCTGGCTGCCGCGAGTGCTCAGCTGGATGCTCGCGCTGATCGCCTACAAGCCCGTTGCCGCGCTCGTCTACGCCACGGCCGTCGTCCTGATGGGCGACGACCAGGACCCTCGAACGGTTCTGGTCGGGCTGACCATGATGCTGCTCGCGATCATCGCCCTCCCCGCTCTGATGCGGTTCTTCAGCTGGACCACCTCGGGCATCGCCTCCGGCGGAGGCGCGATGGCGGTCGCCGGGATGACGGCCTCGGCGGTGTCGACCGCAGCGGCCCTCCACGCGTCTCGGTCCTCAGCGGGGGCGGGTGCAGCCGCCCAGGCATCGCGGCTGCGAGATGACCTCGGTCCCGGCGCCGGTCCTGAGCCTCCGTCCGGCGCACCGGCGGGTGCACCTCCTGCACCCGCCGGCCCCCCACCCGCCACCCCCGCCGCCACGGGAGCTGCGGCTGCCCCGGCGAGCGGCGCCGCCGCGGGCGCCGGGTCAGCGTCGACGGCGGCCGGGACGGCGACCACCGCAGCTGGTGCCACTGCCACCGGTGCCGTCCCCGTCGGTGCAGCCCTCGCCGTCGTCGCCGCTGGCCAGGCGGCCATCGACGGCGTGAGACAGGCCGCGTCAAGTGCGGCCGACGAGCTCACCGTCGAGGCACGGTCGTGAGCGCTCGCGACGGAGCCACCGCGACGGCGGCGGACGACCAGGTGCGCATGTACGGCGGATGGCGCCTGCGACGCGGCATCGGGCTGTGGGGCCTGGACGCCGCCTCGACGACGGTCGTCCTGGCCTGCGCGCTCGTGCCCCTCCTCCTGACCGCGATCAGCCCGCTCGTCGGAGCTATCAGCGCGGCGCCGGCCATGTTCGTGGCGAGCGTGACGGCGGTCCGTGTCGGAGGAGTCCCCCTCGGCGTCCACGTCCGCCGCCGGGTGACGTGGGGCCGTTCGTCCAGGGCCGGGCGCAGCTCGCGCCGCTACGGACCGAACGCCGCGAGCACCGCCGCCGCCTGGCCGGCGCCCCTCGGGAAGCTGCAGATGGTCGAGGCGCAGGGGGCGAAGGGCACCTACGCCGTGGTGCGTGACCTCGACCTCGGGCTGCTCACGGTCCCGATCAGGTGCGCGGCGTCCTCAGCGTGGCTCGTCGAGCGCGACCAGGCCGACGGCTGGGTCGGCGCGTGGCACGCCTGGCTGGCCTCTTTGGGCTACGCACCGTCGGTGAGGTGGGTGAGCGTCGTCGTCGAGACGGCACCGGAGCCCGGGACCGCACTGCGTGACGAGATCGCTGCTCGTGAAGCCCCGTCGTCACCGCGAGACGCCCGCAGCCTGCTGAAGGAGCTGGTCCGGCGCTCGCCGGCTGCTGCTGCTCACGTCGCCACGTGGGTCTGCGTGACGGTCGACCCCACGGGCACGGACCCCCGCAGACGACCCCGCAGGACGGGCACGGCGGCTGACGCCGTCCAAGACCTCCCTGAGCTCGACAGGCTGATCTCCGGTCTGGAGTCCTCGCTGGCCGGGTGCGGCGTGACGGTCCTGGGCCGAGCAGACGCCACCCAGCTCCTCGGAGTGGTGGCCGACGCCTACGACCCCGCCATGCGAGGTCGGCGCTCCACCGTGCTGCCGGCGACGCGCCGCACCGCGAGCCGCCTGCGCACCTGGGACGACGGCGCACCGGTCGCCGTGGAGGAGTCCTGGGACCACCTGCGCCACGACTCGGGCATCTCCGTGAGCTGGGGCTGGCGCGAAGCGCCCCGCGCCCAGGTGACCAGCGACGTGCTCTCGCGCCTGCACTCACCGGGCCGTCACCCTCGACGCGTCGCCCTCCTGTACCGACCACTGCCAGCAGCGGACGCCGCTCGACTGCTGGAAGCCGAGGTCAACGCCGCAGACTTTCGCGAGGCGATGCGCCGCGCCCAGCGCCGCGACGAGACCGCTCGGGACCTCGCCGACAGGGAGCAGGCTCGCAAGGCCGCGCGCGAGGAGGCCAGCGGAGCTGGCGTCGTGCTCGTCAGCATCTACGTGACGAGCACCGTCACGGACCCGGCCCTACTCCCTGACGCGGTCGCCGAGGTCGAGGCTCGCGCAGACCAGTCGCGCATCCGGCTGCGCCGCCTCTACGGCGGCCAAGCGGTCGGGTTCGCCACCACGCTGCCGCTGGGCCTGCACCCCGTGGCGATGACGGACCGCCCTCGCCGCGGACGGCGGAGCCGAGGATGAGGCAGGAACAGCCACCGTCAGCCGCTCAGTCACGGGGCACGGCTGTAGAGCGTCCCATCCACGTGGAAGCCGCCCCGGAGTACCAGGCCACCACAGTGCAGGCCGCGGGACTCTTCCCTTTCACTGCTGGGTCGGGTTCACCCGCCGCCGGTGTTCCCGTCGGGCGGCACCTGCTCTGGGGGGAGGTCGTCTGCCTCGATCCCTTCGCGTGGCTCGAGCAGGGGCTGGTCACCAACCGCGGGATCTTCGTCCTCGGCCAGCCGGGGACCGGCAAGAGCGCCATCGCCAAGCGTCTGACCCGTGGCGGGATGGCCTTCGGCGTGACGCCGCTGTTCCTCGGCGATGCGAAACCGGACTACTCGCCGGTCGTCGGCTCGGCAGGCGGGCAGGTCGTCCGCGTCGGTCGTGGCCTGGACCGCATCAACCCCCTCGACAGCGGCCCTCTGGGCGCTGCCCTGACGCACCTGTCCGGTCAGGCCGCGGCCACCGTCCGTGCTGAGGTGAGGGGTCGCAGGATCTCGGCGTTGCTCGCACTGGCGGCGCTGGTCCGCACGTCCGCCCCCGTCACCAACGGCGAGGAGGCCGTGCTCGGCGCGGCCATCGACCTCCTCACGGACCCCCACGCCGGACGGGGTGGTGAACCGACGGTGCCGGACGTCCTCAGCCTGCTGCGCCAGGCGCCGGACCAGGTCATGTCCGCGGCGGAGGTCACGTCACCGGATCAGTACCACCTCGAGACCCGCCGCCTGCGGCAGACGCTGCGCACGCTGTGCGACGGCTCTCTGCGCGGCGTCTTCGACGGGCCGACCAGCACGCCCCTGGACCTCAGCGCGCCAGCCATCAGCGTTGACATCTCAGCAGTCGCCTCGGCCGGGGACACGCTGCTCGCCGCAGCGATGCTATCCACCTGGTCCTACGGCTTCGCGGTCATCGACGCGGCCGCAGCTCTCGCCGACGCCGGGCTTGCGCCGCGCCGGCGGTTCGTGGCCGTGCTCGACGAGCTCTGGCGGGCCTTGCGTGGCGCCCCAGGGCTCGTCGACCACGCCGATGCGCTCACGCGCGTCTACCGCGGTCGCGACGTGGCCCACCTGATGGTCACCCACTCCTTGGACGACCTCAATGCCTTGCCCAGCGAGGCCGACCGCGCCAAGGCCAGGGGCTTCGTCGACCGCTGCGCCATCACCGTGCTCGCCGGGCTGCCGATGCGGGAGCTGGACGAGCTCAGCCGGATCGTGCACCTGACCACCGCGGAGCGGCAGCTCGTCGCCTCCTGGTCCTCGCCGGAGACCTGGCACTCCGGTGGACGCCATCCCGGGCGCGGCAAGTACCTGATCAAGACCGGACAGAGGATCGGCATCCCGGTGGAGATGGAGCTCGTGGGCGACGAGCCGGTCCTGTACGAGACCGATCACCGCGCCGGTCCGAGGTCGACGCCGTGAGGCGGGCGGACAGCGGTGGCGGTCTCGATGCGGCCGGCGGATCCGGGCCCTGGCTGCTGGTGGTGGCGCTGTGGACGCCCGTCACGGTCGCATGGCTCTGGTGGACCGCTGGGCAGACTGCTTCCTGGCTCAGCGGCCGCGGATGGGCGGGGCCGGCGTTCGGCCTGTCGTTCATGCGCGGGCAGCTGCTCCATGGTCCTGCCAGCGTCTGGCCCGGCACCTCCACCGCAGCCGTGACCGCGGTCTTCTTCGTGGAGCTGCTCACCATCACCGCCGCCGGGGTCGTCGTGGTGGCGCGGCGCCCAGTACTCGCTCGGTCCGTACCGCTCAGCTCACTGGCGCGAGCCTCCGACGTCGCGGTGCTGACACCGGTGGGCGTCGGCCACCGCGCCCTGGCTCTGCGCCCATCCCTGGCGGGCGCCTCCCTCCGCCGGATCCCGCCGTCGGAGAGGGGCGTCGCCCTGGGGCACCTGAACGGCGCACGACGACGGAACTTCGAGCTGCGTGCGTCGTGGGAGGACGTGCTGCTCGCCGTCATGGCTCCTCGAGCGGGGAAGACCACGGCGCTCGGCGTCCCCGCGGTGCTCGACGCCCCGGGCGCCGTCGTCGCGACGAGCAACAAGGCGGACCTGTGGGCCGCGACGGCCCAGCTGCGGGCGCAGCAGACCGATGAGATCGTTTGGGTCTTCGACCCGCAACAGATCACCTTCGCCCCGCAGACCTGGTGGTGGAACCCCCTCAGGGGAGTCACGAACATCGAGGAGGCGCACCGGCTGGCGGGCCACTTCGTCCAAGAGGTGAGGGGCAGCCGGAACCGCGACTTCTGGACCTCGGCCGCTCACGACCTCCTCACCGGTCTCCTGCTCGCTGCCGCCGACGCCGGCAAGGACCTGCACGACGTCTACAACTGGCTCAACGACCCGACCAACCCAGAACCGGCTGACCTGCTGGCCGGCCACGGGCGTGCCGCCGCCTCAGCGAGCCTTCGAGGACGGCAGCTGGGCGCTCCCGAGACCCGCGACGGCGTCTTCGAGACCGCGCGGACCGCAGCTCAATGCCTGCGCGACGAAGCCATCATGTCGTGGGTCACGGCTCCACCCGGCGATGGGACTGACGCCGAGGGCGCGGCAGCGGCGAGGGTGAAGGAGTTCGACGCCGTCGGCTTCGCGGTCTCCCGGCAGTCCTTGTACCTGCTCTCTCGAGACGGTGCTGGTGCTGCAGCTCCACTCGTGGCGGCGATCACGGACCGGGTCATGCGGGAAGCGGTGCGGGCCGCCGAGCGCCGCGGTGGGCGGCTCGACCCGCCCATGCTCGTCGTGCTCGACGAAGCGGCCAACGTCTGCCGCATCAGCGACCTGCCTGACCTGTACTCGCACCTGGGCTCTCGAGGCGTCGTGCCGCTGACCATCCTGCAGTCCTACCGGCAGGGCACCCGGGTGTGGGGAGAGCACGGCATGGACGCCCTATGGTCCGCAGCCACCTGCAAGGTCATCGGCTCGGGGCTCGACGACGCCAAGGTCGCCGAGGACATCTCCCGTCTGATCGGAGACCATGACGTCGTCGTCCGTTCGACCAGTCGCACCGGTGGGCAGGTGAGCACCTCCACCAGTACGAGGAGCCAGCGCATCCTCGCTGCAGACGCCGTGCGAGCCCTTCCGCGCGGGAGTGCGGTGCTGCTGGCCACCGGATGCCGCGCCGCCTACCTCGGGTTGACGCCCTGGTACGCGAGCAAGCGGGCCCCAGCTGTCCGGCGGGAGGTGCAGGCGGCCGAGCAGCTGCTCACCGAACGCGCTACCCGGGCCTTCGGCGACGGCACCGCCCCCGAATGTTCTGAGAAGGGCGCCTCGTGAACCGCCCCACGCCCCGCGACCACGACGCCGTCCTGGCAGATCTCGACGCTCGGCTCACACGCTTGACCAGCGACGTCGAAGACCTCGCCTCTCTCACCAGAGCGGACGCACCACCTGCTCCGAACACCGCGTCGCAGGCGGAGCCACCCGGCTTCCCCGCGCCTCCCGTCTACACCTCCGTGGAGGTGTGGGTCCGCGAGTTCGTCGTCGAGGTCTTCCAGCGACCTTTCGGGGGAGAGGTGCGCTGGTGCGCGAGCTGGCAGGAGCACCCCGAAGCCGTCCTGCGTCTGGACGCGATGTGGCGCGCGTGGGAGGTCCTGCACCAGGACGACGGGCTCGGCCTCTCCCGCTGGCTGCTGAGCCACTTCGACCCCAGCTTCACCGTCCTGACGGGACGCACCGGTCCCTTCGCCCGCTGCACAGTCGAGCGGCACGTGGCGTGAGGGTCAGGTGGTCGGACGGACGGCCGCTAGGCCCAGCTGCCTGGCTGAGAAGAGCACGTGCCGGTCGTAGCTGACGAGGGTCACCGCCCGGCCAGCCATCTGCTGGACCTGCAGTGCCCGCGCGATGATCTCGGAGTCTCCTACTGGTAGCGGCACGTGGTGCGGCCCGTCGAGGAGCAGCCGTCCCCAGACGTGGCTCCCACCGGCGCTGACCTCGGGCCGGATGGGAAAGCGATCAAGCGGGTCGGAGACGTTCAGGTCCAGCCAGGCGAGGACTCTGAGCGCCCGCGTCCGGGTGTGGGCGTCACTGACGAACGCTGACCCGCCCTTCGGCCTGCGCAAAGCGTCGCCGCGGTCCTTCAAGCGGTCCAGCTCGACCAACACCTGGTGGAGGATCACTACCTCGACGCCGTTGCCCGGATCGGTGACGTGCGCCTCCCACGCCGCCCCGGGCAGGTAAGGCTCTTGGCCCATGAGCACGTTGGTGTCGGGCACGAGCAGAGCCCCTCCCGACTCCCACATCTGTTGTCGAGCGCGGATGTCGGCGAGGGCCGCGTCGAACGACCTGAGCCGCAGCTCGACCTCGCTCAGCACCAGGTGCGTCAGCTGCTGTCCGAGTGCGCGCGGATCGACTCCGTGGACCAGGTAGTAGCCGCGGGAGGTGACGAGGTGGTCCAGGGTCGGGCCGCTGACGACGCTTGACAGCACAGGCAGGTGCGAGCCGGCCCACCTGACGTAGGCGTTGAAGGTGTCGACGGCCTGGTTCGAGCCGACGTTACGCACGGACGCCAGACCCTCCCGCGCCTCGTTCAAGATGCGCAGGACGTGGTCGGTGCGTGCACCTGCAACGAGCTCGACGTCCACACGCGACAGTCAGCCACCGGGACCAGGCGGCCCACCACCCCAAGGGCACCACGCGCATTCCCAGGTCTGGCTCATCTTCCTCGGCTCCGGGACAGCGACTGATCGGTGCGGGGGCGGTCGTGCTGGGGTGGGCGGGCAGTCCCGAGCTGTCCGGGCCTGGGGCTGCCAGCGGTCGGTGTGGCAGCCCGGACCGCAGCGTCGACCGTGCTCTCCAGCAGGTCGAGTCGCTCAGCGAGCTGGAGGCTCGCGGCTGTCCGCTCCTTCTCCGGCAGGATCGCGAGGAGCGGTGCTACGTGTCGTGCCGCTCTCACCCGTCCCTCGACCCACTGCAGCTCGTCGGTCCAGCCGCTGAGGCGGGCGTCGATGACCGCGGTCAGCAAAGGCACCCGCTCACCGCTGAGGAGCGACGCCAGTGGGCCAGGTCCCCCCTTGCGCAGGACGTCGGCAGGATCCTGTTCCTGGGGCAGCCGAAGGCGGTAGAGGTTGCCCCCGCCGGGTGCGAGGTGCTTGAGCGCCGTCTCCGCGGCTGCGTCGCCCGCACGGTCGTGATCGGTGGCGACGATCACGGTTTGCGACTCCCTGCGCGGCGTACCCACGAGAGCCGCGACGTGGCGTTCCGACATCGCCGTACCGCACAGGGCCACACCGGCCCAGCGGTCGCCCTCACATGAGGAGACGGCAATGGCGTCCAGAGGGCCCTCCACCAGGACCGGTGTCGCCCCCCACCACCGCACGTCACGAGGATCCCTCGCTGCGTAGAGCGTGGTGGACTTGTCATAGATGGCCGACGCCGGGCTGTTGAGGTACTTCGGCGTGCGGCTGTCTGCACCCTCGGCGCAGCGGCCGACGAAGGCGACGACGTCCGCGCGCACCCTGATGGGAAGGACCAAGCGGTCGCGGAAGTGGTCGATCAGGTTGCCCGTCGATGCACGCCGGCTCAGCCCGGAGGCGATGAGCACCTCATCGCTCCAGCCGCGCTGGCGCAGGTGGTCGGTCAGCGCGGTCCACCCGCCCGGCGCGTACCCAGCTGACCACGGTGCTTCGAGGGCGACGTCGAGCCGACGTGAGGCGAGGTATCCCGGCACCCAGCTGCCCGACACGTGGCTGCGGAAGAACGCCAGCGCCTCGTGGTGCACTGCGTAGAGGTCTTCCTCGGGCCGGCGCAGCTGCATCGTCGTCGCTCGATCGGCTGGGTCAGGGCCGTGGCTGGCGCGGGGGGGAGATGCAGGAGTCGCGCCGGGCGAGCCGTTGCGCGTCGGATTCTCCGGCGTGACAGGAACACTCGCTCCCGCAGCGTCCGTTCTCGAGGTCGGGAGACTGTCGTCATCGTGTGAGCGCTCGCCTGATGCCCCGATCTCGTGAGCGAGAGCCTTACCGGCTGGCGGTGCAGGCAGGGACCGGTGTCGGATCGAGGCGATGCGGACCGCTGCCTCTGCTGCAGACGTCAGCAGGCTGCCCAGCTGGGCGAGACGCTGCAGACCCTCTTCGTACGGGTCGGAGTTGTCGGCGCTCACGCGTGGCCCTGTGCCTGTCGAGGGGCTGCCGTCACCGTCGGGGGTGCGGCAGCGGACCCGGAGTCAACAACCGGCGCAGCGCGGTGCAGCAGGTGCGCTGCGCCTTGCAGCGCCAAGGCGGCTTCTCTGGCTGCTGCCTCCTGCTCCGGTCGTCGCTGGGTCGCGCGGAGGTCGGCGAGCGCCGCTGCCAAGGCTCCCGTCGCCATCAGCAGGTCGGCGACCTCCTGACCCTCTCCGCGTTTGGCGCGGGCCAGGCGAGCCAGGTCTCGCGCTGCGCGGCGCAGGTAGGCGCCGAGAGGGGAGGCGGGGGGCACTCTGCCCCAGGAGGCTCGTGCTGCGCGCTGGTAGCGATCAGCGACTCGCTGAACCGTCCCCTCTTGGCGACCCTCGACCAACCGCCCCGCGGCCGCGATGACGTCTCCACCCGCGGTGGCGACGTCGTCGGCCTCGATGAGGCGCTCACGGTCTCCGAGCGCTCGAGCGGCGGCGCGGACGGTCTCGGTCGCCTCTCGGTAGGCGTCCTGGCGCAGGGCGGGGTCGGTGGTCAGCCGCGGCCGAGCGCCGGACGGCGTCTCCCAACGAGCAGCCAGACGACCCCAGGACAGGTCCGGTGCGAGCTTGCTGCCCCCGAACCACACCGGCTGGCCCTCGGCGTTGTGGTCGCCGGGCCACGCGACCGCGTACCCCGTGATGACGTCGGGGTCCTGCTCGCTGTGTCGCTCGCGCACGAGCACTCCTGCTGCGCGCAGCTCGGCGGCGAAGGCGGCGGGGGAGTCGGCGATCGCTGCGGCGCTCAGCACGGCGCGACGCAGGAGCACCCGCGGCGCTTCGGCCCGGTCGTGGCGCAGCGCCTTCTCCACCTCTCCCCGGGAGGCCTGCTTGCCAGCTGTGCGGTCAGTCGCTCCGGTCAGCTGCAACCCCAGCTGCGCCTCCATCGCGCGGCACGCTTCACCCACCCGGTAGAAGTCGTTCGACGTCGAGACTCTCCGGCCGTCTTGTCGCGCCAGCGTGACGACCACGTGCACGTGGTCCGCCGCATGACGCACAGCCACCCACCGACAGCCACCGTCGTCGTCCTTGGGGGCAAGACCCGTCCGGTCGAGCACCTCCCTCACGACGACGTCCCACTCCGAGTCGCTCAGTCGTCGGTCCGAAGGGGCGGTACGCAGAGCGCAGTGCCACACCGGCTTGGGCGGCCTGCGGAAGTCCGCCAGGAGGGGCTGCTGGAGCATCGTGGTGAGGGCTCGGAGATCGTGCTTACCGTCCACCACCGCGGGTTGGTGCAACGACGGCGGATCCCACGCTGCTGCGATGTGGGGGTCTACGTGCTCGTTCGCCCGACCAGGACCGAACAAGTAGTGGAGGAGGCCGGCCACCCGCTGGCCGCGGACCACTTTGCCGATCATGACGCCTTCACCGCAGCTGCTGGGCGATGGCGTTGGCCGCCTCGTCCACGTGGATGACGGCCCGCGCAGCGTCCTCGATCGCAGCGCGCAGCCATGACGGCGGTTCTCCGGTGCGGTGGAGGACCTTGCCTGCGAGGTGGACGTTCGTCTCGAGCCGCCGCAGCTGGGCACGAGCGTCGATGAGGTCTCCGAGCGCAGCCCGCAGTGGTTCGGCGAGAGGTGGTCGGCTGCCGGCGACGGCCGCGATGGTCGCCTCGGCGGCGTAGCCCGAGAGGGTAAGCCCTGCCGCTCGAGCAGCCCCGTCGACCGCAGCCGCCTGCTCCTCTGTGAGGCGCAGGAGCACGCGCACCGAGCGCCGCGGTCCTCGGTGGTCCCTGTCTCGTCGTCGCGATGAGGCCCGTCGCGCGGCACAAGGCCTCCCGTGCGAGCAGCAGCGGGCGTCCGCCCCCGTCGCCCAGGATTCGTCGCGCCCTCCGAGTCCGAGAGGTCTGCAGCGCTCGACAGAGTCGTCGTCTTTCGTCACGCCACGACGGTCGCCTCAGCAGGTTGCCCGATCGATGCCCCGCCTCTGCGGTCGGTCCGCCGCACCGGTCGGGCAACCGCATCCGGCCAGCCTCGCCAGCCTCCCGCACCGTCCTGGAGGTCTTCGTGCTGCCCACCCCGCGAACGCTGCGCCCCGGCGTCTGCCGGCCGGCGTGTCCACATCCGCGCGTCAGGTGGAAGGCGAGCCCCGTCGTCCACAGGCGCAGAACGGTCGACACCTCCGGTCACCAGAGGACGGCCATGGTCCTCGCCATGGACGACCACGCCTTCGACCTGCTCAGCTCCAGTGAGACGACGCGCACCCGCGCCGCAGACCCGGCTGTGCGCGCTGCACTGTGCTCACTGGTCGAGGTCCTTGCGGACCCTGAGGCGTCTTCCGTCTCACTCGATCTGGCCGATGAGGTCGCGGACGTCGTCAGCGACCTCATCGACACCGACCCTCCGCTGCCTCCCCTCATCTACCCCGACCGTGGGGCTGAGGGTGATGAGCACGCGTTGGAACTGGTCTGCAGGGCGATCAGCGTTCTGGAGACCGCGGTGGAGATCAGCGCTGACGCTTCCGAGAGGCTCCGCGCAGCTATCGCGGCCCGTCAGCTGCGGGTCGTCGTTGGCAGGTGGCGGCAGTGAGAGGCGACTGGCGCAGGCACAGCGAAGACCTCACGGTCCGCCTCGCGCACCTCGTCAAGCTGGGAACTGCACCTGACACGGACGACCTGGACGCAGCCCTGCACGCGCGTCGAGCCGTGATGACCTTGGCGACAGACGTCCTCTTCGACGTCAGCCGCGTGCCCCGACACACCCCTCTGCGCTGGGAGAAGAACGAGCGGGACATGCACCCCGTCGAGTACCTGGCACGGGTGCTGCAGACTCAGTCCCAGCCTCTGCCGAGGGTCTCCCTGGCCGAGAGCCTCGCCCAGGAGGGATCCGGACCCGGGGGGCAGGTCTGGAGGAGGGCTGCGACCGATGCGGTCCTCGCTCATCACGAGTGGAGCCGCCTCGACGCGCTCGACCAGCGTCTCGGCAGCGAGGCGTGGACCGCAGTGCACGAGGTCGCGCAGTTCACCCATGCGATGTCCCGTCTCGACGAGGGCCTCGCCGCCTGCTGCCACGCCGCGGGGCGCACCGACGACGCAGCCGCGCTCGTGGCCGCGGCCCCCCGTCTGCGCGGGGCCGCGGTCCCCGTCGTCACCCTGGCCAGCAGCGGACCGCTGCCTGCGCTGCGGCCGCGCACGCCACCGACACCCCGGGCAGCGTTGGTCATCCGCCGCCCCGAACACCTGTCGGCCGGGCTCGAGCGCCTGACGCACCTGGTGCGGACGGCTGATCACGTCAGCCCGTCTCACGTACAGCTCGCCTACCGGCTCCTCGGACGAGTCAGCAGCGATGCCTGCGCTGCCCTGATGAACACGGACCAGTTCACGCTGCCCGCCACGACGCCACCCGACGTCTCCGATCCCGTGGCGACGCTCGAGCACGCCGCCGCGGACTTCAGCCGAGCCATGCACCGAGCCGGACGCCAACCCGGCCGCGCCAGCACCATCGAGGTCTCTGACCCCGCCGTCCTCGTACAGCTGCAGCTCATCGCCACTCTGAACGCCGCAGAACCCTCTGCGCGAGGCCTCGTGTGGACTCGCGGCACGCCAGGGCGAGCGAGACAGGCCGCCATGGAGCTGCTGAAGGCGTCGACCGGCGCCGCTGATGCACTCGCAGAGGTGACGGTCCGGTGCGTGGAGGACAGGAAGTGGCTCGTACCGGCCGGTCTGGAGGGCGCTGCCGCCCTGACGTGGGTGCCGTCGCGGCCGCATCAAGCCGACGAGATCAACCCGGACGCGCCACCGCTGCTCACCGCAGGGCTCCAGGCGCGGCGACTCGGTGAGGTGTTAGCCGACAGCCTGACCGGTGTGATGCCGCAGACAGCGACCGCGGAAGTGGCGCGTTCCCGTCCTCCCGCAGACAAGCGGCTCAGCGCTGCCTTGATGTCCGCGGAGCGCCGAGCAGCACCCCTCCCCATGCGCGCATCTGAGCTGCAGCCTCGCCCGCGCCGCTGAGCCGAAGCGCCAACAGCCCAGCGCGAGGCGCCCCACACCCCTGACAGCGCCAGCACCGCATCCGACACTTGGAGTCATCGCCATGCCCAAGCACCGCCAGGCCACCCCCACCACGCGCGGAGCCCGCCCCGCCCTGGTGATCTTCGGAGCCTTCACGCTCCTGTGTACGGCCACCAGCATCGCCCTGGCCGCCACCAACCCGATGCCCGAGGAGTCACCTACTCCCTCTGCGGCGACGCCGGCGACAGCCTCGGCGATGCCCGACCCGAGCGCACGGCCCTCCGCCATGGCGACGAACGTCCTGGCGTCCACAGAGCCTGACGAATCGAGCGTCGCGGCAGCGCCCGTCAGCGACAGCCAGACGTGGCTGTCCGGCGCCTCCGGCGACGGCGCCGCCGACGGCGCACTGGGGGAGTGGCGCGGCGACCCCGTCGACATCGTCGGCACCTGGGCCGACGTCGGCGACAACCAGACCCAGCTGTACTCCATCGCCCCCGGCGGCGAGGTCGCTGACTTCGACGGCGCCATCGACATCGCCCCCGGCGGGCTGCTCGAGGGCGACACCTGGGCCGCGGCTGCCGACGGCGCCTACGACGACCGCTGGCGAGAGTCGCTGACCCGCATGGCCGAGCTCCGCCAGGGCCGTGGAACGACGTACGTGCGCCCCTTCCACGAGTTCAACCTGGGTGGCTGGGACTGGTCGGTCAGCCCCGGCGACGCCGAGGACTTCAAGACCGCTTGGGCTCGCTACCGCGCCATCCAGCAGGAGGTCTTTCCTGAGGCCCAGCTCGTCTACGGCGTCAACGTCACCAGCTCAGGCACCGACCTGGACTGGCGCACCACCTGGCCCGGCAGCGACCAGGCTGACGTGCTCGGAGTGGACACCTACAACGGCTGGCCCACCATCACCTCGGCGGCGGACTTCGAGGCCCACCTCGACGCCCGCGGCGACGACGGCATCCCGATCGGGCTGAACGCCTACCGCGAGCAGGCCAAGGAGTGGGGCGTGCCGCTGGCCGTGCCGGAGTGGTCCGGCCGCGCGGAGATGGGCGACGAACCCGCCTACGTGGAGGGAATGGTCGACTGGTTCGCGGCCAACGCCGGCGATGAACCAGGTCAGTTGGCCTACGAGATCCTGTTCAACGCCCCCCAAGACAACGGCAATTTTCAGCTGTTCGCTGACAACACGAGGATGCCTGCGTCAGCGCGCGCGTATGTGCAACGGAGGCTGGTGACCGCAGACGATTGCCGCACGGGGGCGAGTCGTTGGGTCGAGAATCTCGGCTCGGGCGCTATGGCTCGATGCGTCCCGAGGGCAACTCCTGACCGGGGGAGCCTCACCGGTGAGTCGAATCTCCCGGGGAGGGACAGCCACGACGTACCCGACCGTGCCGGAAGCAGGGGCGCTCTGCAGCCATGACAGTGCTTGCGGATCAGTTGGGTGCGAAGTACGTGGTCAGAAAGCGCTTGAACTGCTCGTCACGCCAGGCGTTGGCCCGGCGCGCGACCTTGGTCCAGCTGGCAATGCTGTCGAATCCATGCCAAGCCCCTTCCACCTCCAGGAAGGCCACCGGCACCCCGGCTGCACGCAGGTTCTCCACGTACGTCACGGTCTCATCGCGGAACGGTTCGATGCTGCCCACGAAGGTGATCGTCGGAGGCAGGTCGCTGTAGTCGGTCTCGCGTGCAGGCGCAGCTGTGGACGGGATCGACGCTGTGCCGTAAAGCTCGCCGAGGTAGATGCGCCAATTGGAGTCGTTGGTGACGGCGTCGTACACCGGTGCGTCGTTGTCCCGGGACGACGGGGTGGTCCGATCGTCGAGCATCGGGTAGAGCGGCATCTGGAAGGCAATTCTGACTTCGCCCCGCTGACGAGCCATCAGTGTGGTGGCTGCCGTGAGCCCACCCCCTGCACTTCCTCCAGCGACGATCAGCTGATCAGACCTCACGCCCAAGTCGCTGGCGTTCTGCTTGAGCCACAACAGGGTCTGGTAGCAGTCATCCACGGCGGCCGGGTAGGGCGCCTGCTTGCTCAACCGGTAGTCGGGTGAGACCACGACGGCATCGGTGAGGTCCAGCAGGTGCTTCATCGCCACCAGCTCTCCGCGGTGGCTGCCGGCGGAGTACCCGCCGCCGTGGAGCCACAGTATGCCGGGGCGCTGGCGAGCGGTGGAGCCGGGACGGGTGACTACCACGACGTCCAGAGCGGTGCCGTCAGTGCGCGTCAAGGACCGCTCCTGGATCTCGACGCCCCTGGGCGTCAGGCGGGCCATCAAGCGCATCGCGAGAGGGTCCTTCCTGCGCAGCTGGGCTTCAGTGCGCTGTCCACCGCCGAACAGGACGTGAGCCGCCCTACCCACGGTCCGCAGCTCTGGGGCGATCATCTGTGTGCTGACCTTCATGGGCTTGCTCCTAGTCCTTCGTCGTCTTTCCGGTGAGCGCTGTGCTCATGCGCCTTCCGCGACACCTGCCTGCAGGTCGGCGATCGCCTGGGCCAGCGTCGGGCTGGCGCCGCCCTGGATGGAGACGCCGGCGTCGATGCGGATGCCTTGGCCGCGGATGGCTTTGGCGTCATCGGAAGCCAGGAAGACCACAAGTTCAGCGATGTCCTCGGGCTGGGTCAGTCGGTCGGTCGTCTGGTGCTTGGCGACCGCAGCGGACAAGGGGGCGGGGAACTGGGTGGCCGCACCGGGGGAGAGCACCAGGCCCGGGAGGACTGCATTGATGTTGATGCCGGCTCGCCCGTGAGTGACTGCGACGTAACGCGTCAGAGCGGTGACCGACGCCTTCAGTGAGCCGTAGGCGATCCGGCTGTGGTCACCGGCTTCACCGCCGCCGGAGGAGGTCACCACGATGTTGCCGCCGCCACCGGCCAGGAGGTGCGGGATCCCGTACTTCAGGCCGGTGACCACGCTCATGACGTTGAGCCGGAAGGCGTCCTCCCAGGCCTCCAGCGGCGTGTCGACCACGTTGCTGTCGTCGGGGCGGCCGGCCGCAGCGTTGAGGTGCAGCACGTCCAAGCGCCCAAGCTCTGCCACGGCGATCTCGTAGTTGGTCTGGACCGCGACCGGATCTGAGACGTCCAGGACCATGGCCAGTGCTCGCGCGCCGCGCATCGACAACTCCTCAGCGAGGGCGAGGACTCCACTCTCGTTGATGTCGGCGAGCGCGACGGCGGCGCCTTCCCTCACCATCGCTCGCGCAGAAGCTTCCCCAATCCCGCTGGCAGCACCGGTGATGAAGGCGGCCTTTTCGTGCAGGCGCCCGGGCACGGCAGCTCCCTCCGGAATTTTGGCAGACTGTGCCATAACCCTACAGTGAGGGGATGTCGGGAGCGCAAAGATCTCCTTCCAAGGGAGGGCGTCCCCCTCGCGTGTGGAGCGCGGACGAGCTGGCCCGGCGCGCCGTGAGAGTCCTGGACCAGCGCGGCTACGCCGACTGCACCATGAGCGAACTCGCCGATGCTCTGGATGTCAGCGTGCGCACGCTCCACCGCTACTTCCCCTCGAAGTCCGACATCGTGTGGAAGTCAGTGCCCGGCACCCTGCAACGCTCGGCCGAGCGACTCGTCCACACCGACTCCCAGGTGCCCGCCTTCGATGTCGTGCGCGCCAACGTGCGTGAGACGCTGCAGGAGTCCGGTCAGGACTGGGAGGCCCTGCGATGCGCGCTGGGCCTTATCGCCGCCTGCCCCGAACTGCAGCGCTTCGACCTGATGGGTCGCGGCCAGGAAGTGATCGCCCGCTACCTGCGCACCCGCCTCGCGGGACCTCGCGCGCACTTCGCTGCCGCTGTCCTCAGTGCGGCGATCAACTCGGTGACGATGGCTACGTTGCTGTGGTGGGCCCAGCACGAGCCCGCCGCTCCTGACCCGCGCGAGTTGGTCGATGAGGCACTGTCGCTGCTCGCGCAGGGCTACGGGCACCTGCTGGCCTGACGTCCTCACTGCTCGAGGCGCCGGCGCATGCGCCGCCGTGGCATGTTCGGACATTAAGATTGCTGGAGGAGTCGCCGACGTGGGTGCCTCCCACCCAGCACGAGGAACCCCGATGCAGCTGAGCATGGTCACTGACTCCCTTGGTCACCTCTCGTTGGACCAAGCCCTGGACGTCGCCGTCGAGGCCGGCCTGGATGCCGTCGAGATCGCCACTGGCAACTGGTCGCAGGCTCCGCATGCTGACCTGGAGGCCTTGGCCAGCGACACCGGCGCTCGCCGGCGCCTGGCCGAGGCGGTGACCTCCCGCGGGCTGCGGCTGTGCGCGCTGAACGCCAACGGCAACCAGTTGCACCCCGTCGAGGGAGCACGGCAGGACCGCGTGGTCCGCCAGAGCATCACCGCGGCCGCAGAGATGGGCGTACCGACGGTGGTGCTCATGTCCGGGCTGCCCGCTGGCGCAGCGGGTGAGCGGACGCCGAACTGGGTCACCACCTCCTGGCCGCCGGAGACGCAGACCCTGCTGGCCTACCAGTGGGAGCGGGTGGCGCTGCCCTACTGGGAGGACCTGGCGGCCTTCGCCGCCGAGCGCGGCGTGCGCCTGGCTGTGGAGATGCACGGCAACCAGCTCGTCTACAACCCCCTGACCCTGGCTCGCCTGCGCGCCGCGGTCGACCCTGCCGTGGTGGGCGCCAACCTGGACCCCTCACACCTGATGTGGATGGGGGCCGACATCCTCGAGGTCGTCCGTGACCTGGGTGGGGCCGTCTTCCACGTCCATGCGAAGGACGTGCGCCTGGATGCTCGCAACGCCAGCGTGAACGGGCGCCTTGACACCCTGCCGCCGGAGCGGGCTCGGGAACGGTCGTGGAACTTCGTCACCCTGGGGCTGGGGCACGAAGGCGGCGCCGGGTTCTGGGCGCAGCTGGCCTACGCGCTGCGGGGGGCCGGCTACGACGGCCCAATAAGCATCGAGCATGAAGACGTCATGCTCGGCTCCCGCGAGGGAGTGCTGCGCTCAGCGGACCTGCTGCGTGCGGTCTTGCCCCGAGAGGCTCCCGACTGGCGAGCAGCTGACATCTGAGCCCCACCGCTGTGTGCTGGGGGTCCGCTGATACACGGCGAACCCCCAGGCCCCCAGCATGCGAACGCAGGCGGCATCTGAGCGGTACCGCCGCCAGTGGTCAGTCGTCGACCACCATCACGCGCACCTCGATGTTGCCGCGCGTGGCGTTGGAGTACGGGCACACCGCGTGAGCAGCCTCGGCCAGCGCCTGGGCCTGCTCGTGCGGCACCGACGGGATGGCCACCTCCAGCTCCACGGCCAGGCCGTAGCCTCCCGAGTCCAGTGCGCCCAGCGAGACGCGGGCGCCCACGCTGCTGCCCTCGATGCGGGTCTTGCTGCTGCGAGCGACACCGAGCAGCGCTGAGTGGAAGCAGGCGGCGTATCCCGCGGCGAACAGCTGCTCGGGGTTGGCGCCCAGCCCGGAGCCACCGAGCTCCTTGGGGGCGCTCAGGTCCAGGTCGAGCGCTCCCTCGCTGGTGCGCACGTGTCCCTGCCGGCCTTCTCCCGTAGCGAGAGCCTCGGCGGTGTAGAGGGCTTTGATCGATGTGGACATGCGTGTTCCCTTCGTGAATGGTCTGTGCGAGGGGACGTCCGCACGACCGGTGGTCAGCCCGAGTTGGTCAGGCGTTGGTGAACCCCGCTGCGCCTTCCAGGTCTCGCTCGAGGCGCTCGTGGCGATCAACCTGCCGCTTGTGGCGGCGGTGCAGCGCGGTGGTGAGTACCAGTGCCAGCAGGACCACGGTCCACACGAGCAGCTGGACCAGGAAGTGGCCAGTACCGGCGCCAGCGAAGTACAGGGTGCTGCGCATGGCCTCGTAGCCGCCTGCGCCCACCCAGACCTGGTGGACCATCTGCCAGAAGGAGGGGAGCATCGACACCGGTGCCGTGCCACCACTGCTGGGCAGGTTGAAGGCCACGGCGATGATCATCACCAGGAAGACGCCACCCACCCCCACCAGCTGATGAGCGAAGGTCGCCAGCAAGCCGATGGTTAAGGTGTACAGCGCCGCGATCCCCAAGACCGCCAGCAGCGTGCCCGTTGAGACCCCGAAGCCGCCCACGAAGGGGCTCAGGACGGCGTATGCCAACAAGGGGATGGCGACCGCTGCCACGCCGTTCGTGATCAGCATCTCGCGGGCTCCGAGCGGGGAGCGCACCTGGGAGGGGCCCACCACGGACAAGAACCCGCCCACGGTGCAGGCCGTGAAGAGGAAGAACAGCACGGTGCCGGTGGCGTCTCCTGTGGCTAGGGGAGCGACGTCCTGAACGGTGGTAGCGGCGCCGAGCTCGGCGGCTACCTGACTTCCGAGCTGGCGCACCACACCGGCAGCCCCGACCCCTCCCGCGGAGGCCTCCACCACCGTCACGCTGCCTTCACCGAGCACCAAGGCGCCCACGGCATCGCGGTCGGCTACCTGCTGGGCCGCTGCGGCCGCATCGGTGGTGGTGGTGAACGCGAACGAATCCCCGGTCTGCTGCTGTACAGCGTCCCTGACCTGCGCAGTCAGGGCCGCCGGCCCTGCCAGGGTGATGGCCATCTCGTGGGGGCGAGGTGAGTGGGAGGCGCTGACCAGCGTGGGCGTGAGCAGCAGCATGAAGAACAGCGGCATCAGGGCTGTGGCGACCACGAGGATCACCCCCCGAGGGGGCTGCCTCCTAGGCGTCGTCGTGTCGGCTTGTGCACCTGTCTCGAGCTCGGCCGGTCCACCGCTTCCTCCGACGGTCGGCTGTCGGTCGTGGTCCCTGCCGGGTCCTGTGAGTTCGGCGCGCGTGTGCGCATCAGGTGCTTCGGCCTGTCCGGTCATGGGCGTGTCCTGGTCCTCGAGCGCTGACGGGGCGATGGGCGTGCTGGCGGGACCCGGCGACTCCGAGCTTGCGGAGTGCCTCGGGTGCTTGCGGGAGGTGCTGCCTGGAAGGCTCATCGCGGCGCCCCCGCTGCAGCAGCGGTGTCCTCGACCTGGCGACCGGACGGTTCGGGCTGCCCGCCACCGGGCGCGTGCGTCGAGGAGAGCACATCGCCGACCGAAACCCGCTCACCGTCGGCGCTGACCGAGGTGGTCTCGTCCCGGCTGACTCCTGGGCTGCTGGCCCCTAGGGCGATGAGCTGGTCCCTCTGGGTGCGCACAGTGCGCCGCAGGTGCACCACTGCGGTGATCAGCACCAGGCCCACCGTCCACGCCGACAGCTGCAGCAGCCACCTACCGATGCCGGCACCGTCGAAGTAGATGATCGAGCGGAAGGCCTCCAAGGCACCGGCGCCGAAGTAGACGCTGTGCAGCCCCTGCCAGAACGGAGGGAGCATCCCGGCGGGGATCGACCCACCCGAGCCGGGGAAGTTGAGCATGACGATCAGAGCCATCACCCCGACGGTGGCCATCCTTCCCAGGAACTGGTTGATCAGGATCGTCGCGGCGCTGACGGTGAAGACGTAGAGCGAGGCGACCCCCAGCAGAGCAGCCGTCGCCGCGAAGGACGCCCCGTACGTGCCCACGAAGATGGCGGACAGGCCGTACACCAGCACGGGTGCACCGATGGCGGTGACCCCCGCGGCGAGGTAGCGGCTGCGCAACCTGGCAGAGGGCAGGAACTGCATCAACGAGATGATCGCCAGGTAACCGCCCAGACTGGTGTACGTCAGCAGGAAGAACAGGCCCGTGCCCTGTCCGTCGCCCGTGCTCAGGGGAGCTACGTCGATGACCTGCGCGGTGGTACCCAGCTGCTGGGCGACCTGAGCTCCGGCCTGCCGCACGGCGCCCGCTGCGGCCAAGCCACCTCCACCGGCCACGTAGGTCGTGACCGTGAAGGTGGGCTGCGCGTCGGCTGAGGTCGGCTGCTGCACGTCGATGCGGATGGCCCCGTCCGCCTGGCGATCGCGCACCGCCTGCTCGGCGGCACCCGGGTCATCGGTGTGGGTGGTCGCGAAAGCGCCGGAAGCCTGCAGCCCGTCGGCGACCTGCGCCACCACGGCTTGGGGGCCCACGACCGCCAGCGGCAGGTCATGAGGGGTGGGGGCGTGCAGAGCACTGGCGAAGGCCAGCGGAAAACCGATGACGAAGACCAGTGGCTGCAGGTAGGCCGCGAAGAAGCGACGGACAGCGGACTGCTCCGGTGGCGGGGTGGCCATCAACGGGCTCCAAGAGGGGAACGGGGTCCTGGCGACAGGGGGTCTGCAAGACCGCAGACCACCTCCAGCCGTACGGCGTCCAGGAGGTCGCCCTCAAAGTAAACGCCATTTACTCATGTGTCAACGTCGTTTACCATGGTGGTCATGCGCAGCGCCGTCGCTTCGACGCCCACCTCCAGCACTCCTGATGACGGTGGTCCTCAGGGCAGGGTGCCGACGAAGGTGGCCATCCGGACGGCGGCCAATGAGCTGTTCCTGCGTGATGGCTTCGCCGGCACCACGGTGCGCGCCATCGCCGATCGGGCGGGGATCACCGCTGCTCTGGTGATCAGGCACTTCGGCTCCAAGGAGGCGCTCTTCCTGGAAGTCATGACCCAGGGACTGTGGTCGTCCGCGCCCGAGCGCGCCGACGCACCGGCGGGGTTGCGCCGGGGGGGCATGGCGGGCGCCCTGGGGGGATCGGTCCACGAGCTGGGCCGAGCACTGGTCGGCTACGTCATCGATGAAGCGGCTCAAGAGCACTCCCAGATCCGAGAGGTCTACGTCGCACTGAGCCGGGCGGCTGACCTCCCCGAGGTTCGTGCCCGCCTTGATGAAGTGGTCGACCTGCAGCTGGTCACCCCCCTGGCGGCGCGGCTGGAAGGTGATGAGGCCCGCGTGCGCGCTGGCTTGGCCGCCGTTGCCCTCTCAGGGCTGATGGAGGCCATGTGGGGCGCTCGTGGAGCATCCCTGGTGGCCCTTCGGCGCGAGCAGCTGGTCGACATGTACGGGAGCGCGATCCAGCGGCTGCTCACAAGCTCGCCGGTGCCGGGGGACTAGGCCGGTCACTGCCCCACGCCTTGGCCGCGAGCCCTGTTCGCGAGCCTGCAGAAGTACGCGCGTGCCATCGGGCCGCCGCGCCTGCCACCTCGAGCAGGTCGCCCAACCATCGCCGGGGCTGGCGCGAGCCGCGCCGAATAGAAGCCTCAGTCCACCTCTGCGGCAGGTCCTCGTTCGTTGAACGCGCGCACCGCCGCCTCGGTGAACAGGGCGTTCATCACCAGGTGGCGCCCGCGCTGGTGGTGGATGGCTCGCGTCTGCGCATCCGCCTCCAGTGCGTTGACCTCCGCCATTCGCAGGGCCAGCAGGACGTCTAGCAGGTCGACGCCCTCGCGCAGCACCTGGTGGGTCATCGCCATGGCCACTGCAGGGCGCAGGGCCTGCTGGGTGCGTTCGGCGTAGTCGGCGTAATGGCCGTCACCAGCAGGGGTCAGTGCCGGAGCGGTGACGCGGTGGTCGATCTGCAACTGCAGCACGAAGTCGACCAGCGCCAGCGCCCCGAGCGGCTCGTCCGCCACGGCGCTGGCCTTGGCCTCGACAGCGACCATCCCCTCCGCGTAGATGACCGAGGCGAGTTCCTCTCGTGAGGCGAAGTTGCGGTACAGCGTGGTGCGGCTGACGTTCGCGAGCTTGGCGACCTCCTCCAGTGGAGCCTCAGGGCCCTGCTCGGCGAAGACGGTGCGCGCGGCGCGCAGGAGGCGTTCGCGGTTGCGTGCGGCGTCCTGGCGGGGGGCCCGACGTCGAAGCGGCGACGCGCTGTCCATGCCGAAAGCGTACAAGGGTGTACCTTTGCTCAAACGTACACAGTTGTACGGATGATTGATGTGGAGGAAGCATGCGCGGACTGAACGGCAAGCGGATCCTGCTCACCGGCGGTGGCAGCGGCATCGGGGCCGCGACCGCCCTGCGACTGGGTGAAGAGGGCGCTTACGTCGTGATCGGCGACATCAACGTCGAGGGCGCCTCCGCGATCGCCGCGCGGATCAAGGAGGCTGGAGGGCGCGCGGTGGCATCCGCCTTCGACCTGGCCGACCCGAAGAGCATCGAGGCACTGGTCGACTTCGCCACCGCCGAGCTGGGAGGGCTGGACGGCGTGGCCAACGTGGCCGCGGACTTGTCGCCCGCCACGCTGGGCAACGACGTCGCCGTGCTGGACATGGACATCGCCATCTGGCAGCAGACCCTCAACGCCAACCTCATCGGCTACGCCCTCATCGCCAAGCACGCTCTGCCACACCTGATCTCTGCCGGTGGGGGCGCCATCGTGAACACCTCCTCAGGGGCGTCGTGGGTGGGTGAGGCTGTTCGCCCGGCCTACGCAGCCTCCAAGGCCGGCATCAACGCCCTGAGCCGCCACCTGGCCAGCGCCTATGGCAAGCAGGGCATCCGGGCGAACAGCGTCAGCCCCGGGGCGGTGCTGAGCGAGACAGCCCTGGCCACCATGAGCGAGGAGTTCAAGGCCCAGATGCGGGCTGGAGTCACTGTGCCCCGCCTGGGTCAGCCCGCCGACCTGGGACAGACCATCTGCTTCCTGCTCAGCGACGACGCCGACTGGGTCTCTGGCCAGGTGTGGAGCGTCAACGGCGGTGGCGGTTTCCGCGACTGACGCCGCGCCGCCGCGTGCTGGTGTGGTGGGCCTGGGGATCATCGGCGCAGGCGTTGCGGTCAGTCACGCGCGCAGCGACACACCGCAGCCGCCGTCTACGACGTGCGCTCCGATGCCGCAGTGACCCTGCAGGGCGTACCGGCGCAGTCGGTCACCCCCACCGAAGTGGCGACGGCCTGCGAGGTCGTCAGCTCGCCGTGGTGGACGCCCCTCAGGCGCGCAGCGTGCTCAGCGGCCAGGACGCCCTGCTCAGTGCCGGGCAGCAGGGACTGCTCGTGGTGCTGCTCTCGACCGTCTTGCGCGAGTCCGTCACCGAGCTGGACGCGCTCTGTCGAGCCCACCGCGCCTAGCGCGGCGTCGACGGTGCTCACCATGTCGGCGCCTCGGGGTCAGCTCCGCTAGGCAGGTGGACCGGGTCGGGCGTTCCCCATGACGTCATCGCCGCGCCACCCAGGGACCCCAGCGGAAGCGCCGCGACCCCACCCACCGCGCGCACCAGACCGGGCTACTACTCAGTTTCGTCGCGTCGACCACAGCGCGGCAGCGACCAAGAGAGGCTGCCCGAGCAGGCGCAGGGCACGCTTGCGGTCACTGTCGAGGCCGAAGGCGTCCCGCCGCTCGGTGTACTGGGCGATGTTGCCGGGGAAGATGGCCGTGAAGAAGGCTGCGACCACCCAGCCCAGGCGGTGCTGCTCCTTGGGTAGCAGCACCAGGGCGCTGCCCAAGCAGACCTCCAGGACTCCTGACATCACCACCACGTCATCAGCGGGCAGCGGGACCCACGTCGGGACCTGCGCTTGAAATTCCTCGCGCGCCTTGGTCAGGTGCATCGCTCCGGCGAAGGCGAGTGCGCTACCCAGGGCGATCCGGGTCGCCGTTCTGCCCAGAGATGGGCTGGGTGTGCTCGTGGGGGTCATCGGTGCTCCAGCGCGATAGGGGGCCACGGACCTCGGGGTCAGCGGCCGGCGTCCTTGGCCAGGTGGCCGGGTGGGGAAGTGGGTGGATGTGTCTACTGAGCCGACCAGCCACCGTCGGAGGCGAGCACCACGCCGGTGATGTTCACGCCGTCCTCGGAGAGCAAGAAGGTAATCGAGGCTGCCAGCTGCTCAGGCATCACCGGTGGCGGCGTGATTCCCAGCAGGCCGCCGATGCGCTCGGCGCCCAGCGCCGAGGCGAAGCTCGCCTCGATACCGGTGATCACTGGGCCCGGTGCCACGGCGTTGACGCGGATGCCCAGGCGGGCGTACATGACCGCCGAGCTCTTCGTCAGCCCGACGACGGCGTGCTTGGAGGTGGTGTAGGCGAC
The DNA here is from genome assembly GCF_052644995.1 of Quadrisphaera sp. KR29. Classification (NCBI taxonomy): domain Bacteria; kingdom Bacillati; phylum Actinomycetota; class Actinomycetes; order Kineosporiales; family Kineosporiaceae; genus Quadrisphaera; species Quadrisphaera sp. KR29. The sequence goes on from NZ_JBQXXG010000010.1 coordinate 144,594, forward strand.
CCCAGCCGCCGACCCTCGCAGCGCCGCCTCGCTGGCGACGTTGACCACCGAGCCACCTCCGGCGGCCAGCATGAGCGGCACCACGGCGCGCGTCAGACGCATCGCCCCGTCCACGTTGATGCGCTGCACGCGCTCCCACACCGCGTCGCTGACCTCGTGGACCGGGGTCATGTCGTCCATGATCCCGGCGATGTTGGCGAGTGCGTCGACGCGCTCTCCTGCCGCATCGACGATGAGCGCGACTCCGTCGGCGTGAGTGATGTCAGCCACGACCGGCACGACCTCGCCCGTACCCGGTAGCGAGCTCAGCTCATCGACAAGGCCCTGCACCCTTTCGGCGACGACGTCGACGGCGATCACACGGCCTCCCTCGCGGGCCACGCGCGAGGCGGTAGCGCGCCCGATGCCGGAGCCGGCGCCGGTGACGATCAGGGTCTGGCCCGCGAAGCGCTCCGGGGTGATGCGCTCTTTCCACTCCGGCCGAGCAGAGGGGCGCTGACTGACCCCAACCCCCTGCTCGGTGGCCGTCTCACCCGAATCGCCCGCCGCAAGGGGGGCCGTCATCTGCTTCCCGGACTCGCTCGGAGCATTGGACGCGCGAAGCTCCGCAAGCTGGGTGAGCAGTCCCTCGATGGCCTCTTGAGGAAGGGCGCCCCGGCTCATCGCGACCAGGTGACCCAAGGGGAGCAACCGGACAGGCGCGAGGGCGCGCTCGTCCTGGCCGCCGGAAGCCAGCAGGGCCCGCAGGAGTGGACCGCCGTGGGGATCGTCCAACCAGGTCGCGATGGTGGAGTCGAGGGTGAGTGAGCCGCCGGCCATGAGGCCCTCGCAAGCGATGTGAAGCCAATACCGTACAACGGTGTCCGCTTAGAGGCTCCGGCGTCCCGGTCGTCGCCCCTCGCACGCCGGCCGTGGCTCGTCCTCGCTGCGGCTAGGTACAGCGAGGACGTGGCCTGCGACGGTGGACGGCGGCGCATCCACAAGGGGCGATGGCCATGCCCGGTCCTCGTGGTCAGTCCGGGTGTCCGGCATTTGAGCCCGGCGGCAGACGGTGGCTCACGCGGTCCACCGCCGGCTGCGCCACCGGTTTGATTACTGCAGGGACTCGGCGAAGAACCGCTCGAGCGCGTCGAACGGGATGGCCTCAGGCCTGTCGTACAGGTCGATGTGCCGCGCTCCTGGGACGACCAACAGCTCCTTGGGCTCCTGGGCCTGCTCGAACAGCTCGTCGCTGAACCAGCGGGAGTGTGCGACATCCCCCGTCACCATCAAGACAGGACGCGGGGAGATCTCCGCCAGGTGACGCAGCGATCCGAAGTTGATGTGGGCCTGGCCGCTGGTGATGGTGAAGCCACCGATCGAGCGGGGGTGGCGTCCTCGGTCGGTGACGTAGTACTCGAAGAACTCTGCGGTGACTGGGTCGAGTCCATCGGGAATCGCGCTGGGGAAGGTCGGCGACAGCGCAGCTTCGCCGGCATCCACGTCGGCCCAGCGCTGCGCGGCCAGGTCAGTCAGCGCCTTCTGGCGTTCTTCAGGGGTGCTGCTGTGCTGCCAGCCCTCTCGAGCCACGCCGCTGATGTCGTACATGGCCGCCGTCGCCACCGCCTTGATGCGGTGGTCGACCTGTGCGGCGCTCAGGGCGAAGCCGCCACTGCCGCAGATGCCGATGACCCCCAGGCGGTCTCGGTCGATGAAGCCCAAGGTCCCCAGGTAGTCCACTCCCGCGCTGAAGTCTTCCGCGAAGAGCTCGGGGGAGGTGATGTGGCGAGGCTGTCCGCTGCTCTCGCCGTTGTGGGAGGGGTCGAAGCCGAGCGTGACGAATCCGCGGCGGGCCATCTGCTGGGCGTAGACGCCTGGCCCTTGCTCCTTCACCCCGCCGTGGGGCGGCCCGATGACGATGCCCGGGTGCGAGACCGTCAGGTCGAGGTCGGCTGCGTGGTACAGGTCCGCGGCGATCGTCAGGCCGTAGCGGTTGGGGTAGCGCACTGGCGTACGCGTGATGCCTTCCAGCAAGGGGAAGGTGTAGCCGTCGTCCTGGTGTGGCATGTCAGCTCCGTGGGCATCGGGGAGTACCGGTCTGCGCCAGTCAACGGCTCTGGCGAGTGCCGCGGAAGTCACTGTTGATGCGTGTACTGGCAGGGCATGTCAGCCCCTGTGGGCGGGCCGGTCTCTCGTCGTCACCGACCTCCCGCCAGTACCGCTGGCATGCGCCCGTGAGTCGCACACGGCGCTGTCAGCCCCGCGCGGGGGTCTTGCCTGACCGACCCGTCTGACCTGCTCCATCTGCTCTCGAGTCTGGAGCAAGACAGCCAGCGGCGCCGGCGCAACTGAGGCGCTGAGACGGCTCAGACGAGGCGGACCCTACCGTTCACGCCTGCGCAGCGAGCAAGCCGCAAGGGCAGCCCCTGTCGGCATGGCGGCTCTGTGTGGCCTTGCAGCACCGAGCGGCCCGTCCTGCTCCGACCTGCCAGCGACGGCCAGCAGTGGACCTGCGGTTGCTGGTCAACCCTGCAGCACCGCCCACCCGCGGGCGGGTAGCTGCACCTGACCACCGGCCAGGGCAGCGAGGCCGGCGACCACGGACACCGCGCCGGCGACGGGCAGGGTGGTGGGCGAGCTCGCCAGGTTCAGTGCGACGATCAGTGCTTGGCCGCCGGCGGCTGTGCGCAGCACCACCTGCAGATTGGCGAGGTGGACCACATCGGTGTGGGCGCGCACCAGCCAGGGGTGGCGCCGACGCAGGGACACCAGATCGTGCAGCGCGCTCAGGACTTGGGCCCCATCACTGCCGATGTCGTCGCGGCCGGGCGGATGTGCGGGCAGCTCGGGGCGCACGGCGTCATCACCTCCCAGGCGCTGCTCCTTGATCCCGGTGGCGGCGTACTCATCCCCGGCGTAGACGCTGGGCACCCCCGCCACCGTGAACAGCACCGCCAACGCGTGGGGCACGAAGGTGGGCTCGACGGCCGAGGCGATGCGGGTGACGTCGTGGTTCCCGATGAAGGTCGAGGGGACGAAAGTCTCCAGCAGCGCGTTGTGACGCTGGACAGCGTGAGCGAGCTCGTAGAAGTTGGCATCGGCGATGGAGTGCCAGATCCCCTGCCACAACTCGTACTGGGTCAGGGAATCCACGGTGGCTTCCTGGACGAACCGGCCGTAGTCGCCGTGGATGACCTCGGCACTGAACCAGGCATGGGGGTGTCGCTGGCGTACCCGAGGCAGGACTGCTGCCCAGAAGGCGGTCGGAACGGCGTAGGCAGCATCCAGACGCCAGCCGTCTGCGCCGCGACCGAGCCAGTAGTCCATGACGTCCACCACGAGATCGGTGACCATCGGAGCGTCGTGGTTGAGGGCGATCAGCTGGTCGTGACCTTCGAAGACCTCAGCGCGTACGCGCTGGCCGGGTCGCCACCCCTGCCAGTCGATCCTGAACATCTCGGCCCCGGGGGCGCCGGGACCTTCAGCCTCCACTCGGGTGAAGGCGGGGTGGGCGCGTCCGACGTGGTTGAAGACCCCATCGAGCAGCACCTTGATGCCGCGCTGGTGGGCGGCGGTGATGAGGCGATCGAAGTCGGTCTCGTCGCCCAGACGGGAGTCGATGCGCAGGTGGTCCACGGTGTCGTAGCCGTGGGTGCTGGAGGCGAACACCGGGCCCAGTGCCAGCCCGTTCAGGCCCAGGTGGACGACGTGGTCCAGCCACGCCTCCAGGCGCCGCAGGCGGTGCACGACCTCACCACCCCCCTTCTGAGCCCCCTTCTGAGATCCCTGCGAGGACCCATCCTGGGGATCTTGTCCATCGAAGCGTCCGCTCGAGCTGCCAGAGACGTCGAGGGGACGTCCCGATGCCACGGCCTGCGGCTGCTGGGGGCGCTGAGCCCCGGGTCCGACCCCGGTGAGGGCGGGGCGCACCGGGGCACCGGTGGCCCCCAAGGGATAGACGTGCCACCACATGACGTGCTCAGACCACTGCATCACGCAGGCTCCTCTGCCTCTGCTGTTTGGGGTTGCCCGCAACCGCCCGGAGATGTGGCCAGGCGAGACTGCACCCGTCGGTCACGAGTGGGGGCAGCCATCTGTGGGACCGCCCTGGAACGCGGCTGGCGCCGACCGCGGTGGGGTGGACCATGCACGAGAACCTCACATGCCGACCATCTCAGCGCTCGCCAGCCACAGCCGAGCGGCCAGGTCGACGTCGAAGGCCTGCGGGGTGGTCTGCCCGATCGTGCGGTCCTCGTAGAAGGAGGCGGTCTGCCAGGTCTGGCTGGGGATGCCGTTGGCGAGCCAGACCAGGCGCTGCGCGGACTGCTCGGGGCTGATCAGCATCAGCCGCTTGAAGATCGGGGTGATGACGCGGTTGTGGTAGATCACGCGCATCCAGCTGGTGCTGTCGGCCGCGAAGCCCGTGGCGACGTTGCCGGGGTCGACGGAGGTCGCGGAGATGCCTTGATGCCCGTAGCGACGCTGCAGCTCGTTGGTGAACAGGATGTTCGCCAGTTTGGAGTCGCCGTAGGCCTTCTCGGGGGTGTACTTCTTGGTGTTCTGCAGGTCCTCGATGTCGAGGTTGCCGAAGCGCTTGGCCGAGGAGCTCGCCACGGTGATGACGCTGGCGTGGCTGGTAGACAACTTGTCCAACAACAGATTGGTCAACAAGAACGGCGCCAGGTGGTTCACCTGGAACGTCATCTCAAAGCCGTCGGCGCTCACGGCTCGCTTGCCCATGATGGCGCCGGCATTGTTGATGAGGACGTCGATGCGCGGTAGGAGCTCACTGAGGTCGTGAGCCAGGCGGCGCACCTGGTTGAGGTCAGCGAAGTCGGCCAGGAGGTAGTCCGCGGACAGCGCCTTGGCGACTTGCGAGGTGCGCTCGTAGTCGCGGCCGATCACGACGATGTGGTCGCCCTGCGCGGCTAGCGCTTGGGCGGTGGCTCGGCCGATACCGCTGTTGGCGCCGGTGATGACGACGGTCTTGGGGGTCACGACGTGCTCCAGTCCGGTTTCGGGGGCCGCTACGTCCCCTGGTGGGTCGAGGTGCAAACTCAGCTCTCCCGCTTGGGCGACAGGACCGCGGGGAGATCAGGCGGGTCACCCGGTGGGGCGGCTGCTCGATCCTCAGAGAGCTGCCCGCGGCGCGCTGGCGCCGCGGGCACGCCCTCAGGGGCGGCTGGGGTCGACCAGGGTGCGCACCGGAGCCGAGGGGTCGCCCATCGCTGCAACGGCGCTGGCAACCTCGGACAGGCCGATGGTGCGTCCCAACCAGGGGCGCACATCGATGGAGCCGTCGGCGATGGAGGCCAGCGCGAGCGCCATGTCCTGGTATTCCTCGCCGGAGGCGAAGTGGATGGTCAGGCGGCGGTCCTGGGCCGGAGGCACCATCAGCTCCTCAGGCTCCAGGCTGTACCCACCCATGACGATGCGGGCCCCCACGCCGAGGCCGGGGATGATCTGGTTGAGCATCCCGCGTCGTCCCACGCACTCGTAGACGAGGTTGACCTGAGCGCCGTCGAAGGCGTCCTGGGGGCCGTAGGGGGACGTGACGCGAGGGTCGACGCCGAAGGTGGCGCCCATCTGCACGGCGAGCTCGCGGCGACCCGGGTCGAGGTCGGCGACCACGATGCGCTGCACTCCTGCCTTCTTCAGCCCTGCGACCACTCCGAGACCGATCGCGCCGGCGCCGATGACCAGGGCGACGTCCTCAGGGGTGGGGTTCCCGGAGCGGGCGTGCTCCAGACCGACGGCCAGTGGCTCGACCAGGGTGGCCAGCTCGTCGGAGACCTCATCAGGTACCGCGAACATGAGCGGCTCGAACAAGACCATGTACTCCGCGAAGCCTCCCGGCAGGTGGCCGTAGTAGCCGACGATGCCGACGTTGCCCTGCTCATCGACCATGCCGGGAATGGCGGTCACTCGCCCGCCCACGGGCACCTGCTGTTGCGTGCCCGGTCCGTACTCGACGACCTCGGCGACGAACTCGTGGCCCATCGCGATGGGCTGGGACAGGTCGATGCCCGCGTAGGCGCCGCCGAACTTCTGGGAGTTGGCGACCATCGCCTCAGCAGAGGTGACGAAGTGCGCGTCTGAGGCGCAGATGGCGCACAGGCGCGTCTTGACCAGCACCTGCATGGGGCCGGGGGTGGGGACGGGCAGCTCACTGACGGTGATCTCGCCATTGAGCAGTGTCGCTGCGTACATCGTGATCCTCTCCAATACTCCCGTAGGGGAAAAACTCGAGGAGCCTACGTCTACCCCTGCCCCCGGTCAACGACGCAGGATGTCGGCGTGCCCTCTCAGCCCACTCCCGACCGCCCTCGTCGCAGGGGCCGCCCGGCGCGCATCGACACCCAGCAGATCGCCGCCGCCGCCCGCGAGCTGGCCCCTCACGAGCTGACGATGAACGGGGTGGCCCAACAGCTCGGGGTGGACCGCAAGGCCGTCAACTACCACGTCGCCGACCGCGACGGCCTCCTGGTCCTGGTCGTCGCCGAGGCGGTGGCCGCCCGCTTCGCCGAACTGGATCTCCCGGTTGACCTGGGGTGGCAAGAGGCCTGCAAACGCTTGGCCCACGCCATCAGAAGTTCCACCATTGAGTCCGGGCTGGTGGCCCACACCTTCAGGCTGGGTCGGCGAGCTGACGTGCGCATGCTCCGCCCGGTTGAAGCAGTCCTGCAACAGCTCGTCGCCGCCGGTGCCACCCCTGCCCTAGCTGGCCGGCTGCTCACGACGTTGAGCACGCTGGCCACAGCGTCGGCGCACGACCACATCGCCGCAGCCGACCATCCTCCGTCCCCGCAGCTGGTTGAGGTCGCTGCAGCGCTGCACCAAGTCGGACCCGACGACTTCCCCGTGCTGCGCGCGATGGTCAGCGAGGCCGTCTCGGCCTCCGACGAGGAGCAGTTCGACGTCGACCTGGAGGTCTTCCTGCACGGAGCCGAGAGCGTGTTGCAGCAGGCCTGATCGTCCAACGGGGAGGCCAACGATCCCTCCCCGACTGACGCGCCCACGCCCGGTTCGGGCGCGGTGCTGCATGGTCAGCCCTGGTCAGCCCTGGTCAGCCCTG